>CAZHAD010000038.1:0-23692 GCA_964529965.1 uncultured Leptospirales bacterium | reverse complement strand
GTGCATCGCTCTGATGAAAGCCTCCTGTTCGCTCTCTCCGCCGTCAAATTCCAGCGGCCTGGTCTTTTTCGTTCCACGTCGGACGATTTCGGTCAAATCAGACCACCTTTTCCATCCCCCCGTCATGAGCCGTACCATGGGCATTATCGAGGCAGGCGAGTCTTTCGAGAGAAACGGGACCGCCTCCTCCGGGCAATGATACTTCCTCTCCTTTTTTTCGAGCAGGCCCATGGCCGCGAGCGCGTCGAGCAGTATGGTAACGCCTCGAACAGTAGCCTGTATCCTGTCGGCGACCTCCTCGGCGGACATCGTATCTTTGACGAGCAGGCTGAAGATATCGAGCTCCGCAGCGGTCAGGAAAACCCTCGATTCCATGAATTGCCTGCCGATGCCGAGAATGGCTTCCGGTTTCATGGGCATGCACCGCCTCCTTGCAAATTGCACTGTTTAAAATTCAGCATCAAAGCATTAATTGAAAAGTCAATTACAATAAATGATTGATTTTAAACGCCTGCCCGTAATATCATATATTCAAATCAAACACAGCGAGGCGTTCATGCAAAAGAAAAGAAAGATCAACCGGTGGGACAGGCGCAGGGCGAATAAAAGGCTGCGGAGATTAAAGGACTCAGAAAAATACAAGAAAACGGAAAGCACGCTCGACTCGCTGAACATCAGGCTGCCCGAGCTGACCGAAAAGCAGAAAAAAGAAATAGAGAAAGATCTGATCAGGAAGCAATAGCGGAGGAAACACCCCGCTATCGCTTCACCCAAACGTCAATCCACCTCTCCGTCGTCAAACACGATGGTCGTCCCGCCTACGTTGATCACGTCGCCTGATTCGAGCACCTTGGTTTTCACCCGCTTGTTGTTGATCTTGATATCGCCGTCACCCACGATCGTGTAGCGCTTCTTCCTGGTGTCAAACGTGATGGTGGCGTGCTTTTCCTTTATCCGGGAAACGCCGCCCGCAATCGTCATGTTCGCGCTGGGCGATGAGCCGATGACGGTCCGGCCCTTGTTCAGGGTGAAGGCCCTGGTCACCGCCCGCGCCTGACCTGGATTCATCACCTCGATGCTCGCCGCCCCCTTCTTCCTTTCAAACCTGATCATTGATAAAAGCCACAGAAGAATCAGCGCTAGTAGAAAAGGCAGCAGAAGCAAAAAGCTGAACCCTTTGAGAGGAAGCCCGAACACGGTGCTCGAGAAATAGAAGCGGACAGCCTGGATGGGGCCCCTGCGCGATGCGTATTCGATCTTCACATATTTCCTGTCCGCAGGGTCCATCGTGGCCGGATAGGTGATGAGGTATTCGTTCTGTATCTGGTCCGCGATTTTTGAGTATACGCGGGCAAGCTCCCGCCCGTTCCCCGCATCAAAGACCGCGCCCCCCGTCCTAAGTGCTATATCCTTCAGGTGCGTGTCCCTGCGCTCTCCCGCCCTGCCGAAATTGATGGCGAACACGCTGATTCCCTCCTGCTGGCAGTCGCGTATCGGCTCCGTGTAAGCAAATATCTTAGTGCCGTAATCACTGTGTGGCTTCCCGGTATATCGGTAATAGGGCCTGTTTTCGCCGTCGGAAAGGATGAGTATGGCCTTGCGTCCCTTGACCGACCTGAATTCATCCACGGCGCGGCAAAGGCTTGCGTATATCTCGGTGTAGCCTTCGTCCCCGACCGGCTTCCCGATCCGCCCCAGGAGACCCTGTATCTTTTCCTTGTCGGATATGGGATCGGACAATGATTGATAGTACGAATTGTACGAAGCGAGCCCCACCCTGTCCCTTGGATTGGCCATGCTTTTAAGGAACGTGGAAACCGCAGACTTGGCGTGGCTGAATTTCGTGTCGGCGGGATTGCGGGTAAGCCTCTGCTTCACGTTAAGGTACATGCTCCCCGAATTGTCGATGAGGAGCAAAAAATTTATGCCGTCCCGGTAATTCACCATCGCCCGGAAGTCCTTTATCTTCGGGATGCGCTTGAAGTTATTCCCGTCCGCCGACTCGTACACGGTGAAGCGGTTCCTGCCGATGTTTTTTACCGGTGCGCCTGCATCGTCCGTAACGCTCACGTATGCCTTTACGTTCTGGTTGAAGAGGAGCATGGAGGGATCGATCTGGGAAATACGGACGGATTCCGCGCGCGCCCCCGCCCACGGCGCCAGCAGCGCCGCCAGCGCCGCGGATAAAATCCTTATTCTTCCTGTTTTCATGGTCTCCACCTATTTATACTGGTACAGCATCTTTGCTGAACCGATCTTAATCACGTCTTCGTATTTCAGCATGTGCTCGTCTACGGGATCGTCGTTTACGTAGAGCCTGGCGCCTTCGACCCGTGAGATGAACACATCGTCTTTTTTTACGCGTACAAGCGCATGGCGCTCCGATACGTCGCGGTATCCTTCCAGCTTGATCTCGTTCTTTTCCTGTCCGCCTATTCCGAGCCTTTTCTGGTTTATCAGAAACTCTTTGCCCTTGAACCGTCCGTTCAAAAGCGTCAATACCCCATAGGAGAGACGCACCTCGACGAAGCCGTAAAAGAGCCCGATGAACAGCCCGAATAACAGCAGGCCCAGGAGCCTGGCGAATACGGTTTCGGAAAAGACGATTCTGAAATATTCAAGCGCGAGCCCGCCGACAAACCCTCCGGTGACCCCGCCGATTATCCCGATCCTGATCTTGTTCCACGAGCGGGAGCGCACCCCGTCCACCATGCCCACGAACACGCCCAGAACGGCCCAACCGATGGCGCGCGACACCGGCATCCCCACGGTGTTGAATCTTCTCATCGAGTGGATGAGGTATTCCCCGGTTAGAAATAAGGCCCCCTGCCCGACGAGAAAGCCGATCGCGCCGCCAAGGGCCCCGATGGCGAGGCCCCTCGTCACGCCCGTCACTATGCTTCGCCGGTGCGACATGATGATGCCGTCGCCGCTCCCAAAGAAGGCGCCGATGAAAATCCCGAATACGGCGCCGAGAAAAATAGAGAACACCAGGTATGACGGAAAATCGGCCTGAAACAGCAAGGTTATCTCGGCCGCGGGCCATGCGGCAAGACCCGCCAAAAGGCCCACCAGGCACAGAAAAATCCTTCTCTTTATCGTAGACATATTGAGCTCCTTGTCATAGTCTCCATTTAAAATACATTGAAAGCAATCGTGCTCTTCCCCCTGTCAACGTTGACGATCACACGCGTGTATCGCTTTGGATTGATTTCGATCGATTCGGTTTTTATAAGGCTTCCGGTACGAGCCGTGAGGTAATAGCGGTTCGGCGGAAGCACAATCCGCTGGACCCTGGGCGACAGCGCCTCGATCTTTACGACCCGGGGATTATATCCGCCTTCAATATAATATGAATTATTGTTGATGAGCAGATAGACGTCGGGATCGTTCGACTTGATGAGCAGAACTCCGGGCAAGGGAACGAGCTCCGCCTGGATTTCAGCCTGCGCCTCGTACGGCGGCACGTGTATGCGTATGATCCGGTTAAAGTAATTAAGATGATGGAACATGAAAAAATAGCTCCCCCCGCTTTTCAGAAATTCCCTCGAGGCCGGATTGCCGATAAAATCCCGCCACTTCACCCACCGGTTGTAGTAGCTTATAAAGCAGTCGGTGTTGTCCGTGATGATTTTTCCCGAGTCTGCGTCGCGCACTTCGTATGTAAAAGAGACCGGCATGGCGGATATCGGGGTATGCTCGATTGAGATTATCCGGGCGTTGAAGAATTCCTTCTCGGTCCTCTGTGCCTCACGGGGCCTGAGGAAAAAATCCCGCTGGTACATCTTGCCGTCTATGTCCACCACGAGCCGGTATAAACCTGAGGGCATATACGTTCTCGGCGATGTAAAGGGGGTCAGAGCCGCCTGTTTATCCTTTGGGGCACGGCTGAATTCCAGGATTCCGTTCTTTTGGGGCGTATATCCCTTCGGCCCGTGCGCGTACAGCGTGCCGCGTATGTAGCGCGCCGCCCCGTCATCCCCCTTGGCGTGTACGTTGATTTCCACCTGCAGGGCGCCGAATTTATCGGCCATGTAAAACTCGTGAACATAGCCCCTTGTATATGCGTAAAAAGCGGCGCCTGATAGTATTACTGCAAAAAGGAAAAACACGACCGCCGTTTTAAGAAGATTGCGTTGAGAAGAAAACACAGGGGCTGCCGCTCCCTTTTGCTTTGACTTCTTCGAGGTTGCGGTCCTTCCCTGAACGAAAAGACGGATGGCCTCATCCATCATCTCCTGGCTTCTGTATTTCCTGAGCCGTGCTGCAAGGAGATCGATCACCACCTGGAGGTCTTTATACCTTCTTTTTAATTTGTGGTGCATCGCCTTTTTGATGATGCGCGCGGCCAGGGAAGACACCTTCGGATTCAGCTTCGAAGGCCTTGTATACCTGCCCTTGAGAATGAGGCGCACGGCCTCGGACGACATGCTGCACGGGAAGGGGCACTTGCCGGTCACCATCTCATACAGCACGACCCCCATGGAATAGATGTCGGCGCGCTTGTCCACGTTTCTGGTGTCGGTGATCTGTTCCGGCGACATATATGCCGGCGTGCCGAGGGTCATCTCCCTGGTCAGGTATTTTTCGCGCGATTCCTTGGACGTGGCGATCCCGAAATCGGTCAGCTTGACCTTCCCCTCCCTGGAAATCAGGACGTTGCCAGGTTTGATGTCCCGGTGGATCACCCCCTTGTCGTGCGCGTATTTCAAAGCCCCGGCTATCTGATAAAATATCAGGAGGGCGATCTCGTCCGGGAGGTACCTGTTTTTTTCTATCAGGGTGTCGAGCGAAATGCCGTCGACGTATTCCATTACAATATAATAGGAAGGCCCCTCCTTAAAATGGTCGAACACCTGGACTATGTGGTCATTGCGGAAGTCGATCTGGAGCTGCGCCTCCCTTTTGAATCGTTCGATGATCACGTGCTTGGAATTGAAGGCCAGCCGTTTCAATATGACGTCCCTGTTCAGGGTGGGGTGCCTGGCCTTGAATATCTCGCCCATTCCTCCCCTGGCGATCCTTTCCGTTACTAAATATTTTCCTACCTTTGTTCTCATGCTCAGTTCACGCATAGTTAAGTCATGTATTGATGCTTCATATAAAACCGCCGATTCACGCCGATAAACACGGATTTCAAGCTAAATTTTCAATCTCGATGACGTCTTCATCCGGATTAAAATCCTTCGACGGGTCAATTATCGCAATAATAAATTTTTCCGGATCGTTGATCTGAATGTATTTCCCCCCGGCCCGTTTCCCATACAGCGGGCCGGCCGGCCTGTGGCCGCCGAGATAGAAGCCGTTCCCGTAAAGCGGCCCCAGATATTCCTCCAGCATGAAGGCGACGCTCCCGTTTTCGGCGGCGCCGTTCTCGGTCCACGTGAGCCCCTCGACAACTATTGGATTGGTCCGGTAATTGACAATCTCCTCCCTGGAATACGGGTAGGCCGGCTCCGCATGCGACGCCAGAAAATTTTCCCCCACTGCCAGAAGGGGGAGGTTCCTCTCGAATTGATAATATTCCCTGATGAAATCGAGCCCGTAGAACTTCTCCAGATAGGATGCGACCATGTCTCCCTCGAACGCGTACTTTACGTAGGGATGGTTCCCGTTCCCCTCTTCATTGGTCACGTTCTCGTGGTTCCCCTTTAAAAAATGGAAATTACCCGGAAGCGCGTTCTTGAGCCGCATCACCATCTCCATGACGCCCAGGCTTTCCCGCATCTCCTCGTCCATGTTCACGTGCCCGCGATAGCCGTCGAAAAACTCCTTCGCCGCTGCGTTCCACCGTTTGCACGCCCGTCCCTCGGAATGCATGCCGTCGCCAAGGCAGATGATCTGGAGCTCATTGTCTAACAGGCCTTTCAGTGCGGGTTCACCTTTGTCATCCCTGCGCAGCAGCACGCTCAGGAGAAAATCCAGACGCGCGTGTATGTCCGGAACCAGGATGCTCGGCATGTCATGCTTTAAAAATATGATCCCTCCCGGAAGGCCCGATTCATCATGCGGCCTCAACTCCGGGTCCTCCCGCATGAGACGATCATTTGCCTCGGCGGTCAGCCCGGTCATATCGGAAGGAGCCGGGGGGATATCCCGTTCATATATGTCGATTAATTCCGCTTCCAGCTGCGCATATGTCATTTCCATAAACAATCGTTTTATGTTCCTGTAACCGGATCGTAATTAATGGTCGTTTGTCATCACCCTCCCCCCTCCCGTCAGGGAGGGGGGAAAACAGAATCTCACTCTTCGTCCAAGAACGTCTTGTTGATGTCGGTGAATTTATTCGATATGATCATCGTCGCCTTGGACAGCGCCTTTGTCTCCTGCTTGGCGTTCACGGGGTTCTTGCAAAGCGCGATCTTATACGCGGCCGAGGTTTTTTTCACCGGGCCCTTCTCAAATTCGATCTCCTCGTCAATGCATACGTCTCCCGCCAATGTGGAGCTTTCCTCTGTCGCAGTCTCCGGAACGTCCTGTCTGAGCCCTATGCTCACGTACTCGACCTTCCTGCCGTTCTCGGAGAGCGGGCCTATGTTCACCAGAGAGCCCGAGTAGGTCAGCACCAGGGCGCCGTGAGTATCGTCCCTTGCCAGCACATCCACCTCTTCCATTTCAAGCTTTTCTATCTCCGTCTCAAATGTGTCCTTTTTTGTGAGCCAGGCCTCTGACATAACATCCAGAGACTCAGGGGTATCGGGAAGTCCTGAGGTCTTCAATATATCCCTGATGTGATCCTGAATATTTTGCGGGATTTGTTCGAAATGCTCGTCCATAGTTTCCTCCTTATCCTGAATTATCATGCCATCTCCTGAATCGTCAGCATGACAAAAAAACCATTCAATTTACGAATAAATCAGATCAAAGTCAATATCCCAGGTGAAAAAAATGCATTTTTATTAATTTTCAAATAAAGATATTGCATCCTCATGACTTTTTAATATGCATGAATATATATGATTATTCACTCTAACGGGAGGGGTGCAATGGAAAAATCGTTCGACTCTCTGCCGGAGCATATTCATGTCCACCTGCGCGAGCTCATTCATTCCTCGGGGCTCCCGGATAATGAGGAATCGCTTGGGGACGTCTCAAGAAACTGGATGGACAAAAAGAATTTATTCGAGGGACAGATCAAATCACTGGACATGATGGAGACCGACATGTTCGCCGCTGACGACCCGAGGGGCGCGCTCGCGCTGACCTATTCAGGATCCCTCATCAGCCTCGGCCCGCTTCGCGGCAAAGACCGCCGGATCGAGTACTACAGCATAAAGCTGCGGGCGGACGTGCCTGAAATGCTGAAGAACCCTTCAGGCAGGATCAAGGCCGACGCCGGAAAGGATAAAATACTCGAGTTCGAGGAGGGGCCCATCAAGAGCACATCCGCCCTGTTCAAGATAGCGGTATTCCCCGAAGGCGTGAGCCCGGAGGAGCAGGAAACGAGGCTGCATGAGGCCGTGGTCTTCCTGACTCACGGGTTTGTGAAAATAAACAGGTCGCTTACAATCAACAAGGACCTGGAAAATGTGCAGTTTACCACGAAATCCATTATACAGCAGGTGGCTGCGCGGAACGACATCACCCAGACTGAGGCAAGGAAGATCATAGACGATTACCTGCTCATACTTGAAAGCGGCATGCTCCTGGGGGAGAGGGTGCCGCTGGGAAGGCTGGGCAGGCTGCACCTCAGGATACGGCCGGCGCGCAAGGCTCGTATCGGGAAAAATTTCAGAACAGGCGGGGAAATCACGATAAAAGCCAGGCCGGAGACGCCGGTGCCCAGGATGTCCTTCAGCAACCGCATGAAGGAGCGCGCCGCTGCCGCTGACCTGCCCCAGGATGACCAGGCGGAGGGGCGCCGCGACGACCATGACGATGATTAGTGAATAATTATCGCCTCTTATGGTGAACCGGCTTAGTCTTTTGAAACAATCAAGGAGAATTCAGATGAAATCGATCGAGCACCTGTTAAAGCCTCTGAAGATCAAATCCATGGAAATCCCAAACCGGGTCGTTATGCCGCCGATGGGCACCGGACTCGGAAACGATGACAGCACGGTAAGCGAGGCGAATATCGCTTACATGAAGCGAAGGGCGCGGAGCGGGGCCGGCCTTATCATAACCGAGATATCGGAAGTGCATCCGCTGGGGTCCGTTACCCCCCGCTGCCTGGGCGTATGGGATGACCGGTTCGTCCCCGGACTGAGCAGGCTTGTCGAGGTGGTGCATGCCGCAGGGAGCAGGATCGCCATGCAGCTCCATCACTGCGGCAGGGAGAGCTACCTGCTGACAAAGAAAAAAATCGCGATAGGACCGTCCGCGGTCCCGAGCTACGTTTTCGGGGCGCTCGGGACCCCTCGTGAAATGACCATCGACGAGATCCACGAGACGATCGCCTCCTTCGGCGCGGCCGCGAGACGGGCGGTTGCCGCCGGTTTCGATGCGGTGGAGCTCCACGGCGCGCACGGGTATCTTCTCATGCAGTTCCTGTCCGCGCACTCCAACAAACGCACCGACGAGTACGGCGGCGACTTCAGGGCGCGCGCCCGCTTTATGATTGAATGCCTGCGCGAAGTGCGCTCGCAGGTCGGCAAAGACTTCCCGATATCGATCAGGCTGTCCGGAGAAGAAGGCATAAAGGGGGGATATTCCATCAATGACATACGGACCATCGTCCCGGACCTGGTGAAGGCGGGCGCCGACATCATACACGCCTCTTTCGGAACGCATGCAAACGCGACGGTGAGCATCGACACGCCGAACGCGAGCGCACCGGTCGAATACGGCCAGGGGTTCAAGGTCCCGCTCGCGCGCAAGATAAAGGAAGTAACCGACGTGCCGGTCATCGCGGTGGGGCGCTTCACCGATCCTTATTTCATGGACGGGGTGATCGCCAGGGGGGACGCGGACCTCGTTGCAGTCGGCCGCCAGCACCTGGCGGACCCTGACTTTCTCAACAACGCGCGCGCGGGACGTCCGGAGGACACATGCGAATGTCTGGCCTGCAACCAGGGCTGCATTGAGCGCGAGACCCTGGAGAGGGGGTCGGTGCGATGCGCCATCAACCCCGAAACCGGCCAGGAGCTCATCTATCCCCAGGGACCAGCCGCTTCGAAACGCTCGGTCTGGGTCGCCGGCGGAGGGCCCGCGGGGCTTACCGCAGCGTATGAGGCGGCGCGGCTCGGGCATGAGGTGACCCTGTTCGAGCGGGACAAGGCGACGGGCGGTCAGATACAGTTCGCCGAAAAGGCGCCGCACAAATCGGTGTACGGGAAGTGGATAAGGACCCTGACTCATAAATGCGAAAAGAAAGGAGTGGAAATAAAGACCGGCGCCGCGCTCACCGAAGAGATGATCGATCAGGGCAAGCCGGATGTCGTCATACTGGCCATCGGTGCGGACAAGGCGGAATGCAATGCCGAGGGCGCCGGGACCTCGGTCGTGTGCGACGCGTGGCAGATTTTGAACGGTGAGATCAAACCGGGAGCGCATGTACTGGTCGTCGGCGGTGGTCTGGTCGGCATGGAGACCGCGGATTTCCTATGCGACAAAGGGGTGAATGACGTCACCCTGGTTGAGATGCTCGCCAGGCCGCCGGTCCCTCCCCTGTCCGCGCACGCCGTCATGCTTTACCGCCGTCTTGCGGCCGCGGGAGCGAAGATGGTGTTCAATACGGCGCTCGAAAGGATTGATGAGGGATCGGTGATCGTCAGCACGGAAGGCAAAGAGCGCAGGCTCGAGCCGATAGACCAGGCGATTATAGCGGTGGGGGTCACTCCGCGGAACGATCTCAAGGCGTTTCTCAAGAGGAAGGGGATCCGCCACTTCATCGTAGGCGATGCGGACACGCCCCGCCGCATAATCGAGGCGACCGAGACGGGCGCAATGGCCGCCTGGCAGATCTGAGATGCGGGGGGCTACGGCCTGATCATCACCTTGACCGCTCCCCGGTCCTCGAGCTGCACCCTGAAGGCCTCTGCGGCCCTCTCGAGGGGGAAGGTATGGGTGATAAACCGGCTGACGTTTACCTTCCCGCTTTTGATCAGCTCGATCGCGCCGGGGAAGTTCCCCCCGAGGCAGCCGATGAGGGTGATGTTTTTGCTGATGACGGGCATCGGATTCCACGGGAACGGGTCTTCGTACACGCCGACGAGCATGATCTTCCCTCCTCCAGCCGAGGCCGCAACCGCCTGATCAAAGGTCCCCCGCTTGCCCGCGCATTCGACCACGATGTCGGCTCCAAGCCCGGAGGTGGCCTCCCCGACCGCCTTCAGGGCGTCGTCTTTTGAGGCGTCCACGACCGGGTCGGCTCCGCATTCACGCGCGGCGGCGAGCCGGGGCTCCCTGCGGCCGCTTGCGATAATCTTGGATACTCCCATTGACCTTAGCACCTGCACCGCGTTAAGCCCGATGACCCCCAGGCCCAGCACCAGGGCGGTGTCCTTATCCCCCGGCTGCGCCCTTCTCACGGAAAAATAGGATATAGAAAGCGGTTCTACCGATGCGCCGTCATCAAAGGTAAGCTCTTCGGGAAGTCTGAACACGTTGCGGCCGAGCACGGCGTTGGGGATCTGGACGTACTCCGCCATTGCACCCGGAAGCTGGTATCCCAGCAGCGCCATATCGGAACAGCGATGGGGTTTCCCCTGGAGGCACCAGCGGCATTTCCCGCAGGCGCGGAAGCCGATCGCGGTCACGCGCTCGCCCGCCCTTATCTCCTTTACGCGGTCCCCCACCTCGGCAACCTCGCCGCTGAACTCATGGCCGAAAACGGTTCCCTCACTCCCTTCGCGCTTGTATACATGCAGGTCGGAACCGCATATGCCGCACACCTTCACCTTTATAATTATTCCGTCCGGGTCGGGCACCGGGTCGGGTACGGTCTCAGTTCTGATATCGCGCGCTCCCCGCAAAACCGCTGCTTTCATGGCGTAAGCTCCTTCACATAAATTATTCCTTTTACTGAACCAATAGAGTGAAAAAAAGATAAAAAGTCGAAGATACCATCGACGTTAATTATTGTAACCGCCGATTCACGCCGATGGTTTATCAGCGTTCATCGGCGGTTTCATTATTATTATTTTTCTCTGTTGTTTCATGACTGCGGCAATTTTTTTTTCAAGAAAGTGTTTGTCAGCGCGCTGCGATAAATGCATGATACGCGGCCAATTTCGACAGGGCGAAAACCGCTTTTTGCAGGCTTTCGTACGCCGGGACCCCGCCCTTCAATAGTATCTCCTCCAGACCGCTCCGGCATTCCTTCGTTTGCGGATTGGGCTGGTATTGGCGCACGACCACGACCAGGGGCTTTCCGTTGGTGTGCCTGCGGGCCTCATCGACTATGAATCTTCCGATCTTCTCAATAAGGGTCCCCTGCTCTCTGCTTCTGAGCCAGTCGAGATGGAGGGATATGATAAACATATCCAGGTACGGCGTGCCTGACAGAATGTCCAGCGTATGCGCAAACACCTTGTGGTCCAATAAGACGAGGTGCGCGTCGATGGGATTGGTGATCATATTGCCCGCAGGAGGGATGAACTCGCGCAGCTGCTCCAGTAAATCAGGGGGAAGCACCGGCAATTCCAGCCCGGCCTTGGCGCAGCTGTCCGCAGCCGCAACACCGACCCCTCCGCCGGTGCCCAGGATCACGGCGCGCCTGCCGCCGCACTTCCTGAAATGAATGAACGCCTTCGCGACCTCAGCCATTTCCTCCAATGAATCCACCCGCACCGCGCCGGTCTGCCTGAAAAAGGCGCGCCAGATCTTTTCCGCCCCGGCCATGGAACCGGTATGGGAGGCGACCGCACGCGCGCCGGACTCGGACAACCCGCCTTTCATGACGATCACCGGCTTTTTCAGGTTGATTCCGGAGATCAGGTCAAAGAGCTTCCGCCCGTCCTTGACACCCTCCAGGTACATGGCGATGATGCGGGTCTCGTCGTCGCGGGCGAGATATTCGAGGAAATCGGTGCTGTCCAGGGTCAGGGCGTTTCCATAGCTGATCACCTTGCTGAAGTGGATGCCGAGCCTGCTTGAGGCATAGCTTGTGAAATCCTGGGCGTTCCCGCCGCTCTGGCTGATGAAGGACACGGGCCCGCTTTCCGTCGACGCCTCAGTCCATGTAAGCATCCTCGAAGCGGGCACATAAAAGCCCATGCAGTTGGGCCCGACGACCCGAAGCCCGCCTTCCCGCGCTATTTTTTCAATCTCGGCATGGAGCTTGAGGCCCGCTTCTTCGCCAGTCTCTTTAAATCCTGAGGTGAAAATATGGATGTTTTTATTGCCCGATGCTATACAATCCCTCAAGGCGTCGGGTACGAGCGGAGCGGGAACCGAGATCACGACGAGGTCCACCTGCTCGGGAAGTGAAACGAGGTCGGGATAGGCCTTTACCCCGTCGATCTCGTCCGCTTTAGGGTTTACGGGATAGAGCCTTCCCGGATATCCGAAATTCCGTATGCAGGCGTACATGCCGGGGAACCCGTCTCCGGGCGTCCTGGTCACCCCCATCACGGCGACGGATTTCGGATGCGTCATTATTTCAATGGCCGCGTTTATTTCTTCCGTCGTTTCGCTGACATTCTTTTCATCAGGTGTCGCTGTTTTTCCTTCACCGCTGCCGAGCACCACGAGAGCGTCCACCGCGGTCACGCCGCCGTCCGGCCCTACGATCATAGGATTGATATCAACCTCTTCAATATCGGGCCGTTCCAATCCAAGCCTCGACAACCCGGTGAGCACCCGGACAAGCCGGCCGGTATCCGCGGCCGCCTCGCCGCGGAAGGCTCCGAGGAGCGTGCGTGAAGCGAGCTCGCCTATCATGTCGCGCGCATCGGACTCGTTCAGCGGGGCGATCCGAAACACGACATCGCCGATGGCCTCGGTAAATATCCCCCCTAGGCCGAACATGACGACGGGGCCGAACTGAGGGTCCCTTGCCAGGCCCGCTACAAATTCACGCCTGCCTTGAATGAAAGGCTGTACCAGGCATTCCTCCCAATCATCGCCCCCTGCTTCCTTGAGGGTTCGGAAGGAATTCAGGACTTCCCCGGATGATTTCAGGTTCACTTTCACCAAGCCCCGCTCGGTCTTGTGGGCGATGTTTTTACCCACTCCCTTCAATACCACCGGGAATCCGATTGACTCCGACAGGGCCACCGCTTCGTCCTCGTGCATCGCCACCGCTTCCCGGACCATGGGCACGCCGTAGCCCGCCAACAGGCTCTTGGACTCAGCCTCCGACAGCGGCGATCTTGTCCGGGTTTTGATGCGATCAACAGATTCAACCATGCACAAAATGCTTGCTCCTGTTTAATTTTTTGCAACTTGTGACAATATTCAGAAGCCCTTTTTTAAAAGACAAGTATAATTACAATTATATTATACGCCCCCGCCGATCATTACCTTCGACAAGTGCGGGTACTCTCGAGCAGGAGGCCGTAATTCCGCGAAAAAAAGCCCTGCAGGGAGCCTCAATGTATTTTGTTCTTGCCATGGTTTCTTTTCTTATTTAAAAATAGTACTTAAAAATTGCACAGATCAGGCCGCAAGGCGTTAAAATTCAACGTTCAATATTGATATATTTCCGATCCGAGGCGGATATGTTCAGAGCCAAAGTTTTGTTATTGTCTTACATAGTATGTATTGTTGCGGGAATACAACCCGTTCTTGCCGATACGGATGCATCGCAAAAAAAAATTTATTTGAACGATTTGAAGGATAAGAAAAGCGTCGGACTCGCGTTGGATTATCTGGAGGATAGAAACAAAACATTAACCATTGATGATATTGTAAACGCCTCGAAAGAACATAAGGAATTAAAATGGAGAAAATCCCTGAGCACCACACTCGAATTCGGATTTACTTCCTCCGCTTATTGGGTCCGTTTTACAACCGCCAATCCTTCTAAAGATGCTATCCACTGGGCGCTTGAGGTCGATTATCCTCTTATTAGAGTCATCGAGTTGTATAAATTCACGGGCGACCATCGTATTGAGATGAGAAAAGCCGGAAATTACCTTCCTTTCAAAAATCGCGATCTGTTTTATAGGAACGTCGTTTTTAATCAGATACAGCAACCGGAAACGCAGAGTACATATTATATGCGCTTTGCCACGGCCGGCTCAATGGACATATCGCTGTGGGCATGGTCTCCGGCCTTATTGCTGCGAAAAATAAATAAAGAATCAATATTATTCGGCATGTACTACGGGATTCTACTGATCGTATCCATGTTCACGTTACTGTCATTTTTTGCCAGCAGGAAAAGGGCCTATCTTTTTTTCAGCATTTGGATCATTTCATACGGTTTGTATCAGTCGACCATCAACGGCCTGTCGTTTCAATATCTCTGGCCGAATCTGACGGCGTGGGAGCGGATCAGCGTCCCTTCCCTCGTCCTCCTGGCGATTATCTGCGGGCTGCAGTACGGGAGGACGTTTCTCAATCTGAAAGACAATAACCCACTGGAAGATAAATTCACCAAAGGCCTGATAATCATTTGTGCTTTGGGACTGATTTTTGATTTTCTATCGCCGTATGCAATAGTGCTCACCATCGTATTCATAATCGTTGCGTATATAATCAGGCTCATGCTGCTCACGAGATCGCTGAGCAGGTTCAACCCCCTTCTCTCGACGCGTTATTATGTCGCGGCCTGGGTCGTGCTTATCATCGGGGTATCCATATTCGCCGTTAAATCCATGGGCCTGTTGCCGTCTGATTTCATCACGAACTGGAGCCAGCAGATTGGATCGCTGTTGCACATAATTCTTATGGGTATGGCGTTGGCCGCCAGTTTGCAGACGATCACGAAACAAAAAGAGGAGGCGCAGATCAAGGCGATCGACGTGCTTACGGCCGCTGCCGTGCAAAAAGACGAATTTCTCGAACAGACGACGAGGAAAAACATAGAGATCGAAAATTTAAATGTACAATTAAAGAAGCATATTCGGGATTTGAATTCGGCCAACGAAAAAATCGCCGTGTCGGAGGAAAAATACAGGATACTGGTGGAAGGCTCGAATGATATAATTTTCTCCCTTGATGAAAAGTTCAGATTTATAACCATTAATAATGCAGTCATCACCCATTTAAACATAAAACCGGAGGAGGTGAGATCGAAACACTTCCTGGACCTCATTCATGAGGGCAGCGAACGGGTGAGTGTATCAAAGCAGCTGGTCCGACAAAAAATGGATCTGTTCTCCATGGACAAAAATCCCATATCCTTCAAAACCGATTTTAAAGTATCATTCACCTCGGAACCGAAGGAGCTTAGCGTTTATCTTGAATATGTAAATATCGAGGGAAGAAATGAGATTCTCGGAAAGGCGACCAGGATCGAAGACGATCTGCTCGTGAAATACGTTGAATCGGAAAATCAGAATTTGGTAATCGAGAATTATTTCATCACCGCAGAGGACATTTCCCATCGTATCACAAGAAATCTTGCTAAATATATGCACCAAAAAAAAGTGTATATATTGCGTATCGCATTGCGTGAGATTATTATCAATGCCATCGAGCACGGGAATCTTAATATCTCGTTTGAGGAAAAAACCCGGTCGATTGATAATGATGATTACTTTATCTTTCTTGCGGAGCGCCAGCAGGACCCGAAATATAGAAACAGACGAGTACACATTGAATATTCGATAAATCCCCAAAAAGTCTTATATCAAATAACCGACGAAGGTGATGGATTCGACCATAAAAAGATATTGGCAGGCGTGACCGATAATGCCAATAAGGAGATGCTCGGTCACGGGCGTGGCATTGCGATGGCGAAAAATTGCTTTGATGAAATAAACTATAATAGTAAAGGCAACCAGGTTGTACTGGTTAAGTATTTCATGTAGAACCCCCTTGATCCGGAAAATGAAAATTAGGCATATAATCATATGAATTAAATACTCGAGTTAGGTGGTTTTTTAAATTAACGCATGTCCCATCCCCTCCCCAATCTTGGGGGAGGGGTTTTGATTAATTTTTGATACAACAATTATACAATTTGTCCGCGCATAATGGTATTGACGCAAAATAATGAACCATGTAACACGCGATTATGACAAGGACGGCGCAGGCGCTCTCGTGAACATTACCATCCTCAATGGAGAAAAGAAAGGCAGGTCGTTTGCGACCTTCATGAAAGATTTCGAACACGGCCTCGCGAGAGCGGGACACGGCGTAACAGTATTCACTATTCCAGATATGAGAATCAGCTACTGCACCGGATGCTGGGACTGCTGGATCAAGACCCCCGGCGTGTGCGCTCTCAGGGACGATACCGAAAAAATATATCCGGTGATCAACCGGTCTGAGCTCCTGATTTTCGCCTCGCCCCTGGTCATGGGTTTCGTGAATGCCGAAACCAGGAAGATAAATGAGAGGCTCATTCCCCTGCTCCTGCCGTATGTCGACTGGTATAAGGGCGAGTGCCACCATTTTTTGAGATACGGGCATTCCCCTAAGCTGGGGCTCATCATTCAACCCGAACCCGATACGGACGACGAGGATATCGCGATAGTCGAGGAGTCGTATGGCCGAACGGCCCTCAACTTCAAGTCAATGCTCGTGTTCACCGCGCTCACTACCAGGCCTGTCACGGAGGCGCTCGATGCAGTTAACGGTCTTTAACGGTTCGCCGCGCGGAAAAAAGGGCAACACAAAAACCCTCATGGACAAATTCCTTGACGGTTTCAGAAAGATTGCGGGGAACGACGCAGAGGTGCATTATCTCAACAACAGGGAAAAAAGAAAACAGGCGGCACGGATCTTTGCAAATTCCGAAGCCGTGATCGTGGCCTTCCCCCTGTACAGCGACTCCACCCCCGGACTGGTAAAGGAATTCATAGAATCCCTTGCCCCATTCAAGGGCAGGAAAGGAAACCCGAAACTGGGTTTCGTGGTGCAGTCTGGTTTTCCCGAGGGAATCCATACGGCGTGCGTCGAGCGATACCTTGAAAAACTGGCCCGCCGCCTTCGCTGTCCCTACATCGGTACGATCCGCAAGGGCGGCGTGGAAGGCATACAGCGGAAAACTGAAAAAGCAAACCGCCCTCTTTACCGCGACTTTGAAACGCTCGGGGAATCGTTCGGCAGGACCGGGAGCTTCGACCCCGCGATCGTGGAGAGGTTTAAAAAACCGGAACGGCTCCCCAGGGCCATATTTCCGCTGTTTTATATCATGATGAAATTCGGAATCATGGACATGGGATGGAATCGTTTGCTCAAGGCCAACGATGCGTTTGCCAAAAGGCTCGACAGGCCTTTTGCCTAATTTACCCAGCCGTTATTCTATATTCGGCCATACTATGGCTTACCGCACTGACAGTGTATTTTCATACAATTCCAGAAATATTTCTTTGATACGGGAGATCCTATACACGCAGGGGCGCAATGCGCCCCTGCACGGTCACTATTAGTCGGATTGTTACCCTTCGTTCTTAACCCTCTTTACATATTCATCGAAGGCCTTTCTCCCCTCCTCAGCCCAGAAAGTCTTATAGTAATGCAGGTCCTCGCGGGGAATATCCATGTAATTGTAATTATGGGCGTGATAGCCCCATTTTTTCCACCATGTAGGCCCGTCAGAACGGTAGCCCCCGTGATGCGATCCGAACGCGCCGAAAAAAATTTTGGCTAGAATAACCAGCGCGAATGCCTGCCAGTACGTGATCGCCCTTAAACCGAACAGACCCGGCATGAGGAAGTTCCAGAGATACTGAACGACCAGCCCGAACGCTAACGCAAACAGGACCGCGATCGCGATTCCGGCAAAAAACATGCCGGTTATTCTTATTACTTTTTTTCCATGTTTCGTCGTCATATTCAACCTCCATTCGTCCTCCCTAAATCATTCAACAAGAACCCGAAGCTCCCTGCGGATTTTCTTGATCGCGCGCGACTTCCTGGACAGCAGGGTCCCGACGGGAATTCCGGTGGCATCCGAGAGTTCGCGAAACGATCTCTTCTCAAATTCCGTCATGATGAGTATCATCCTCTCGTCTTCGCCTAGAGAATCGATCGCACCGAGTACCCCGTTTCGGATTTCGTTTTTTTCAAAATCAGCGGCGATATCATAACGGGCATCCGACAGAATATCGGCGAGGGAGCCACCCTCCCCGCCGCCCCCCGGGGCGTCGATCGAAACGTCGAACCGTCTCTTTCTCAAGTAGTCGATTACGCGGTTCCTGAGCGCCCCGTAGATATACGCCGAAAGGTTCTGAATCGGCCTTGTCACGTCCGCCATATCGAATATATTGAGCATGACATCCTGAATGACGTCTTCGACGTCTCTGTCCGCCTCATCGTCGATCAGGCCGGCAACGAATCTCCGCATCTTCCCGTATTCGGCTCTGAAAAATTCGGCTATTCTTGAATAGCCTTTTTCTTTATCCATCGATACTATAGACGTATCTCCCTGATTTTTATTGCATGCATTTTTTTCGCTCGAAGCGCACCAGAATCGCTGACGCCCCCCTGTCCGACAGATGTCAGTCGATCATACGAGCCTGAAAAGGCTGATTTCCGGCGGGGCGTTGAGCCGTATCGGCGTAAAGGTTGTGCCGATCCCCCTGCTGATGTATAGAAGTGAAGAATTGATCCGGTAATGCCCTTCCGGATAGGAGGCCAGGTGGTGAGCGAGGCTTATGTCCGGCCCGAGGTCAAATTTTTAATTTGGGCAACTCCTGTTTTTTTTGATTTAAGCAATTTTCATTATATTATATTCTGCCGTGATCGCCGTTATCGCGCAGTTCATCACGATGGAGATGCCGCGCACAATCACTCAATTTTCATAAATAAGTACTTGTGAAACACCGGCTGGAAGCTGAATATGGTAATAATAATTACAGAATCTATCGTTATGCATATATCCGGTTTTATACTAATCTTTATTTCGGCGGTTCTGGCGGGAATGCTCAACTCGGTCGCGGGAGGCGGCAGCCTCATAACCTTTCCGACCCTCGTCGCCGTCGGCCATCCCGCCATAATCGCCAACGCCACCAATACCGCCGGCATCTGGCCCGGCACCCTGTCGAGCGCGATCGCGTACCGGAAGGACACGGCAATGTACAGGGGGCTTCTTGTCACCCTGATAATCCCCAGCATGGCGGGAGGGCTGCTTGGTGCCTTCGCCCTGGTGGTCACCCCTCCCGACATATTCGACAGAATCGTTCCGTTTCTCGTGCTCTTCGCCACGGTTCTTTTCATGTTCAAAGACCATATTAATAAAATTTTCAGAACCGGTGAAACAGACGGGGAGGTGATACGCGCGCCTCACAAAATCTTCGGATTCCTGTTCCAGCTTTTCATCGCCACATACGGGGGGTATTTCGGGGCGGGCATAGGCATACTCATGCTCGGGGCCCTGAGCGTCATGGGCCTCAGCAATATTCACACGATGAACGGGCTGAAGGTCGTGCTGGGCACGATGATAAACATAATCGCCTTTATTTTTTTTGCGATCAAGGGGCTTGTGGTCTGGCCCGCCGCGTTCGTCCTTGCGTCAGGTGCAATCATCGGGGGATATGCAGGGGCGCGTACCGCAAAAAAAATCCCTCAGAAATATATCAGAGGCTTTGTCATTCTGGTCGGAATATTCGTTTCCGTATGGCTGTTTATTAAATAAAAAACATGAAGCTCAAGATAGCGATAATCGGAGGCGGGATAGCCGGCTTGACCGCCGGGTATCTTCTGAACAGAAGGCATGAGGTAACCCTGTTTGAAAAATCCGACAGGCTCGGGGGTAACGCGTATACCTATACGACCGGCGACGGGCTCGATGTCGACATGGCGGTAGCGGCATTCGGCATGGCCGGATCGAAAAAATTTGCCAGGCTTATCTCCGAATTGAAGCTCAAAACCAGGCGTATCGAGAGGCCGGGCATATGTTACCACAATCTCGTTACCGGAAGAGGGCTTTATGCAACCTTACATCTAAAGGGACTGATCGCCCAGCGCTTTGCGATTCTGAAACCGGGGATGATAAAAGAAGGCTTTAACTTGAGAAAGGGACTGAGCACGGCAAAGAGGATGCTTGATGAAGGAAGGTTGGAGGGAAAAACCGTTGAGGAATGCATGGCGGTAATTCCTCAATTAAAGGGGTACGCGAGGCTGATCCTGGTCTTCACCTTGAGCCTGGCGGCGTCGATGCACGTCGACCAGGTCATGAGCGCCCCGGCTGAATTTTTCATACGTAAGATTAAAATACACAATGATTTTATATCGCCGAAGATCTTTTTTTCCGTTCGTGCGATGGCGAATAAGACCAGAAGCTACGTAGAGGCGCTGGCTTTGGGCTTCAGGGACCGCGTCGCGCTTAATTCCGAAATTAAAACCGTCGCCAGGGAAAGAAACGGCGTCTCGATCGTGCTTAACAACGGCAGGAGCATCGCATTCGATAAGGTGGTATGCGCATGTAACGCCGATCAGGCACTGCGTCTTCTGGAGAAGCCCACGGCGGAAGAGAAGAATTTACTCGGCGCATGGAGATACAATGAAGGTAAGGTCGTTCTGCATAAGGATTATTCAAGCTTCCCCCCATGGGATCTGATAGGCACATTCACTTTTTTATATACGGACAGGGGCGGCAGCCTGCGCACATCGATGAACGGTTCCGTACGATACGAACCAGGCGTTCCGAAAGACTGCCCCCTTATCGGGTCCCAATACCCGAATTTTCCCATAAGAAAAAAGCTCGTAGAAACTGAGAAGGTCTTCAGAACGCCGATATTTGATTTTAACTCCTGCGCAACCATAAAAATGCTGCCGTCGCTCAACGGGATCATGAACACCTATTATTGCGGCAGCCATTTCGGATTCGGGCTTCACGAGGACGGGGTGGCCTCGGCGATTGATGTCGCCGGTATGCTGGGGGTGGATTTCTAATGTCGTCGACGCCTGCGGATTTGACTTCCCCGACTCATTGCGGCTGACATGAACCGGCCCGGTTTCTATCGCGAGACACACCATCACAATCGCCGGCTTCCGCGGCCGTGCGGGCTTTTATGGGGCCGGCACGTGCGCGCGCAGCAGGTCTGCAAACTGTTCGGGCGGAACGGGTTTGCTGAAGTAGTAACCCTGTATCTCGTCACAGGCATGCTGTTTCAAAAAGGCCAATTGCTCCCGCGTCTCCACGCCCTCAGCCACGACCGTAAGACTCAGTGTCTTGCCCATGGCGATGATCGCTTCAGTGATCGCATTGTCCTCGGTGTCACGGGGGATGTTATGGACGAAGGAGCGGTCCACTTTGAGCGTATCGATGGGAAAATGCTTCAGCTGGGCCAGTGAAGAATAGCCGGTGCCGAAGTCGTCGATGGCCAGACGCACGCCCATTTTTTTTATTTCCGACAGCTTCAGGGTCATGCGAGCCGGGTTATGCATCACCATGCTTTCGGTGATCTCGAGCTCCAGCAGGTGCGGATCCATACCGGAATCCTCAAGTGCGGATTTGATGTCGATCAATAAATTATCATCCATAAGTTGGCGCAGCGATAAGTTTACCGCCACGTGGATCGGGGGAAGCCCCTGGCGCTGCCAGGCGACGTTTTGCGCGCACACGGTTTTCAGGATCCAGCTTCCGATGGGCACAATGATACCGGTCTCCTCCGCAACCGGGATGAAATGAACGGGGGAAACCGGTCCGAGGTTCGGGCTCTGCCAGCGCAGCAGCGCCTCCACGCCCGTGATCGCGCCGGTTTTAAGGTCAAGCTTGGCCTGATAGTGAACGGAGAGCTCGTTGCGCTCAAGCGCAAGACGCAGGTTCGTCTCGATCGATAACCGCTCGGTCGCTTGAGACTTGATATCCTTGGAGTAAAACTGGAAGTTGTTCTTCCCTTCCTCTTTGGCGAAATACATGGCGATGTCGGCGTCCTTCATCAAGGATTGCTCGTCCGAATCGTCCTTCGGGTACATGCTGACGCCGATGCTCGCGGTCACCCGGCACTCCTGGTCTTTAAGGAGCATCGGTTTGAGGACGGCGGCGAGTATCTTCTGTGCCACCACGACGACCTGGGCCGCGTCGTCCACCTCCTCGACCAGTATAACGAACTCATCCCCCCCCAGACGGGCGATGACGTCGGAGGCCCGCAGGGTTTGTTTCAGCCTTACCGCCACTTCTTGAAGAAGCAGGTCTCCGGCCTCGTGGCCCAGGGTGTCGTTGATATACTTGAAGCGATCCAAATCGATGAACAAAACCGCGAACTGCCTGTCGTGGCGCTTCGCGGACTGGATGGCATGGTTCAACAGCTGGCCGAACATCAGGCGGTTGGGCAGGTCGGTCAATGAGTCGTGCGTGGCGAAATACTGGATTCTTTCCTCGGCGCGCTGGCGGTTTGCCTCGAGCTCGAAGTTATACAGCCCGAAAACGACGTTATCCGCCATACGTTCGAGAAGCTTAACGACTTCTCCGTCGAAGGCCCGCTTTTCGCGTGCATAGAAAGCCAGGGCGCCGATCGGCTGACCGCCGCTGATAAGGGGAACCACGGCAGCTGCGCCCACGTCTTTTGCAATAATACGCCAGGTCAGTGAAGCCGGGTCATTGAGATAATCGTTGGAAATGCACGCTTTGCCCGTGCGATAGGCGGCACCGACCAGTCCCCTTCCTTCAGGTATTGTCTCGTCTATGGAGATGTGCGCCTCATACAGCCTCGCTTTACCGGCGCCGCTCGCCGCCGCCACCCTTACCCAGGGCGTTTCCGTATCAAAAAGGAGGACTCCGGCGGTCAGGAGCTTGCCGCCGTCGACGGCGGCGTCGCATACCCGCTGATACAAATCCTCGGGCGACGTAGCATGCAGGACCGCCTCGTTGGTCGCGCTTAAAGCCGCAAACATCCTCGCGAGAAGGCGCATGGATTGCTCGGCGAGCCAACGCCGGCTGATGTCGATGACGGTGGACACGACAATCCACCGGGTTCCGATGCGCAAGCCGGTCCGGTGCATCTCGACGATTGTCCGCGTCCCGTCCTTGGTGCGGGTCCTCATTTCGACCGTAATGCCGTCGGGAGCGGCGGCGACGGCTTCATCATAGGCCTTTTCGAGTATTTCCCGATCGATGTGCAATATGTCCTGGGGCGGCGTGTTCATGTATTCTTCGCGGGTATAACCGGTCAATTTGCATGCCATCTCGTTGACATAGAGAAAACGCATCGTGGTCCGATCGACGAGATAAATCATGTCCCGCGATATGTCCATGGCGGATCGAAGCAGGGCCAGCTCCTCCTCATATTTTTTCCGCTCGGTGGTGTGCCGTGAAATGCCCCTGAATCCGACGGGCTTTCCCGTTGCGTCCCTCATGAGGGATGCCGACAGTTCACTGTAAATTACGGTTCCGTCTTTTCTCATGACCTCGTAATCAAATACTTTTTCCGACTCCCCCGTCGTATAGATTTTATTAAAGCCTTCAAAGGCTTTTGCCGCATTTTTTTTATCCGTATACTGACGGTAGTTCATCCCGATCAATTCTTCACGGGTATACCCCATATTCCTGCACTCAGCGTCGTTAACAATAGTAAAATTACCGGCAAGGTCGATCTCAAAATATCCGTCCTCCATTTTTTCCGCAATGGTTCGATATCTCTCTTCGCTCTTGCGCAAGGCCTCTTCCATTTGTTTGCAACGGCTCGTTTTTTTCACTTTTTTTTGTTTCGCCGGACCGGTCTTTTTTTTCATACTCGTTATCCTC
>CAZHAD010000037.1:10181-29844 GCA_964529965.1 uncultured Leptospirales bacterium | reverse complement strand
GACCAAAGGCGGATTGCATGATGCATTGAAATGAAGGCTTTTTCCTCAAACATTTTATTGCAGCGCACGAATACCCCGAAGCTCTGCTTCGGGAATGAAAGCGCAGGACTATATACAACCAAAAAATCCCGCCGCTTGCTAAGAGTTTTTATATTTTTTGCCTCCGTGATGATGTGTACCTATCACAGCGCGCTCGCATCCGAACCGATACCATTGGATAATTCCCTCACAACTAAAAACATATCCAACGACGTTGATTATATTGAGGACGCAAAGAAAAATTTAAGCGTAGAGGATATTGTTGAAAATCGATCGCTTACATGGACCAGGTCAAAAAAAAACTATATTAATTTCGGATATACAACATCGCAATTCTGGTTTCGTTTTACGGTTAACAACCTTACAAAAAAAATAATTCCCTGGCTCCTTGAGATCGATTATCCATTCATTGATTTGATCGAGTTATACATCCCCGATAAACCGGGCCATTTTCTTGTCAAGAAGACCGGATCCACCATGCCGTTCGGCAGCAGGGACGTTAAGGACATCACCTATATCTTCACAATTAAGCAGAAGCCGGGTTCGGCGACCTACTTCATCCGCATCGATTCCCGCAATTCGGTAAATTTCAAAATAAACATGCTTTCCCCTGATTCCTATATAGAACGGTTGCATCATGATTTACCGATTTACTGGGCATATTTCGGCCTGATGATCGTCATGGTACTCTACCATCTCTCCATTTTCATTTTAACAAGGGACCGCGTATACTTATACTTTGCCGCCTTTGTAGCTCTCTTTTTATTATTTGAGTTCAACTTTAAGGGCTTCACGATGGAGTTCTTCTGGCCCAACGCCACATGGTGGCCGCGCCATGCCAATTCATTTCTTATTTGTTTAATAATCTTATCGCTCGACCTGTTCCTCTCTGAATTTGTCGGTTTTAAGGAGCGTTTTCCCCGATTATATGTGCCTGTAGTATACGGAGTCATACTTGTTCCATCCCTGTGTGCTTTAATTACATTGTTTCTACATGTCCAGACAGGCTTATTTGTGATGTATACGTTGACGTTATTCAACGTCATTCAACTGACAATAATCGCGGTATACATGGCATTTATCCAAAAGCCGCCGTCGCGGCAAGCCCGCATCGGAATAGTGGCTTTTTTCATGTTGTCGATCGGAATTCCAATAGTAGCGTTAACCCTGATGGGCTTGCTTCCCGCCAATTTTTTTACCCGGAGGGCGTTGGAGTTGGGCACCTCTCTTGCGGTGGTTCTATTCTCGCTCGGAATAGCGGACAAAATAAACATAATGAAATCCGGAATCCAAAAAGCCGAACGGAAATACCGGCATCTTGTTGAAAGTACCAGTGATATAATATTCACCCTCGACGATAATAACAATATCCTGAGCATGAATAGCGCGGTGAGAGAGCACCTCGGTTTTAAAGCCGAAGAGCTGCTGAATACGAATTTTGCAGATTTGATACTAGAACCATGGAGTAAAACCATTAATATCAGGCAACAGATGGCACTGGAATATATAGCCGACCTAAAGAGAAAAAAGATAGGAAGCGTACGGTTCCGCACAACCATGAAAGAAAAGTACAGCCATGAGCCGAAGGAGCTATCGGTAAATCTGGAATATACGGGAGACAAGGATGTTGATTATGTAATTCTCGGCAAGGCTTCGCAGATCATCGATGATGCATTGACGCAATTCCTTGTATCAGAGCGCTACTCCTATAACCTTAATAATTATCTCAGCAATGCAGACCTTATGAGCCAGAGGCTTGTGAGAAACCTATACCGGTTCACGGATCCATTGACGATCTCAATGATCCGGTCCTCGATTTTCGAAGTTATAATCAATTCCATCGAGCACGGGAACCTGCATCTCACCTTTGAAGAAAAAACGGATTCACTGCATAGCGGCACTTATTTTGACCTCGTGAGAGAACGTCAGATGGATCCGTCATTAAAAGAGAGAAAGGTTTATATCGACTATTCATTGAATCAGGACCGCGTCATCTACAAGATTTCCGACGAGGGTGAGGGATATGACTACACGTCAATGTTGAAGGTCAAACCCAAGGAGCGCACCTTTGCGGGTCTCGAGCACGGCCGGGGCCTTTTCATCATAAAGGGTTCGTTCGATGTAGTGAAATTTAATAAAAAGGGGAATCAGATTTTACTTGTGAAGTATTTTAAGAATTCCTAACGGCTACGCACGAACTGAATAAACACGATTGACATTCTAATTTTTTTCCTTATTTATGTGACGAAGAGGATGCGGCTCATTTTATCCCCGTTATTATAATCTAATCAAAGAAAACATGATTTTCTGTCTAAGGAGGAACGTTTATGAAAACGAAAAAAACTCTGGCCTGGTTATTGCCAGTTGTTGGATTATGTTTTTTCTTGAGTTTTAACGCTTGTGCACGGAACGACGAGCCGGTACAAACAAAGCATGAGCCGATTACACGGCAATTGATAACGATGGTGGAGCATAATTCAGAACTAAAAAGAATGCTTATTCGTTCAATTGAAAAAGCAAAAAACATTAATCCGGATAAGGCGACAAATCCGGCCCAGACGTTGCAGGAATATTATAGTTTTATAGACTGGGCGTCAAAGGCAATGCCGTGGTCGATTTTGAAAGATCAGAAGTATCCAAAATTGTACGATAAAATCGATCAGAGTTTGGATTACTTCTATTTCATTAATGATCAACCGCTTCCTGAATTAAAGAATAAGGGGTATTACAATAGCTCACTCCAGTATCATGAGCCATATCGTACATGGTTGATCAACTTTGTAAAGGAATGGGGCATGTTTTTAAGCAAAGAGGGGTCATGGAATGATGAGTACTACAAAAAAGCCTTAGAAGACGAAAGATTCGGGTTGGACAAGGGCTGGTATGAAGATCATTCAAAATGGAAAACCTTCAATGATTTTTTTGCAAGGTATCTGAAGTCGCCGGATCAACGTCCGATTGCATCTCCAAATGATCCATCGACAATATCGTCACCCGCCGATTCGACGCCTCAGGGCGTATGGAAAATAGACAAAAACTCCCGCATCGTGCTTAAGAAAGGCGTTACCATCAAATCGAAGGTTTTCAAGTCCATAGCCGTGCTCATCGGTAAAGGGAGCGCTTACAGGAAGGCATTCGCCAATGGAATATTAACGCACACCTTTCTCGATGTGTACGATTATCACCGCTATCATTTTCCGGTTGGCGGAACAATAAAAGAAGTTCGTATTATTTTGAGTGACGATGCGGCCGGCGGCATTACCACGTGGAACGCCACTACCGGGAGATATGTTCTTGATTCAAACACGCCCGGCTGGCAAAATATTGAGACTCGCGGTTGCGTAATTATCGAGACTAAGGAGTTTGGACTGGTGGCATTGCTGCCGATTGGAATGTCGCAGGTATCATCGGTTAATTTCGAAAAAACCGTCAAGACAGGCAATATGGTTAAGAAGGGAGACATGCTTGGATATTTCCTGTTTGGCGGTTCGGATTTTGTAGTGCTGTTTCAAGGCAAGGTTGGCTTTAGATTAACCGTTCCCAAGAGGAGCGATGGAACCTATCATCACGTTTTGATGGGTGAAGAATACGGTAAGCTTACGGTAAAAAAATGACGACTAAATACTTGAATCACGGTCTTTCGAATAATTCGTTTGTGATCATATTGTTATGAAAAAAATTAGATTCAAGTATTCTTAATTAGGCAAGTTGGGGAATCCAGGATTGCAAATTCAACATAAAAATGAAAAATATTTGACTTATCATTGATACAAACATATACCTCAATAGAGGTTTTATATAAATAAATTTTGATTCCAAATTAAACCTAACAACCACAAGCCATTATTGTTTTCAGTGCATTTCTGTAAGATTATCCATTCGATTCTCAATTTGAGTTTATTATGAAGGGATAAAACCATGATAAAAAAGAAAAGATTCGGATTTTTAAGAATATCGGATAGAAACAGGGCAAAAAAACACCGGCCGATTCAACTTCCATTTCTTAATATCGTTGCGGCAATGAGCATCATTTATCTTCTTTCAATCATTGCCACCACGATATATCAGACCAGTTTCACAAAAAGCCTGGCGAGATTTTTTCTTATCGTGATACTTTCCCCTGTTTTCACGGTTTTTGCAATGATCGTAAAGAGAATCATCACGACTCTATGGGGCAAATTCAGGGATGGCATCATACTTTTCGCCGCACTCGGCAGCATCGATATGTTCCTCATGTCTTTTTTCAGTAAAGGGTCGTCGGTATTCATTTTTATTTTATTACTCTTGGCTGCGGGAACGGCGGTATTCACATTACTTGAAAAAACCCTGACCATAGTAACCGGCCGGTCGATCTTCGATAAAGGCTTGTCCGGCATCCTGTCACAAATGGCAGCTTTCATAACAAAGGCCCGCCTTATTGTGCCCGCCGGATTGAAGGAGTGGCATCAATTTCTCAAAAGAAAGGTTGCCGCGAAAGATTCGGTCTTTATGAGAATTGCATCAAGAAAAAGAATCATCAAGCTTTCCCTCGTATCCGCCGCCGTTGCGGCCGTTATCATAGTATGCGTTGATATTTTCATATGGCTTTTCTGTGTCCGTGTGGAATCATTCTCCCCCACGGGCGAGGTGCCTCTCAAGGCCGCCATTATTGTAAAATTCACCGATCCTGTCTCCTTATCCCCGGATGATCTCGAACAGGTTATCACCGATGCTCCTCAGAAAAACTCCGTTAAAATGGAAACCCGGTTCGTCAAATCCGGAATCAATCTTTTCGACGTTCGTCCTGCCCTGAAGGGCGCTTATCGTATAGAAGAGGGGAATACAATCGTGTTCGTGCCCGATAGTGATCTGCGACCGGCCACTGACTATTCAGTTACGGTTAACACCGGGCGTCTCAGGGCGAAGAATCTCTTCATTTTAGGTAAGAGCTTTACGTTCAATACGCCCCACCTGAAAGTTACGGGCACCAATGTGTTTTATAATTATGATTTCATTAAGAATATTGAAAAGGAGATCATCTGTGAGATAAACTTCAATCATCCGGTTGAAATAAGAGAGCTTATTAAATATACAACGATTGAAATTGACGGAGACAAGATTAAATTCAGCGTTGAACCCTCGAATATTCCGACCCGTTTCTATATTAAATCCGGCGATATCAAGCGCGGCGTCGCGGAGCGAAAAATTAACATCATTGTATCCCAAGGACTTTCATGCATCGGGGGTTCGATACCCCTTCACGATGATTTCGAACAGACCATAACCCTGCCGGCCGCCACAAAACTCGAAGTCGCCTCGGTGGACACATTCCCGATTGAGGGCAATACCTATATAATCATTCTGTTCAACAGGCCCGTATCCGAATCGATGATAAAACAGCATGTGACCGTGTACAATAAATACAAAAACCAAGTGGCATATACCGTTGAGGCTGAATATTGTTATGGAGTGCTGAAGGCGGAATTTGAGCCCAACCAGAATTACAAAGTCGTCGTCAGCGAAGGAATGCGCTCAAAAACGGGTGAGGAAATGGCTGAAACTACGGATCATATCGTCTCGATCAAGGATATAAGTCCGGAAGTTAAATTCAGCTCTTCCGGCAGAATCCTTCCCCTGAGGGGCAACCTTGATATCGAGCTATACACGCTCAACCTGGATACCTTTGATGTGCGGATAGAGAAGGTGTTCCGAAACAACGTGGTCCATTTCATACGTGACCGGAACAGTTCCGAATACGGCAGGACCATCCTTTCGAAGAGCGTGAAGGTTGAAGGCGGGAAAATCAACCAGAAGGTGAAGCATTATCTCAATCTTAGAAAGTTCCATAATATGGAATACAAGGGGTTGTTCAATATCAGATTGTCCAGTCAATCCGAGGCATACAACTACGACCAGCAGTATATACTCTGCACCGACCTGGGGCTCATCGCCAAGCAGTCGGGCCCCGATCTGAGGGTTCGGGTGTATTCTATCATGAACCTTGCCCCGGTTTCAGGGGTAAAGCTGACGTTGATGAGCAGGGAAAATCAGGTCATGAAGGATGGATATACCGACGATAACGGAGAATTTCTTTTCCATGACTGGAAAATCGACAAAAACGGTTTTGTGCCCTTGGCCGTCATTGCCGAAAAAGACGATGATTTTTCATTCATCGATTTTTATTCTACCGTTGTTGACGCTTCACGGTTTGATATCGGCGGTGAAATAATTTCGGCTGAAGGGATGAAGGCCTTTGTGACGCCCGAGCGGGGAGTGTATCGCCCCGGAGAAAAAGTTTACGTCACGGCAGTAGTAAGGAAGAACGATCTGGGTATTCCGCCTCCGGTAAACGTCCAGCTCTATGTGACTGACCCCATGGAAAGCAAATATTTCCTCGCTACAAAGAAAATTCCCGCGGACGGATTGCTCTCTTTCGAGGTCCCGGTTCATCTCACTGCGAAGACTGGAGAATATGCGCTCATCCTGAGGCTCAATGAACGGGTGATACTGGGCAGGTCTGCCGTCAAGGTGGAGGAATTCATTCCCGATAAAATCAAGGCTGAGATTAAAGTCCCGGACGAGCCGCGCGCGCCCGGGAAACCCGTGGTATTCACGGTGAAGGGGACCCAGCTCTTCGGACCGCCCGCCTCGGGCCGCAGGGTGGTGACCCGGGTCAAGTTCCTGTCCAGGATATTCCGGCACCCCCGTTTCCCCGAATATACGTTCAATGACGAGCAGTCGTCGTATACGGGAGACGCCTTTGACCTGGGAGATGCAAAGCTCGATGAGCACGGCGAAAAGATATACTCCGTCGGCGTGCCCTCCATGATAACGCCCCCGTCGGCCTTGACCATGAAGATTAACGCTGAGGTATACGATGAGGGGGGGAGGCCGGTAAGCACCGTGAAGAATATCCCCATGGATCATTATCCCGTGTACCTGGGCATCAGGATCGCCCCGCAGAATGTCTATCTGATAAACCAGGCCGTGGCGGTCAATTGCGTCGCCGTAAATCCGCAGGGCGGGTTCATGAATGCGCCGGACGCCAGGGTAGTTGTCAAGCACAAGGTTTATTACTCGATATTGCGGAAAAATGGCATATACAATGAAAAATATAAAAGTGAATCATACGAGGAGGTTATTGATCAGAAGGACCTTCCCATCAAACATACCGCCCGATACGTGTTTATCCCGAAGAATCCGGGTGAATATATCATCTATGTTTATCTTGTGAAAGGAATGAAAACAAGCAGGAAAATTTTTGTACAAGGTCCCGGGATGTACGCGCCCGATCTCGAGAAAGCTGAAAACCTCACCATCACCCTGAACAAGGACAGGTATCGTCCCGGCGAAACAGCCGTGGCGACGATCTATTCTCCCATCCCGGGAAGGTTGTTCTTCTCCGTGGAGCGGGAAAAAGTGTTTGAAACGCGTACGCAAATGCTGGTGAACAACAAGGCCACCGTGGAATTCATCCTGAAACAGGAGCATATTCCCAACATTTACGTAACCGCCCTTGTCGTAAGGACGCCCGATGAAACCATGCGGGAGCTCCCAATGTCGTCTTTGGGAATTAAGAGCGTGCCCCTCGATCCAGGTTTGAGGAAGATGGATCTTGCCATTGACAGCCCAGACCATACGAGGGCAAGCAGGGGATTGGCCGTCCGGCTCAGGGCTGCGCCGGATAGTCCGGTCGTATTATGGGCTGTGGACGAGGGAGTTCTTCAGATCACCCAGTTCAAAACGCCCGATCCGTTCGAGTTTTTTTATAAAAAACGCGCCCTATTAACCAAGATTTATTCCCTTTTTGACGCGGTGCTTCCCAATATTCGTGCCACCAAACTTGCCATAGGGGGCGGCAAGGGGGAATATGATCTGTCCCGCCGTCATGTAAATCCTGTCATGAGCAGACGCGTTAAATCCGTATCGCTTTATTCCGGTGTTCTTCACGCCGACGAGAACGGTGTGGTGCATCATTTTTTCAAAATACCGGAATTCAACGGAAAACTGCGCGTCATGGCGATCGGAGCGAAGGGACAAAATTTCGGGTCCGCGGCGAAATATGTGAATGTCGTCGATCCGATCGTTCTTTCGCCTGGCCTGCCGCGGGTGCTCGCGCCCGAAGACTCGCTTGAAATCCCGGTCATGGTTTACAATCAGACCGGCGCCGGCGGGAAGTGTGCCATTTCCGTAATCGTTCAAGGGCCGGTGAAAATTAAGGCAAACTCAACGATTGTTTATTTGCCGAATAAATCTGAAAAAATAATATATTTTTACTGCCGGGCCCTAAAAAACTCAGGCACAGCAAAATTCATATTTAATGCTTCCCTGGGGAAGGAGCAATCGAAAACAACGGTGGAGCTCCCGGTGAGGCCGACGCGCACAATCAGAACCGTATCCAAAAACGGAGTGCTTAAGCCGGGCGGGTCAATCAGTTATTCCATACCGAAGGACTATCTGCCTTTCGGCCGGCGTGTCCGTTTTTCAGTTTCGCCTCGCTACCTTACCCGGTTCCTTGCGGCAATGGATTATCTGGTGCAGTATCCCTACGGATGCTCGGAGCAGATCACATCGCAACTTTTTGCGTTGATCTACTGCCGGGACATCTACAAGGCAACCGGATACTTTTCGAAAAAAGCCGGAAGTCTGGACCGCTACATTAACGATGGGATAAGACAACTGGAAGGAATGCAGCTTCCCAACGGTGAGTTTTCCCTGTGGCCGGGAAGCATGGAATCGTCGCCATTCGTATCGGATTATATTTGTCATTTTCTGATCGAGGCGAGAAAACGCGGATTCCAGGTTGATGATAAGCTGATGAAAAAAGTGGATACGTACATAGGGCTTTTGAGGCCCGTATCCAAAGGCCGCCTCAATCGGAGCGAGGATTATTCATGGGAACAGGTGAGCATATACCATCTGTATCTTAAGTCCCTTGCGGGGAAGCCGGATATCGAGATTATGAAAAACTTCATGACGAACAAATTGGGCACCATGGACGATATGAACAAATGCCTCCTCGCATCGGCATTCGCAATCGCGGGTGACACGGTATCGGCGCGCAAGGTTCTACCTTCGGAATTCAAGGTGAAGTATTTCCCGAGATTGCTGGGCGGCAATTACTACTCGCCGGTCAAAAGGGTCTCCTTCTATCTCATGGCGTTGTGCGATATTGATCCGGCCACCACCAGACGTTTTGCCATCGCCGAAGATATCGTGAAGCTCTCCGTTAACGGAGGATTTGAAACGACCCATGATAATGCATGCGCGCTTATCGCCCTATCGAAGGCCTTTGAGGCCGAGCGCGATAAGCCTGTTAAGGCTTCGTTGTACCTCGATAAAGTCCACATAAAAACAGTGGAGAACAATACCGAAGCGGTTGAGATGCGGGATGCGGCGGGGAAAACTGTGTCCCTCGTGAACCAGGGTGATTATCCACTGTATTTCAACCTTATGGTTGAAGGCATTCCGGTTGACAGATTTGCTGCTCCTGCCAATGAGGGCGTTGAAGTGACCCGTGAATATTTCAATAAAGAGAATGCAGAGTTGAATCTTTCCAACGTCTCACAGGGCCAGGTTATCATTGCGAAGATCACTTTGAAGCCGAAACGGGACAAGCTGGAAAACGTCGTGATTGTAGACCTCCTTCCTGCGGGCTTTGAAATAGATAATGTAAGGCTTGCATCGCGCGGCAATGTAAAATCGGGGACCTCATATGATTTTACGCCCATGTATGAGGATATTCGAGACGACCGGTTGATCCTGTTTACCGGTCCACTGGCCGGCCCGGTGACCTATGCGTATACCCTGCGCGCGGTTTCGGTGGGAAGATTCACCGTGCCGCAGGCCTATGCGGAAGCGATGTATGACCCTTCCGTATATTCGACGGGAAGGCCGCAGGGAACGGTCAATGTTGTTCGTACTGGCAATTAAATCGTACACGTCTCTTCGTCGATGCGTCGTCGCACTGGCGTTTTTACTGGGGCTGTTTTGTATCGGGGACCTGATGTTCCCCCTTCCCCGCCGGGCTCTTGACAGGGATTATTCCACGGTCTACATGGACCGCAATGGTGCGCTGCTCAGGATTTTGCTGTCTCCGTCGGATAAATTCCGGATCAGGCTCACCCTTAAGGAGATGTCGCCTTATCTTATAAGGGGGGCTCTTTCCTATGAAGACCGTTATTTTTATTTCCATTGGGGGATCAATCCTCTGTCCATACTGAGGGCGATACGGACCAATATCACAAGCGGTCATATCGTATCAGGCGCCTCAACCATTACCATGCAGGTGGCACGCATGATGGAACGTAGACCGCGTACGTTTCTATCTAAGATTATTGAGTCCTTCAGAGCGGTCCAGCTAGAATTCCATTACAGTAAAAATGAGATCATGGAGCTCTATCTGAACTCGATTCCGATGGGAGGCAATATCGAAGGGGTGGGCGCCGGAGCCTATTATTTTTTCGGGAAAAGCGCCAGAGAACTTTCACCGGCCGAATCCGCGCTCCTTATTGGAATTCCTAATTCTCCGAACCTGAACCGACCTGACCGCCACCCCGGCCGTGCTAGGAAAAAGATGCGGAGGGTTTTAACGAGGATACACGACGATCTGGGAATGTCACTTCACGAGCTGCTCCAGGCGGAGGAGGCGCATCTGGAATTCACATGCCGGAAGTTCCCATTTAATTGCCCTCATCTGGTCGAATCGGGACATCGGGGGAACAACCCGTTTTTCGAGCAATTTACAATCGATCTGAACCTCCAGCTGTTCTGTGAAAACGTAATGAAAAATTATTACGAGATCATGCGCGGCCGGGGAATCTATAACGGCGCCGTAATAATAGCGAGCAATAAAACACGGGAGGTGCTGGCTTATGTCGGATCTCCGGATTATTTCGATTCAGGCCACGGCGGCCAGATAAACGGGGCGGCGATACCACGCTCCCCCGGTTCGGCACTGAAGCCTTTTCTCTATGCGCGGGCAATGGAGTTGGGGCTGGTGACGCCGGAGAAGATGGTGTATGATATTCCGATCGCCGATGAGGATTACAGCCCGGCTAATTTCTGCAAGACCGCGAGCGGTCCGGTCCCCGCACGGCAGGCGTTGATCCATTCGCTGAATATTCCCGCGGTCCGCCTCGAGCGGGAGATGGGCATGGAAGGACTCAAGCATGTACTGAAGAAGATATATCCGATAAAAAAGGACCTGATCATAGTGAAATCAGGGCTTTCCATCGTGCTGGGAGGGTTCCCCTTGACCCTGGAAGAGATGGTCTCCCTCTACATGATGATCGCCCGGGGTGGCGAGTATGCCCCGTTGAAGTTCCATGCCCGGGATGACGCCGGCCGTATATCACCCCGCTACATACTCGACCGGCGCGTCTGCTATATAATCTCCGAGATATTGTCCGATTGCCTTCGCCCGGACCTTCCTTTCAACTGGGAATTTGCGCCCGAATTGGCCAAGATAGCATTGAAGACGGGCACCTCTTTCGGATTGCGGGACGCCTGGTGCATCGGCTATAATCCTGATTATACCGTGGGCGTGTGGCTTGGGAACGCGGATAACAGCGGATCATCCGGGCTTGTCGGCGTCAGAGCCGCGGCTCCTCTCATGATAAGGATCATGGATCATATCACGCGGTCGTCGGACGCGTGGTTTAAAAAGCCTGATGGAGTCGCCGAGCGCAAGGTTTGTGCCTTGAGCGGCGATAAGCCAGGGCCCTATTGCAACCAGGGACTAAAGATCGATTGGTTTATTCCGGGGGTGTCATCGGAGCAGGAGTGCCGGATCCATAAGGCTATCACAGTCAGGAAGCGGGACGGGGTTCAGGTCTGCCCATACTGCATGGATGAGGCTCCATCCGCTTATGAGCAGAAGATAGTCAATTACTGGCCCCCGGAGGTGATTTCGTTCATGCGGAAAGGCGGATACCAGTATAGCCGGATTCCTTCACATAATCCGGCATGCCAGAATTTTTATGCCAGGGATAAACCGCGGATAGTGCGGCCGGCCATGCACGACGAATATATCATAAACGAGCATATGCCGCTGGAAGCACAAAAAATCCCCCTGAAGGCATTTACCGGACAGGACATCGACAAGTTGTTCTGGTTCATGGACACCACGTTTCTTTTTCAAGGCAAGGCCGATGAAACCTGTTTTCTGACCCCGAAGCGGGGGGTATGGGTCATTACGGCGATTGATTCCTTAGGCAGGAGCGACTCGGTAAAAATAAAAATTTACTGAGTCAGGGGCATTCGTTCAGGTAAACGATCGATGCCTTCGGAAAATAATATCGAAGAATATCGCGATAATTCATTCCCTTTCTGGCCAGATTTTCCGCTCCCCACTGGCACATTCCGACGAAATGTCCAAATCCCCTGCCTTTGAAATGAACCGTTTCGCCTTCGATACGCACGGTCAGACGCGTGCTACGTACCGAAGATATCCATTTTTTTTCGAGATATGATTTGAATTTAAATCCGCTGATGGTAACTATGCCGCCGTCCGATGTGAAAAGTCTGACCTGTTTTAAAAAGCCGTTGTTGTTCACGAAGAAGTTAATATCAGTGAAATTCATGTTCAATTGTTTTGACATAGCGCCAAGAATTAATTTTTTCTTCAAATCAGCGGACCATCGAAAGTAGGGAGATATCCGGCAATTCGGCGATTCCGCCGATCCGTCAAAACGTCTGAAGCCCGGCCGTTCAACTATTTCATCCTTTCCCCAGGCTTCACCGGGTGTCAGGAGCATTCCACCGCAGGTTGAATGGAAGTAGGGAACGAAGCCGTCATCTCCTGTGTGTATCACTTCGCAGTTTGTTTTCAAAACCGCCCTGTTTACAAGAGGGCCTGCATGATGCAGGCCTCTGTATGCCTGGAATTGGCCGGCGACATCTACAGCGTCATATTCCCTGTCTCGGATTTTTTTTCGCAGTGCCATAAAATAGCTCCTTGAAACGACCGCCTGCGCTTTAAGCGTTTCAAGATTAAAGCCGTTGCCCAGTTCGGATCCGACGACGCCCTGTAAATAGCTGTTCATCGAGGTGGTATTGATGATATAGAATGAATCGTCTTTTAATCTGATAGTAAATGAACCATCGTATGATTTACTTCCGTATCGGGTGATAATTTTGGTCAGTGTTTTGACTTTGGGAATAACGAACAATGTGGTATATAATCTCCCATTGCATTCGACGTACGTATCCTTTTTTTGAAGCTCAAGTTTCTTGAACAATTTTATTTTGTTATTCCCTACATAAAGACCGGATGCATTTTCGATGGAGAGGAAATTACGTTTTGCGAATATTTTGAGGTAAATTCTTATGCTGCCTGAATTGGATAAGAGATAGCATGGGAGTAATAATATTGTTAATAAAAAGGGTATCGTTTTTAATATTATATTAAACATTTTTATATGAAAATTTTGTTAAATAATTAGGCAGTTAGCCCTGTGTTCCGGTTTGGATGAGCTTGAACGTTTACTGCTCTTCTTTTAGTCGAAATTCAATCAATATTATACATGAGAGAAGGAACATTGGCAAGTAGAAAAAATGATTCATCAATCTATAAAGCGAAACGTGAATGGATGTAGTAGTATGTTATATTAATAAGTTTAACTGATTTATAACTCAATTGGAATTGGTATAAAATTTCTCCATAAAAGAAGTCGTAAAGTAAATAATGTTATCTGTAAAGCGTCCTTCATCATAGTGACGGATGTTATGAAAATACACAGAGTTAAGGTTGTGGCCGTGAAATAAATATGCGGCATCATGCCCCCCTCAAAAAACCTCGTCCCCGGTCAGAGCGATTTCATCTCTGAATATCCGCATGCCGAATACCTTCCTGAATTCCTTCGGCGAATAGCCGGTCTGCTTCTTGAAAAGGCGGTTGCCTGCAAAGCCTGGGGGCTCCCGAAATCGGCATGATCGGCGCGAGCCTCGGCGGCTATCACGCCGCCCTGTTTATCTGCCTGGCGCGCTTGGCTTCATTCGCGGCCATGATGGTGCCCGAGCTGGATTTCTCAGGACCCATGGACCCCGCGTGCCTTTCTTAAGGCTTCCCATGTGCCATGTCAGATGAGCGTACGGCGAAGGAGCGAGATATTTTTTCTTGACTTTTATCAATAAAAAGCCAGATCGTCATCCTGTGAGGGACGCGATGTCCGCAGTGGAGCCATACGGCCGCACCCCGGTCCGCGGTTTCGAATTCTGCCGGATACGCGCGTCTGTCCTGACATTTCTCACCGACGCGACCTTTGATGAAAAAAATCCTGCTCGCCGCAATCAACGCGCGCTTTACGCATTCCTGCCTGGCCCTCTACTGCCTGAAGGCGTATGCGCAGGGCCTTGATTATGAAATCGTGATCAGGGAATTTTCAATAAACCAGGACGTAGGATCAATAATAGATGAGATAATCTCCGAAAGTCCGGATGCCGTCGGGCTGTCGGTCTATATCTGGAACTCGCGCATGGTGAAAGAGATCATACCCGCAATAAAATCGCGGTCTGACGGCATGCGCATAATCCTGGGCGGGCCGGAGGTGAGCTTCAACTCCGGGTCCTGGCTTTCCGATTTCCCTGAGATCGATTATATCATCACCGGTGGAGGTGAGCAGGGCTTCCGCGACCTTCTCACACACGGATTGGGGCTGCCCCGCGGGATCATCAGCGCCGAAAATCCGCCGTTTGAGCATATGCCGTTTCCCTACACCACCCGAGACCTTGCCGCTCTGCAGAAAAAATACGTGTATTACGAGGCGAGCCGGGGGTGCCCGTTCAGATGCTCCTACTGCCTGTCGTCGCGGAGCGATCAAAGCCCTGAGGTGAAATCCCTGGAAACCGTCAGAGGCGAGCTTGCGCTCATTCTTGAGCGCGCGCCGCGGCTGGTCAAGTTCGTGGACCGGACCTTTAACGTACGGGGAGGGCATCATCGAGGGATATGGAAATTTTTACTGGAAAATCCCCGGGCCGGGCCGGTGGCCTTTCATTTTGAGATACACCCCTTTTACCTCGACGATGAGGATTTTGCAATACTGTCCGTCTGCCCTGAAAATTTATTCCAGTTTGAGATCGGGGTGCAGTCCATACACGAACGCACGCGCGCGGCGGTGGGACGGACGGGCGACTGGGCAAGGGAGAAGGATGCGATCCGGCGGCTCCTGGACCTCAAAACCGTGCGGATCCACCTTGATCTGATCGTCGGCCTTCCCCGTGAAGACCTGGGTGCGGTGAAACAGGGAATCAACGAGCTCATGATGCTGCAGCCTGGCCACCTGCAGATCGGCTTTTTAAAGGTGCTGCCGGGCACCGACATGAGGACGCGGGCGGGAGAGTACGGGCTGGTATATGAGGACGATCCCCCGTATCAGGTTCGGGAAAACAGGTGGCTTGGCAGGGAGGAGATAATGCTTCTCGAAAAGATTGCGTACCTGACCGACCGGCTCTACAACACGGGACGGTTCTCCCTGTCCCTTTCCCGTTTGGCAGCCCTGTATGAATCCCCGTTTGAATTGCTCCGCGACATGGCATTGTTCGGCGATTCGTTCGGGAGGCCGGTTACCCGAGGCTGGGAGGCGGGAGCCTCATTCATACAAAAATTCATCGCCTCACGGTTTGCAGATAAGAGGGTATTTTTTCTCGATGCTTTGCGGTGGGACTGGGGCGCATCTTCGACGACCCACCGGTATCCGGATACTATAAGACCAGATAAAGCGGTTGAAATCAAAAAAGCGGGATTTGCGTTTTTTAAAAAACTTGCCGAGCACGGCAGGGTGAAATACGGCGGCGCCGATTTCACGTTGTCGGACCTGAAGCGGTCGATTTTTTTCAAGGCCGAATCCGATGAATTCAGGCGCGAACACATGAGCGACAATCCATATGCGTTGTTTTTACCTGATCGGCGAGGCGTTGTATTTTATCGCAGGTAAGAAAATTATTTCAGGGGACTCACGGGGAATGAGAGGCAATTCCGTATATAAGATTATTATTTTTACTACAATATAACTTCAGTGAATAAATACTGGTTTTTTTGCGTCTTTGCGGGAGTTACCAGACATTTTTTCAGTTGAGAGGATCGATCATCAAAAAGAAAAACAAGCAACGCCTGGACCGGCTCATGGAAAAATACCGCGGCGGGGGAACCGTTCCCCCCTGTCCTCATTTCGGGGAGTGCGGCGGGTGCAGATTCCAGGACATCGCATACGAGGGCCAGCTCGCCTTTAAAAGGGAGCTCGCAAACGAGATCCTGGACGGGGCCGCCGCGGTGGAACGGGTGGAGCCCTCCCGGCCGTACCGGTACCGCTCCAGGATGGACATGGTGACCGCGTTCGGGAAATTCGGGCTGCGGCAAGCCGGCGGGTATCGTACGGTCGTGGACATCTCCTCGTGCGCGATCATGCAGGAAGGGTCCGAGGCGGCGTTTCGGAAAATCCGCCCGCATGTCCTCGGGATCGAGGGATACGATTATATAAGGCATTCCGGATATCTCAGGTATGTGGTGGTGCGTGAGGCAATGTACACGGGCCAGGTCATGGTGAATTTCGTGACTTCCCGCCGCGAGAACAGGCTCGGCCCGGTGATCGAAACGATCCGGGACGAGGTGCACTCGATATCCCTGATATGCAGCGAGGGGTTGGCCGATCTGAGTTTTGGGGAGATATTTGACACGATTAAGAACGGGTATATCGAGGAATCGCTCGACGGCATACGCTACCGGATCACGCCCAACTCCTTTTTCCAGTCAAACGCGGAGGCGGCCCTCCGTATCTACCGTACGATCAGGAAAAGGGCGGGCGGCAGGGTGCTTGACCTGTGCGCGGGAGTGGGAGGTATTTCCCTCTTTGTCGCGGGAACGGCGGATCATGTCACCGGAGTGGAGCGGAGCAGCGAGGCGGTCGAAACCGCGAATATAAACAAAGAGCTCAACCGGATCGTAAACGTGGATTTTGTGTGCAGCGACGCGGGGGAATTTCTCAGGGGCGCCCGCCGAGATTATAATACGATCGTTCTCGATCCGCCCCGGAGCGGCATGCAGAAAGGGGCCATGGAGCAAATCGACCGGATGGGGGCCGATACGGTGATCTACATGTCGTGCAACCCCTTAAGCTTCAGGGACGATATACAGGCCCTGCGCGGGTATGCAATCGAGTCCATCGAGGCGTTCGACATGTTCGGGCAGACCCCTCATGTAGAGCTCCTCTGCGTGTTTACACGGAAACATTATTGACGGGCATTCATGCCTTTTTTCGGGACACGGGTCTTTGCGGCTTTCGGTTGAGCAGCTCCGCCAGGGTCGCGCGTGATTCATGGATCGTTTTTGCCAGAAACCCGAAATTTATCGTTCCATATCGGTCTTCGGGGGTGTGGTAATTCTTGTTACGGTAAAAGGCGGTGTCCGATATCATGATGGCGGGATAGCCGGAACGGATGAACGACTGGTGGTCCGACAGTTCCATTCCACGGATGGACGCGGGGCCCACGTATGAATATATCTTTGCGCCCGGACGGCTGTCGTATATCCGTTTCCATAAAAGCGCCGACTCCGCGCATGAGGTAAGGGTTATGACGCTTATGTAGTTCCCGTACACGGGGTAGGTTTTCATGTCGTGATTTGCGGGATAGTCCTGCCTGCACCGCCGGGACGCGTAACCGACCATCTCGAAGTTGACCATGAGCTCGATCCGCTCTTTTTTTCTTTTACAGCCCTTTGCATATACCGTGCTGCCCATCTGAGCGGTGGCGAAAAAAGGGGGCTCCTCCAGGGTGAAGGCCGCGAAGCGGACGGTCCTCTTAAATCCGTACGGAGAGAGAAGGCGGAAGAGCTCCAGTACCGCCGCTATTCCCGTCGCGTTGTCGTCGGCGCCCGGGGTGTCCTCGACCGTATCGTAGTGCGCGCCAATGACGATTATCCTGTCCGGATATTCGGTCCCCTTGATCTCCGCAATGATATTCGACACCTTCCTTCCCCCCGCCTTGTATGTTACCTCGGTGGGTTCGACGCCTCCTTTGCGGAAAGACTCGATGATGAAGCGTCTGGCCCGCTCGAGGTTTTCATATTTTCCTATCGTCCTCTCGCCCAGATCGACCGAAAGATAACGGACGATTCTTTTGGCGTTTGTTGCGATGATCCGTTTTTCATTGAACCCGTCTGGTAAAAAAGAAAAGTGCATGGCGTAACCCCTTATTTTTCTGAATATATTTCAAGGTGCCGAACGGTTTTTTCAAGGATTTTTCGCACTTATTTTCTTGACTTATGCGCGGGCGATTATATGGTTCTATCTGCCCGGATTTAATCAGGGGCGACATTTGACGGACGGGGCTTCATAATGGAAGTATTCGACGGTTTCATATCCGCGATCGCCAGTGAATTCAAGATTCGCTTCCACAAGGACATGCAGGGGAGCTATACGACGAATATCGAATTCGACAATGACCGGTCGCAGGAGGTGCTCGTCACGCTTTCAAAAGACGAGTCGGGGGACAGGATCATAAACTATTATTCAATCGTCGGGAAGCTGAAAAAGGACCTGTGCGAGCTGTACAAATATTGTCTCCAGCTGAACACGACCCTGAATTACGGATCCTTGGCGCTGCTCGACAGCACCCTGGTACTGAGGAACTCGATCCTCCTGAAAGACTGCGATCCGGTACGGTTCATGAAATCGCTGTCATACATTGCCGCCAAGGCGGACGAGTTGGAAGAGAGTTTGATAAAGGAGAATATTTATTAGAAGACGGTCCTATTCCCGCACCATGTAGCTCTCGCTGTACCTTTCCCTGTTCTGCATATCGTTGAGAAGATCAAGAGCCTTTTTTTTTGAGGATATCGGCCCGATCCTGACCCTGTAGTACCGCTTTCCCCCCACCTTCGCCTCGTCCAGATGTGCGTCATGGTTGATGCGTTTCAATGATTTAACCTCGGCGAGGGCCGTTGATTTTTTATCAAACGAGGCCACCTGAATTACGAATTGCGATGCGCCTGTTTTCTTATGATGGAGCGCCTTTCCCCCGGATACCTCCACCACGCCTGATTTGTGGTGCTTTTTTTTCACGGCACTGTTTTTCGCCGTTGATTTTTTCATTGATCTGGCGGCGAGATCGTACTCCGACGCGGTCCGCGGCTTTGTCGCGTGGCCTGTTTTCGCCGAGGAGCCTCGATTTGTCAGGGCCTGGGCGTTTTCCTTCGTAAACAGGTCCGTTGAGTCGAGAGTGTTTTTTGAGGTTTTTTCATTCATGTCTCCACCGGCCAGCTTTTCATCCGGGGGTTTTGACAGATCCTCCTCATTTGAGGTCTCGGGTATGCTGTTTTTCAGCTGGTCGAGCTCCTTGTTCGTGTCGAATACGTCATGATTAAAACTCAGGGGCGACGGGCCCTCCCCACGCTTGAAGAAATTCATTCCCAGCAGGAAGGACACCACGATGATGGCGATCACCGCAGCGGCGATCAGGATGATCCGGGCCGCGTCGAGATGGAGAAGATATACGTTTTTTTCCCTGACCTTCTGGTGGGGTACATCAAATTGTTCCATAGTATGACCTGCCTTTTCCGTGCATATCTTTCTGACATTAGATATCGGACGATTTACGCAGGCTGTTGAACGAATTTTCCGGTCGGGATGGAGTTTTTATTGCAGCGCGC
>CAZHAD010000037.1:3199-10081 GCA_964529965.1 uncultured Leptospirales bacterium | reverse complement strand
AGTTTTTATTGCAGCGCGCGAATATTCTTCAGCGATGCGGTCATGGCGCGGTATTTTTTTTTCACGTTCACGTGTGCATGACCGCCGAGGGAGGCATCGATGATCTCGTCGAAAAGGGTATCGTGAAGGATGCCGTTGAGGCCGGATATCAACGGCTCGGCTGAGAGCAATCGCGACGCGGAATGAATCGCGGCTGCAATGCCCCTTTTGTCCAGCGCGGGTCCGCACCATTCTTTAACGAACCGCTCAATACCAAGCGTTGGCACGCCTGACAGCGGCAAGCCGCAATCGCTCAGGGAATAGACCCCGGGCGCGTCCCACGACGCGACCAGATCCTCAATCGACCGCCGGTATTGTATGAATGAGCGCCTGGTGTGTCTTCCCAAGAGCGTGACGCCGCCGCTCGCTTCCAGGATGTAACGGCAGTTGAATCCCTCCACCGTGGACACCCTGTCCTGAAAATAGAGCGAGTACCGCATCTGGTACGCGGTTCCGCGGGAGTATATTTTGTATCCTGAAAAGGAGAAATCCAGACCTGCAACCCCGATCGGCCCGAGCCCGCATTTACGGCAGAACTCCATCGCATCTCCGGCGACGCTTCCGGTGGCGGAATCCACCGAGCCGATTGCATCGTCGTATGCGCCCGAGGCGAACTGGCAAAGCGGATGTGAATTGAGAAAGAGGTATACCCCGAATCTTTTCACCGCGGAGTGATCTGACGAGAGGGAAAACAGCGTGGTCGTTCGGCCGGGTTCCCAGCCGATAAAATGCTCATACACGTAAGGCTGCGGATCTATCGAGATGACGAAGTCCGGCGATATTCCGGTTTTATAAAGGACAGGAACCGCTGAATCCGCAGCAATAATGAAAAACCTGTCCTGAAAACGCTCAATCTCAGGGATTTCCCTTTCAAGGCATGGCCCGGACGCGATAATAAGGGCGGGAAATCGTTTCAGAGAACCGAACAGGTCCCTGACCGGTCTGACACGGTCCAGGAGACATGCATTTTTCAGAATATTTCTTAGATACAGTGGCCCGAAGGCTTTTTGCGTGGCCCTGTTTCCCGCCATTTTATCAATCAGTTTTTCCAAGTATTTTTTTATACCGATGTAATAATCACCGAAGATCCGCATGGAGCCGGGATGCTCCAGAACCGTGATTCCCCGTATCCCGTTTATGTCAATCATACCTGACAGTAGTTCGGTCACCTCTTCCGCGGATTTTCCCAGCACGAGTGAAATCCGATCGGAGGAGGCGAGAAAAGAGGTGAGCCGGTTCCCGGCGATATCCGTGTCGATGCCGCCCAGACGGTCGATGAGAATGATTGTGGTGTACCTGTTCAAGCAACCTAAAAGCGGCAGGAGATGATATCCAAGGCCAACTCCCAGGCTTATGAGCACGTCGTATCTCACCGGATCAAACCTTCCGGCGAAAAGCTCCGATTCCTTCTCGGGCCTCACCTTGCTGTGGAGGGGCGTTTCCCTTCCATGAGAGGTGACGACAAGTGTGGCGTGTCCTGACTTGGCTTTTATTGTCTTAAGCGTAAAATTCGTATCATCCATGGCAGGGCTCAGAATATATCTAGTCTGCGCAAGATCAACTTCTTTTATCTTTTCCGAGTGGAATAATTTTTGCTACTTGAGTTAGGCGGCCTTCCCCATCAAGGGGGAGGGGGTTAGATATAAACCCTCAAACCGTCTATCGAAGGTGTATAACATCTTAGTCTTATGCAATATAATCACATCCAAGAAGCGAGCACATGGATGTGTGAGCGGTCTGGGATGCGGCCGAGGATGCATCAGGTGCTCCGCAGGCCGCAACAAAAAGCTTCGCACTTCGGCAGACCCAGCCCCTCCGGCGCTTGAGGAGCGGGTGAGGAGGAGCCCTCGTCTCCTCGCTATCATTGCCCGACCAGCTCCTGGTCATAATCCTTGCCCCGGCTCAGGGGCGCAAACCTCTCTGGGGCACCCCCTCCTCAAAGGTATTTTTAGACATCACTAAATAAATTAGTTGACTCTAACATATTTAAGTATATTAATACTGTGGTCGTCGCCGGATTGCTTCTTGGCAAATACGGAATGACGCTCATCGTTGGTATTTTGTGAATGGTATCCGGATAAGGGAATGAGACTTTCGGAATTAAAAAGCGGCCAGGTAGGATTGATCAATAGGGTGCGTGGGCGCGGTCCTTTTCGTAAACGCATCACTGAAATGGGCTTCATCAGGGGCAAGACCGTCAAGGTCATAAAGAACGCCCCGCTTAAAGACCCAATTGAATACAAGCTGATGGATTACAACGTGTCCCTGAGAAGAAGCGAGGCCGCGTATATCGACGTTCAGCCGATTGATCCGGATTTAATGAAAGAAAGGGATTCTGACGATGCTCGAAATGAAGCCGGGTCCGGCGGACGGGCCGGTGGAGGCGGGAGGGGCGGTACGGATCACGCCTCCACTGTCGGGGTCCAGGAATTAGGCCGGAAGGTTTCCGGCAAGGCTTTACACCAGCATGCGCGCTACCGGCGCGGCAGGTTTGAAAAACCGGGCGAATTTCCTCCCGGGCGCTCGCGGATACGCGCGGCCGGAGCGCATCGAAAATTGATAACCGTGGCCCTGGTGGGCAACCCGAACTGCGGCAAGACGAGCATCTTCAACTATGCCTCGGGCTTGCGGGAGCGCGTTGGGAATTACGGCGGCGTCACCGTGCAGTCCAAGGAGGCGCGGATCGCCAGAAACGGGTATCTGATCCGTTTGATAGACCTGCCCGGCACCTACTCCATCACCGAATATTCGCCCGAGGAGCTCTTTGTACGGAACGCGATTTTGAATGACAGGCCCGACGTGGTCCTGAACGTGATCGACGCCTCAAATCTGGAGAGAAACCTCTATCTCACGACCCAGCTTATCGAAATGGACCTCGTCATGGTCGCCGCCCTGAACATGTATGACGAGCTTAAAAAAAAGAGGGATGAGTTCGATCACGAGACCCTGGGCAGAATGCTCGGGATACCCTTCGTCCCGACCGTCGGCCCCAGGGGGGAGGGCATCGGCGAGCTGATTGACAAGATAATCGAGGTATATGAGCGCAGGGAGGAAACCGTTCGCAGTGTCAATATCAATTACGGCCTGGATCTTGAAAAGGCGCTTGCGATAATCGAAGCCCCGTTGTGCGAATGCACCCTTCCCGAGGGGGTGTCCCCCCGTTATGCGGCGATCAAGCTCCTGGAAAAGGACACGCACGTGCAGGACCTTGTCGGACGGTCATGCGGAAACGCCGCGGAAATTATTTCAATGGTGAGCAAAGAGGTCGAATTTCTTGAGGCTGAACTAAAAGAGGACCGACAGACCCTCATGGCGGATGCGCGTTTTGCGTTCATCGCGGGCGCGCTCAAAGAGACCTTCCATCCGGGCGCGCGGCCGGAAATAAGCTTAAGCGACAGGATCGATTCCATCCTGACGCACCGGCTGTTGGGCATACCGGTCTTCCTGTTTTTTTTGTGGCTCACGTTCGAGCTGACCTTTTCTATAGGCCAGTATCCCTTGAACTGGATCCAGACGGGGGTGGAGTGGCTTTCTCATGTGACGTTTCGGGTGCTGCAGCCCGGGCTTTTACGGGAGCTTCTCACGGACGGGATCATCCCCGGTGTCGGGGGCGTCCTGGTGTTCGTACCGAACATACTGATCCTTTTTTTCATGATATCCCTGATGGAGGATACCGGCTACATGGCGCGTGCGGCGTTCATCATGGATCGGTTTATGCATTCCATAGGGCTCCACGGCAAGTCGTTCATACCGCTGATGATGGGCTTCGGGTGCAGTGTGCCCGCCATCATGGCGACCAGGACGCTGGAGAGCAGGAAGGACCGCCTCCTTACCATGCTCATCATACCCTTCATGTCGTGCAGCGCTCGGTTGCCGGTGTACGTGCTTTTTATCGGCGCCTTTTTTCCGAATCATCCAGGCTCGATGCTGTTTGCGCTCTACCTCACCGGCGCACTGGTGGCGATCGGCTCGGCCATGATCATGAAAAAGACCCTGTTTAGGAAATCCGAGGCGCCTTTCGTCATGGAGCTCCCCTCGTACCGGCTTCCGAGGTTCAAGAACACCCTGCGGCACATGTGGGACAGGTCGGGGGAATACTTTAAGAAAATCGGCGGCATCGTGCTCATCGCCGCCGTGCTGATATGGGCCCTGTCCAGATTCCCCAGCCTAGATCAGACCCATGGCGCCGCACGGGTGACGGAGAACGCGCGTCTGGAGCATTCATATATCGGCATGGCGGGCAAATTCATAGAGCCCGCGCTCCATCCCCTCGGGTTTGACTGGAAGATGGGCGTGAGCCTGGTCACCGGCCTGGCAGCCAAAGAGGTCACCGTGAGCACCCTCGGGATACTTTACCACGTCAACAAGGACACCCCGGACATGAGCCAGTCATTAATCAGAAATATTCAGGAGCAGACGCATGAACGAGGACCGCACGCGGGCAGGAGGATATTCAATCCGATCACTGCGCTCGCATATCTGATATTCATTCTGCTCTATATCCCCTGCATTCCTGCGCTCGTGACCATGAGAAGGGAGTCGGGAAGCTGGAAGTGGCCGGCGTTTTCGGCTCTGTTCTCCACCACGATCGCGTGGAGCTTCGCCTTCCTGATACACCAGGTGGGGATGCTGTTGTGGTGATACGACATGGTGCAGATTATTATCGTTATTTTGGTCATATGCCTCGCGGCCGCCGCAACCGCGTATAAGCTCTACCGGTTCTTCAAGCCGTCAGGCGATATTGAAGGATGCGGAACGGAGGATTGCGCGTCATGCCCCTACCACGAAAAAACGGCGTGCACCAAAAAGGATTCCGCATGATCATGCTCCGGCACTGTGCCGGCTTCTCCAATTTGTGTTGACGATGCCAACACGTGGTCTTAAATTTTCAGAAACGGAGGTTTTATGATGGAACACGACGACGCGTATCGGAAAGCCGAGCACAGGGCCGCGGCGAAGTTCGGGTTTTTCATCCACCTGGGCGTGTATATTGCCGTGAACATTGTCCTGGTTGCCGTAAATCTCGGCACGGCGCCCGGGTATATCTGGTTCAAGTGGCCGATGCTCGGATGGGGTATCGGCCTGGCCTTTCACGGGTTCGCGGTGTTTATCGGGCCTAGGATGATGAAGCATATGATCGAGAAGGAACTGAAAAATATAAAAAAATAACGGGCTCATGGCGCCGGAAAATCCTGAATTAAGCAAAGCCGGAATGTTCATATGGACGATTTTCCTTGGAATGATATACGGATTGCTTATTGAAGTGATTACCTCCGCTTTATTTAAGTTGAGAATTCAGAATTGACATACGACCGAATGCTGGCGGTAACAAGAAAATCTGATGTTATCAGGCGTGAGTCTCTCGTGTCGATGATCATGCCGCTGCATCACGAAGTATTTTCCCGAAATATATAATCGTTGGAAAATTGTTAAGGTAAACTGAGCGATGAGAGTTGTCTACCATCTCAAAAAGATTCGGGATATCGTCCGGGTCGCCGCCATGGCGAAAAAGCTCCTGACGCATGATCGTTGGACGACGCGGGAGCTCGCGGAACATCAAAAATCGCAGCTTTCATCCCTGATTCGGCATGCGGTACGTCATTCTCCCTTTTACAAAGAGCTCTATAAAAACATACGGGTTGACCGCCCCATAACACTCGATGATCTGCCTATTATCGGCAGGGCGGAGATAATGGATAATTTTGACCTGATCGTAACAGATCACAGGTTGAAGCGTGCGGACCTTGAGTTCTATATCGGCCGACTCACCCATGACGATTATTACCTGGGTGAATACCGGGTTCTCACATCAAGCGGAAGTTCTGGCGTCAAGGGCGTTTTTGTGTTCAACAGAAGGGAATGGTGCAGCATACTCGCCGGTTATACGCGATGCAGCATGATCATGGGAGTGACCCCGCGCCTTCCCAACCGGTTAAAATTTACCACGATCGCATCAAACAGCCCGATGCACGCCACCTTCCGCATATCATCCAGCCTGAATATAGGCCTATATAATGTACAGCGGCTGGATCCGACATCGAGAATTGAGAATTTAGTCGCCGCCCTGAACGAATTCCAGCCTGAAGTTCTGGGCGCCTATCCCTCGATCGCCTCCCTTCTGGCCTTAGAACAGCGTGAGGGACGGTTGCGCATCCATCCCCGGGTGGTCATCAACGGCGCCGAGTTGCGCACTGATGATATGGAGCACAACATGTGTGAGGCGTGGGGTGTGACTCCGTTTAACACGTACGGCACGATTGAGGGCGGGGTGTACAACGTTGATTGCCATTTTCATCGCGGAATCCATCTTTTTGAGGACCTGATGCTCGTTGAGGTTGTCGACGAGCGGAACCGGCCCGTCAGGGACGGTTTGCCCGGCTCCAAACTATTGATTACGAACCTTTTCAACTACACCCAGCCCCTTATACGTTATGAAATATCCGATATGGTCACGATCTCAGCAGAGCCCTGTCCATGCGGAATGCCATTTCGCCTGATCGCCGGAATAGAGGGAAAGAGCGATGATATTATATATCTCAGAAGCGTTCATGGACACGATGTCCCGGTTCATCCGGTCTTTTTCCATACCGCGCTGGGGGCTCTTAAGGAGATCAGAGAGTTCCGCGTGGTTCGCGAAAAAGACGGGATCGACATTACTGCCGTTCTGGATAACAATGCCTCGGGCCGGGAGTTGAAATGCAGGCTTGCCGCTGATTTAAGGCGTAATTTCGAATCTCTCGGCGCCGTATGCCCTGAAATCCGCATACAATTCGTCGAGAGGATCGGGCGTGACCAGAGTATGATGGGAAAAGTAAAGCTCGTAAAAAACAATCTCACCCATGC
>CAZHAD010000037.1:0-3099 GCA_964529965.1 uncultured Leptospirales bacterium | reverse complement strand
TGCTTGACAGGACCGTCATGTTTCTATACATAGTAACTATGTTTCTATTCGTAGAAACAAAAAAACGATTCTTTTCCGATTCTATGATACATCATAGGTGCATGTATGCTGTTTCCGACATTAGCGCAATTTATCGATCTTTCGCAGAAATACAACCGCGTGGCGGTGTACCGCGAAATCGCCGGTGATCTGATTACGCCCATCAGCATCCTCGTCAATTTCTCTGATGAGGATTACCTCTTCCTTTTAGAAAGCGCCAATCTTGACAAAAGTTTTTCGAGGTACACCTTTTTCGGATTCCGTCCTCGTAGAATCATTACACTTAGGAACAAGGTGCTCACCGTTGAATCATGGGAGACGGGCGTATCTTATTTGCAGACAAACCCGATTGAATTCCTCGTCCAGGAGCTATCCGAAGAGAGCTCCAGCAAGAATCCGGACATGGGGAATTTCTGCGGAGGATATGTCGGTTTTATAGGATATGACCTGGCAAACCACATGGGGCTTCTCAGGCAAAAGATACGGGAGGATACCGGTGGCCTCACCATGGCGTTCTTCCAGGTCGACGAGTTTTACGTGTTCGACAATCATATGGGCAAGCTGTATGCCGCCTGTTCCACGCCCGTACAAAATGATCCGGCGGCGGCGTACCGCCGGGCGGAGGAGCGCACCCTGGAGATGGCCTCGGCGATATTAAACTCCCACAGGAGATTCTACAAGCCCCTGGAGGACCTCGATCAGTCGCAGGAGTTCGACAAGGCTTCATTCATGCAGGCGGTCCTGGGCCTCAAGGAGGAGATCACGGGCGGTGAGTGCATACAGACGGTGCTTTCGAACAAGTATGAGATCAGGTGCCGTATAAATCCGGTCAACCTGTACCGGTTTCTCCGCAATATCAACCCTTCGCCCTACATGTTTTACATCAAGGTAGGGGAAGAAATACTGTGCGGCACCTCTCCCGAGGTGCATCTGAAGATTCAGGACGGGACGGCCATCCTCAAGCCGATCGCCGGGACATACCGCATCGGCGGCGAGGACATCGACGCCATCATCGCGCGTCTCCTTTCGGACGAGAAGGAGCGCGCCGAGCACCTCATGCTCCTCGACCTTGCGCGCAACGATCTGTACACCGGATGCAAGACCGATACCGTGAAGGTGGTAAGCTCCTTCGAGCCGGAGGTATATTCCCATCTCGTGCACATCGTTTCTGAGGTGAGGGGCGAGATGCGGGACGACATATCCCCATTGCGGCTCTTCTGCAACACATTCCCCGCTGGAACCGTGTCGGGGGCTCCGAAGGTGAGGGCCATGGAGCTCATCGACCGCTACGAGAAGTCCCCCCGCGGGTTTTATGCGGGGTGCGCGGGGTACTTCTCCTACAGCCAGGACATCGACACATGCATCATCATCCGGAGCGCGTTTGTACAGAAAGACCGTGTGATTCTGAGAGCGGGTGCCGGCATCGTGTATGACAGCGATCCTGAAAAGGAATACCACGAAGTGGGCAACAAGCTCGAAGCCCTGTTTCAGGCGATAAAAAAAATAAGCCTGCTGGAGAAAAGAAATGTTTTTAATGATTGATAACTATGATTCCTTCACCTATAACCTGTACGCCCTGTTCAGGGAATGCGGAAGCGACGTCTTCGTGGTGAAAAATGACCAATACGTCGATGCAGAAGCGTACGACGGCATCATCATATCACCGGGTCCCTCATCGCCGGAACACTCGGGAACGACCCTGCGCTTCATCAAGGAGCATCTGGGCAGGAAGCCCCTATTCGGCGTGTGCCTGGGGATGCAGGCCCTCGCCTATTCCCTCGGCTGTCCGATAGTCAGGGCCAAGACCATCCGCCACGGAAAGGTGGACGAGATACGCGTCCTCAAGGAATCGGTGCTGCTCCGGGGTCTGCCTGAGGCGTTTAACGCGGTAAGATACCATTCGCTTGCGGTCGATATGGACGAACGGTACATCACGTCCATATCAACGCACGACGGAACCGCCATGTCGATCGAAGACCGGGGCCGGAAATATTTCGGGGTGCAGTTTCATCCGGAATCCATCCTCAGCGATTTCGGAGAACAAATCGTGACGAATTTCATCGAGTTCGCGCATATGAGAGACGGCGAGGCTGCCGGCTCTGTGAACAGAGAAGCGTGTGAAGGAGAATGACATGGACCAGCTGGTGAAAAAGGTCAATTCAGGTGAAAGGCTCAGCTTCGAAGAGGCCGGGCTGCTGTTCGATTCCATGGTCACGGGCGGGCTGTCCGAGCCGCAGATCGCCGCCTCACTCGTCGCCATGAAGCTCAGGGAAGAAACCGATGACGAGCTCGCGGCCCTGGTGACGATACTGAACAGGCATAAGCGCTGCTTCAAATGCAGCGCCAGGGATACTGTCGACACCTGCGGCACCGGCGGGGACGGCAAATCCACGGTCAACGTGTCCACGGCGGTCAGCATCATTCTCGCATCCATGGGATTCCCCGTGGTCAAGCACGGCAACACCGCCCAGAGCGGGGCGGTCGGTTCTGCGGATATACTCCGGGCCCTGGGCATGGACCTGTCCTACGCCGGATCTTCGCCGGAAGAGCATTTCGAGAGGCACAATTACGTATTCATGCTGGCACCGCATTATCATCCGGGCCTGAAGGGCGTCGGCAAGGTCCGCAGGGAGCTCAAGGTCCCGACCATATTCAATCTGGTCGGCCCCCTGGTGAATCCGGCCGATCCCGAGTATCAGGTCATCGGCATAAACCGGCACGACCGGCTGGAGTTCATCTCCCGGACCATGGTAAAGATCGGGCGGGGCAACGTAACCGTATATTCGTCGCGGGACGGATACGACGAGGTTTCATCCCGCGACAAAACCGATTGCGTGTTGATCGCAGACGGGCGGCCGGAAAAATTCACCATCGATCCGTCCGACTTTTTCAAGCCGTTTGACATGCCGGTCGTGCGGAGCGCGGAAGAGGCGAAAAGGCTTTTTCTTGAAGGTCTGAACGGCAAAAACGAAGAGGTGTGCAATATATTTTCGCTCAACACCGCGCTCGCGCTCATGACCATGAGGAAGGCGGAGCTAAAGCAGGGCTTTGCTCAGGTAA
>CAZHAD010000036.1:0-31540 GCA_964529965.1 uncultured Leptospirales bacterium | reverse complement strand
ACCCAGCTGAACATGAAGCAGAAAAACGCCGTAACCCCCACGCCCGCCCGTATGAGAGGAATGAATATGGTGACAAAGAACCGGGGCAGGCTGTACCCGTCGATAAACGCGGTCTCGTCGATTTCACGGGGAACACCTGACATGAAGCCTTCCAGTATCCACACCGCCAGCGGCACGTTGAACAGGCACTGAGCCAGCGCAACCGCAAGATAGGTATCTATCAGGCCGATGGCTGAATAGAGCTCGAAAAAGGGGAGCACGAAAACGGCGGCGGGCGCCATCCGATTGGTGAGGAGCCAGAAAAAGATCTGCTTGTCGCCCAGAAAGGAATAGCGTGAAAAGGCGTAGGCCGCCGGCAGGGCCACGGTCAGGGATATCATGGTGTTCATGGTGACGTAAATGATGGAATTGATGAATCCGGAATACCAGTCCGAATCGGTAAAAATTTTTATATAGTTCTTCAACGTCGGATCAGCCGGATACAGGGTCAGCGTGCTGAGGATGTCTGCGTTGCTTCTCAGAGACATATTGAGCATCCAGTAGATCGGAAGAAACAGCAATATAAAATATATGCCTAAGGCGATCATTTTCTTGTTTCCTTTCATACCTTGGCTCCTTTCCCGACGTTCTGGAGTACCTGGTAAAACACGAAACACAACAGCAGTACGATCAAAAAGTAGATGAGCGAGAAGGCTGCCGCGGGCCCGACGTCGAATTGTCCGGTGGCGATCTTGACCAGATAAATGGACAGAAACGTGGTGGCATCGCCCGGACCGCCTCCGGTGAGCACGAAGGGCTCAGCGTAGATTAAAAAGCTGTCCATGAAGCGAAGGAGCAACGCGATCGTCAGCACGCCGCGCATCTTTGGCAATTGAATATAGAAAAACGTCGACCAGGCGGACGCTCCATCGATCTTTGCCGCCTGGTAGTACATCTCCGGGATCGCCCGCAGGCCGGCATACGCAAGCAGTGCCACCAGCGGGGTCCAGTGCCACACCTCCATGAGCATGAGGGTGATCCAGGCATCGAGCGCCGTCCTCGTATGATCGAAGGGTATGCCCAGCTTATTGATGGCCGCGCCGAACAGGCCGATGTCAGGCCTGGTGAAGATGATCCAGATCGATCCGATCGTGTTCCAGGGAATGAGGAGCGGAAGCGCGAGCACCACCAGGCTGAAGGAGACGCCCCATCCCTTTTTCGGCATGGCAAGCGCTATGAGAATGCCGAGCGGCATCTCGATCAGCAGCACGAGCCCGGAAAAGAGAAACTGACGCCATAATGCGTCATGCAGGCGATAATCGTGCACTACCTTCTTGAACCATTCAGTGCCCACAAAAACGGTCTGGCCGGGAGCCAGGATATCCTGGACCGAATAATTGACCACGGTCATGAGAGGAATGATCGCGCTGAAGGCGACAAACACCAGAACCGGCACCACCAAAAACCAGGCTTTATTATTTTCCCATTTTCCCATCACTTACTCCCGTTATTTCACCAGCCGACCGTCGGCGTACAACCGTATCCCGTGCGGCGGAAACACAAGCCACACCCTGCCCGCAGGAACCGGCTTGTCCTCTGAAAGCTTGGCATGCAATGTCTTACCCGCCAGTGTCAGCGTAACAATTTTATAACTGCCCAGATCCTCAACATTTTTGATATCGGCGGGGACTCCGTTCCCCCCGGGCTCCGAATTCACCTCCAGATACTTGGGCCGGATGCCGAGCTCGATCTTCCCCCGCGTCCTTGCGCCCAACTCCGCCGTATTTTGGTCCAATGGTATCTTTGCGCCGTCGATCTGGGCGATATTTCCATTGAGGGTGCAGCTTAGAAGGTTCATCCCCGGGCTTCCGATAAAGTATCCCACAAAGGTATGCTCCGGATTTTCAAAAAGGTCCTCGGGAGTGCCGACCTGAACGATTTCCCCCTCATACATGACCACCACCTTGTCGGCAAACGTAAGTGCCTCCATCTGATCGTGCGTTACGTATATCAGGGTCAGTTTCAATTGATCATGGATATCCTTGAGTTTACGCCTGAGATGCCATTTCAGATGAGGATCGATTACGGTCAGCGGCTCATCGAACAGAATGGCGGCCACGTCGCTCCGTACCAGTCCCCGTCCCAATGAGATCTTCTGCTTGGCGTCGGCCGCAAGCCCGGCCGCCTTCTTTTTAAGAAAAGGGGTCAGGTCGAGAATCTCGGCGACCTCATGAACCCGCTTGTTAACCTCATTTTTCTCGATACCCCTGTTGCGCAAGGGAAAGGCCAGGTTGTCGAACACGGTCATGGTATCGTACAGGACCGGAAACTGAAAGACCTGGGCGATGTTTCGCTTTTCCGGTGTCATGGCGGTGACGTCCCTGCCGTCATAGAGCACGCGCCCCTTGGTGGGGGCGACCAACCCGGAGATGATGTTCAACATGGTGGTCTTACCGCACCCGGAAGGGCCGAGCAGGGCGTAGGCGCCCCCGTCTTCCCATACGGTGTGGACCCTCTTTATGGCGTAATCCGATTCTCCTTTGGGATCGGGAAGATAACTGTGAGCGATTTCGTCCAATTCTATGCGGGCCATGCCGGTCTCCTGTCCGATCCTTTATTGGACGGCGACGCAAGCAGTGCGCCGGCCGTGTCATATACAAAAAAACAAACGGGATTGACGTACGTTGTTATTTCTTCACCTATACGGAGTGAATTGACACCGTCTTCCTGTATTACCAGATGAGAATCTCCATGGCTGACATGAATGAACGTTTCAGACCCGTTTATTTCAGCCAATTCGACCTTCACGGGGATCCCCACATCATTGGCGCCGGTCTTCGAAATAAATAAATGATTGGGCCGAATGCCGAATATATAGCTTCCCTCGGGCACTGATTTCAGATGGCCTTCCACCGGGATCTCGATGTCCTGCCCCAGCCGCACGATATTCCTCCGAATCACGCCGTTGAGATAGTTAATGGGAGGATCGCTGAATACCTGGGCCACCTTGAGAGTGGCGGGATTATGGTATACCTCCGGCGTGGGGCCGGTTTGTAAGATGCGTCCCTCATCAATGACCGTGATATTGCCCCCCAGTATCAGCGCCTCCGCCGGCTCGGTGGTGGTGTAGACGACCACGGCCTCCCGCTGTGTGAATATATCCTGGAGGTCAATCTGAAGCTCTTCGCGCAATTTATAATCCAGATTGACGAGCGGTTCGTCGAGTAACAGCAGGTCCGCGTCCTTGACCAGGGAACGGGCGATGGCCGTGCGCTGCTGCTGGCCGCCGCTCAGCTCCGCAGGCAATCGATCGAGCAGATCTTCAATATGCAGCATGGCCGCGGTCTCGCGGACCCTTCGATCGATCTCTTCCTTGTTCATTCCGCTCATCTTTAACGGCGAGGCGATGTTCTTGTATACGGTCAGCGAAGGATAGTTCACGAACTGTTGATACACCATTGCAACGCTTCTTTTTTGAACCGGCATGCCGGTTACGTCCTTTCCATCCACCAGGATACGACCCGAGGTCGGCCGGTCAAGGCCCGCCATTAAACGAAGAAGCGTGGTCTTGCCCGCCAATGTACGGCCGAGCAACACATTGGTGGTGCCGCTTTCGAACTCCAGGCTGGTGTCGTATAAATAGGTTTCGCCGCCCACTCTTCTGCTAACTGAATCGAGAATAATGCCCATTTTTTATTGATCTCCGCATCGTTGATCTATCTCTGAAAATGTTCTCAGTTGATGAAAAAACCAAATCCGGAAATGTTAAACTTAGCAATAAGACAAAAAAACCCTGATAGAAATGCACACCTCATCCGCATGCACATTCCCAATCAGGGCTTACTCTTTTTTCTCTAGCCCGAGGAATAAACACGAAAAAATTAATTTATATTTTACATTTTACAAATGTGTCTAAGTCTTGTGTGAGTATCGGTATGTGTCAAGAATTATTTTCGGCAAAGGAAAACTTATCCCACGGCCAACCAGATGGTTTACTTCTAATAGCTGAAAAGACTGGATGAGGAGGTGGATATCCCGACCGCCCCGGAAGAAAGCAGCTCGTGTATCTCTTCCTCACTGGTGATCAGTCCCCCCGCGATAACCGGGATGGAGACCGACATTCTGATTTTTCCCATGACCTTGGGGAGAATCATACCGGGAAGAATTTCCAAAGCGTCCGGTTTTGACTTCTGAATGACGCTGAGCCCGCCTGTAAGCGACTCCGAGTCCAGGACGAACATTCTCTGAATTGAGACCAGTCCTTCTTTCTGTATGCTTTTTATGAGATTGCTGCGGGTAGTGATTATTCCGTCCACTTTGATTTCCTTTGCCAGGAATCTGACTCCCGAGGCGTCCTTTCCGATTCCCTTCAGGAGATCGATATCCACGAAAACCAGCTTGTCGTGTTTTTTTGCCTTTTCAATGACGTGCGGAAGGTCAAAAATGGTTCCACCCAAGATGAAAAGCGTATTTATGCGATTCAGCGTATTAATATCGATATTTTCAATATTCCTGAAAGCCGCAATTACGGGGTTTTCTTGCAGAGCAGCAATGAAATTCAACGGCGGTCTCCTTTTGGCGATGCCGATCATTATCGCTCAAACTAACATATACGTCAAGACGATAAACAGCCAATAACCAATATACGCCGATAAAAAAATGTTGTGAAATATTGTTGTTTTTCCTATTAATGTCCTACTTTTTTAATATGAAAGCGCCAAAAAACAGACGAGTATATGTGATCGGATACGGGGCTGCCACGCCGCTCGGAAGTACATTTGAAAAATCGTGGGAGCGGGCGGTCCGCGGAAAAACAGGATTCAGGAAAATAACACGCTGCAAATTAAAAACCGCGTGCGATGTCGTGGGCGAGATCCCGGACTGGGACCCTCATACGCTCGATTTCGCGGATGAAAAAGAGATATACAACTGGAATGCGGATTTCGTGCTCCTCACCATGGCGGTATGCCAGGAGGCGCTCAGGGGCGCGGGCCTTGAAATCAACAGGGAAACCGGGCCCAGAACAGCATGCCTCATAGGCTCAGCCCTGAACGGCTCGGACGCCTTTCGGAAGGCTGCGGACAGCCTGATCAACAAGGGTCCTCTCAAGGTAAGCCCCTATCTCTTGCCGAACCTGTGTGCCAACCTCCCGTCAGGTAAGGCGGGTATGCTGCTCGGGTTCACCGGCCCCGTATTTTCGCCCGAGGGGGCGTGCGCGTCAGGCAATCACGCCATCGGAATCGGCAGCCGGATGATACGGGACGGGGACGCGGATTTCGTGCTCGCAGGAGGAGTGGACACCTGCATCATACCCGAGATCATCCACGGGTTCGAGAACATGAACGCCACGATCAAGATCAAGCCGGGTGACCGGGCGTTCAGCGACCCGTCTCAGGCGTCACGGCCCTTCAGCCTGGACAGGAAAGGCTTCGTGCTGTCGGAAGGTGCGGGGGTCGTGGTTCTGGCCGCCGATGAGATGATCTCGGCCTACGGGCTCACGCCCAGGGCCGAGGTCATGGGCATAGGATGGAATTCTGACGCCCACCACATCACCAGGCCCAATAAGGACACGATCATTATCGCCATCCGCATGGCAATTGATGACGCGGGGCTCGATCCGGCGGACATCCGATATATCAACACGCACGGCACCTCGACCCCGAAGGGCGACCTGACCGAGATCGAGTGCCTGAGGGTGGTTTTCGGGAAAAACCTTGAGAAGATCCCCGTCTCGTCCAACAAATCTCAGATCGGCCATACGATAGGAGCGGCCGCGGCGATCGAGGCCGCCTTCTCCATAGAAGGAATGAGGCAGGGGATCATCCTGCCCACGGTCAATTATCTCCCTGACCCTGAGTTTTCGGGCATTGACTTCGTTCCGGAGCGGGCCCGCACGCAGGCCCACGACATCGTGCTTTCGAACGCATTCGGGTTCGGCGGCACCAACTGCTGCGTCGTTTTCAGGGGAGTCCGATGAAGCCGAAGCCCTTCAGGCCTGAACCGTACCCCGGTGACGGACGATACGTCCGCAATGCAACGGCCGGGGAGGTGTGGCATCGCTGTACGCTCAGAACCCTGTATGCGGACACCGACCGCTCGGAGGTGGTGTACCATTCCAATTATCTCAGATACTTCGAGTTCGGCAGGACCTCTCTCATGAGGGACGCGTCATACCCGTACCGGGAGATAGAGCAAAGCGGTTACGTCTACCCCATCATAGAGCTTGGAATCACGTTTTACAAGCCCCTCTACTATGATGATCTGATATGGATTCATACCAGGCCGGTGGACCTGGAGCGGGTGAAGCTTACATTCAACTACGTCGTCACGCACGCCGACACGAACGATCTGATCTGCCGCGGTTTCACCAGGCACTGCGCCCTCAACAGAAAAGGTATGCCGGTGGCGGTCGATGCAAAAACGATCCGCCTATGCAAGACGTTTCCAACATAAAGGGTTCGATGAGAAGGCCGTTATCCATACCCGTGCCCGGATACATGCGCGATCATGTATACAGGGAACGAACGGTACTGCCCGCGGTCGAGACCATGCGCATCCTTGCCGAACCGGTGCAGTCGGAGCTTAACGCCGCACCCGTCATCTGCATCGCTCACGCGGATTTTACAAAATTCCTGATCATCGACCCTGAAACGAGCCACATCGACGCATACACCGAGACTGATGCCGTTAAGCCTGATGTCATATCGACGAAACTCACCTCGAGGCAGCAATCCGAGAAATCCGGCATCTCCCGATCCAAGGAGCACGCATCCCTCACCTTCGTCATGAACGCCGAACCACCCGCCGAACCCGATATAGACTTAACCATGGGCCTTGAAGGCGTGTGCCTGACATTGCATAAAGAACGCATCTACCGCGAGCTTGTCCCCTTCAAAACCGCGTATCACAACATCGAGGAGCTGTTCGTATCAGAATGCGGAGCGCTGGCCTTCGTAACGGGAGGATCGGACAGGGCACCTTGCGAACCACTCGGCTCTCCCTTTCCCCTGGACGCCTCCTTTCACGCGGCGTGCGTGTGGGGACAGAGGTACGCGGGAGTGGTGGCATTCCCCGTCCATATAGACCGTCGCATCATAGTCAGGAAAACCGCACCGGGATGCTCTTATATAAGCAGGATAATACCAATAAAATCCGGTCCAGATGTTCTTGTATTCGACCTCTGGATCTACTCGCAGGACGGCGACTTGTGCGAGGAGGTCCGGGGCCTGCATATGAGGGACGTGAGCGGGAAAACCCTCATGCCTCCGGACTGGATACAAGAAAGTGGCGGCCGCAGGTTGAATTCGATCAAGGCGGGGTGCATGGACCTTTCGGTGATCGAGCTTTCGACCGTCACCACACCCTGCGAGAAAATACTGTCCACGCCGGAGCGGGAACGATACAAAGGCATGCGTGAAAAGAGGGCGCGAAGCTTTCTCGCCGCACGGCTTGCGCTTAAAAAAATTTCCAGGAAATTTTCCGGGAATGATATGGACACGCCGGCAGACACGATTACGACCGTTAAGCCTGACGGCAGGCCGGCCTGCCCGCTCACGAACGGCGCCGAGCCCCACCAATGCAGCGTATCCCACGACTCCCGCTTTGCGGTTGCCGCTGTATCCGAAAGGAGGATCGGGATCGACGTGGAGGAGATCTCGGAACGCGTTCTCAAATCCAGGCGCCTGTACATGCACGAGGAGGAGCTCGCGCTGGTGAGGGGACACGCCATCGGCGAGGTTGAAGCCTCGACCAGGGTGTGGAGCATAAAGGAAGCGGTGTCAAAGGCATTGGGGGTGCATCTCGCTGATGCATGGCTAAGGACGAGGGTAAAGGACATCGGCTATGAAAAAAGCGTAATTATGATCGATGAAGGGGAACATGAGGCCATCCATGCGGTGGTGGATGGGCATCTCTTTACGTTGACAACGATTTAATCATTGGAGGTCTTAACAAAAGGTGGTGACCATGACGCTCATTATATTATTGATCCTTTCCTACCTGGCCGGCTCCGTCAATTTCGCCATCATTTTATTCAAGCTCCTCGGAAAGGGCGACCCGCGGGAAAGCTTTTCAGGTAATGCGGGCACCACCAACGTGTACCGGCAGGCAGGCATTGCCTGGGCGACGGTCGTGCTCGTCCTGGATGCGGGCAGGGCGGTCGCCGTCGCGGTTCTGGCTATGCATTTTCTGCCGGCCGGCCAGGTGCCCTGGCCGGGGCTTTCCCTCGTGATCGGGAACCGTTTCCCCTGCTTCCACCGGTTCCGAGGGGGCAAGGGGGTGGCCTCGTATCTCGGTTTCTCCCTTCCCATAACCCCGATCGGGGCGGGGTTCTCCGCGCTTGCATGGGTGCTGGTATACCTGATGGCGCGAAAACCCTTCATCGCCTCATTCGCCATGATACTGATTCTCGCGATCGGCACCTCGTCCGCCTGCAATTACGCTCCCTCGGCCGTGATCGGGTCGACGATGACCGTGCTGTTCATAGTATACAACCACAATAAAAATATCGTCGAATATACGGGGAGGAAATCCCGTGAAGAGACAAACAGCGAAGAGGATATTTAAAAAAAATAAAAGCGGCGCACTTGCCGCTGCATATTCAAAACGCCATTAACCGGGGGAATCTGCGCCGGTTACGAATCTTTCAAGAGCTTCTCGCCTGAGATGACCTTCCCTTCTTTCACGATGCGCTTCGCCAGGCCGACGAGCACGCTCCCCGGTCCCGTCTCGATAAAGGTTGATGCGCCTGCGTCTCGGGCGGCGACCACGGATTTTTCCCACTTCACCGGGCTTGAGAGCTGAAGCACGAGCTTTTTTTTAATATAAACGGGGTCCGTCTCCATGAGGCCGGTCACGTTGTCTATGAACGCCATACGCGGACTACTGAAGCTGAATTCCGCAAGGAAGCCCCCGAACTCGTCGGCAACCGGCCTCATAATGGACGAATGAAAGGGCGCGGACACGTTCAGCTCGACCGCCCTTCCGAGCCCGCCCTCGTTGACGAGCCGCATGGCCTTGTCCACCGCGTCATGTTGCCCGGAAACGACCACCTGCGTCGGCGAATTGTAATTTGCGATATCGATCACGCCCGAGCTTCTGCTCTGCGCAACGATCTCCTCAATATCCGACTTCTCAACCCCGATGACCGCGGCCATCTTCCCCGGCGCGTTTCCCGCCGCCTTCTCCATAAGCTCGCCCCGCCTTCTGACGATGCGCACCGCGTCGGCGAAATCGATGACGCCGCAGTGCACCAGCGCCGTATATTCGCCCAGTGAATGCCCCATCACGATGTCCGCCCTGTATCCCAGGGCATCGATCGCCATTCCGAAAGCCATTCCCATGATAAGCAGGGCGGGCTGGGTGTTCGAGGTCCGGGTGAGCTCCTCGTCCGGACCCTGGTCTATGAGCACGCTCAGGGAGAAGCCCAGGATGTAATCGGCGGTGCTGAAAAGCTCCTTCTGCCGCTCGGACATGGAGCCGAGCCTGCTTCTCATCCCTACCGACTGGGACCCCTGGCCGGGAAACATATACACGGTCTTTTCATCCACGACGTTGTCCTTTAATCCTCCACTCCCCGAAGAAGCTCCATGATCGCCTCACGGTCGTACTTTCCCGTTGATGTTGACGGAATCTTGTCGACCAGGCGCAGCCGGCGCGGAACGGCGAAAGGCTCAAATTTTTCGGAAAGGACCCTTCTTAGCTCGGCCTCCGCGATGTCGCACTCCACCATCGCGGCGATATCCGTGTCCCTTCCCTTCCTCCCCGGCAGGGAGACGACGAATGCATCCCTGATACCCGGTATCCGCTTGATTTTTTCCTGGACGTCGTTCATGTCCACCCTTTTCCCACCAACCTTGACCACACCGTCCGCGCGGCCGAGAAGCGTGAACCTGTCAGCGCTCACGAACCTCGCCCTGTCCCCGGTCATGTAAAATCCCTGCCCGTCAACCGGAAGATCGGGTGAAACCAACAATGATTTCACGCAGATCCGCTCGTCCCTGATCCTGCATTCGACCCATGCAAACGGCTCGAGCAGCTCGCGGCCGGTTGCGGCGCACCTGCAGGCGACCCCGCCCGTCTCGGTCGAGCCGTAAATCTCCTCAACCCCGACCCCCGTCTGATCATAAAAATATACGCCGTCATCACGGTCGAGTGGTCCGGCCGAGGAAAACGCGATCCTGAGATGCCGCGCTTCAATATCCATCCTCTTCAAAATCCGGTAATGGACCGGCACGCTCACCAGAACGGTCACCGGATTGTCTTTTAATGCGCCGACGATCTCTAGGGGAAACGCAAAGTTCCTTTCCAAAACCGTCGCAGAGGCGAGAAAGGGGACCAGCACCGTGTACAGGAGTCCGTAGATATGGTACGGCGGCACGGTCGAAGCGACGAGGTCGCCGGAGACGATGCGGTATTTCAGTCTGAGATTGTCCGATTCCGCGAGCATGTTGACCGGCGTCTTCGACCAGACCGCGGGCTTGCCCATGGAGCCGCCCGTAAAAAGCCTCAGAAACACGGAATTCACATCACGCGGCCCCGCGGTCATCCGGGGTTCCCATGATCCGCGCTCGGGCGCAAGGCCACGTACGCCGCCGGGAAGGTCGACGGTTCCATCGGATATCGCGTAAGTGAAGCGCAAAATCTCCCTCGTCTCGGATAAAACCTGGGCTGACATGGAATAGGGAAGGATCAATGCCGGGCCGCACGCGAGCGCCGCGATCAGCGCAGCGGCGACGATCCCCCGGTCCTCCGTACAGATGCATATCTGCTCTTCGCTCATACCGGGCCGGGAAAAAATTGCAACAAAGCCAGCGGCAAGGTCGTACACATCTGCATACGTATATTTGGAGGCGATGAAATCCTTATCCGGCGCAGACGGTCCCGCCAGAATCCTTTCCGCAAGCTGTTGTATAGGATCCATGAGGCAGCATAAAAAAACATTTTGAAGAATATCAAGGATAATTTTTGGCCCATCATCCAGTCGAATTAATCATCACACATGTTCATACTCGTGCCCCGGAGGGGGACTTAAAATTTCTGATAAGTGTTGCAGCCGATAACAACATATCATTGTCTTCTTTGAAGGGCGTTGAAAGCCTCTTGCGTTACTTTCACGTGAACGTAAGCAGCCCCACTGAGGGTGGTGGCATGAAAGGCGGCATTCTATAAATCAGGCTCAAAATTCCGTTTTGCCCTCGCAAATGAGGGAAGGTGCTTTATCAGATACACGAGGCTGTGCCGGTGCTGCCACAGCCTGGCGGCAAACTTTCTGCGCCATTCCGGGCTCGAGTAGAACCGCTTGACGTGCCGATTGAAGAGCTGGTCGAGCCGCTCGCGGGAAGCGATCGCCCCGGGCACGAACACAAAATTGAGGCAGTTCATCTGGCGCCAGTCGTTTTCCAGGGTCCCCTCATCCTCGATCGTGGACCAGATCGGCGCGCCCGGAAAGGGGGTGAATTTCGCCATATTCTGGTCGTCGAGCCCGAGGGAAAGCACAAAATCGCTCGTTTTTTCTATTGACTCTTCGGTTTCTCCGGGAAGCCCCATCATGAACAGCCCTTTTGCCCGAAGACCCCGGCGCTTGATGCGCACAACCGTGTCCCTCACCTCGTCAAGGCTTACGCCGGACTTGTGCCTGGCGAGAATCTCTTCGTCAGCCGACTCGATTCCCACGGAAACCATCAGACAGCCCGCGGCCTTGAGCATCCCGAGCAGGTCGTCGTCCGCGTATCCGACCCTGACCGCACAGTTGAAATTCATTCCCAGGGGAGCGGACGCGAGCATGCCGCACAAGTCCTCTATCCTCTTTCGATTCAAAGTGAAGAGATCGTCGTAGATATTTACGTGCCGTACGCCGAAGCGGAAGCGGAGATATTTCATATGCTCATAGATGTATTTTGGAGAGTTGTATCTGAAGCCTCTTCGGAAAACAGAACGGTCGCAGTATGAGCACTGGTACGGGCATCCGCGGCTGGTGATCATGGTGGCGCCCGGCGCTTTTACATAGCTGAAAATCGGGAGGTTATACCCGCCGGGGAATCCCTTCAGCTTCTCATACGCCGGGAATGGGAGCGCGTCGAGATCGGGTATAGGACCGCGCTCGGGATTTACGACGACGCGGCCTCCGGCCCTCCATGCCAGACCGTGTATTGATTCAAGGCCACGGCCCGCGGCGAGCTCTCCCAGGGTGGCCTCGCCCTCTCCCATGCACAGATAATCTATGTCCGGGTATCGTTCCAGGAGAACGCCGCCCAGTGCCGAGACGTGCACGCCGCCGAACACGATCGTAGCGTCCGGCCTGATTTTTTTTATTAATGAAGCCTGTTCGTAGCCGTCCAGAAAACCGGAGGTGGTGGCTGAAAAACCGACGATATCAGGATTGCGGGACAGAATGATCTTTACATTTTTCTCGGTTCCCGAAACCGCGCCGGGGCCCAGGCAGTCGTGCACGAATACCTCATGCCCCTCGCGCTCGAGAAAAGCGGCGATCGACAGGAGCCCTATGGGCGCCATCCGGTTGGCTACGGCCGCGAGGTCCTCATGTCCCCTGATCCAGTTTGAGCCCGCGGGATGAACCAGAACGATTTTCATACGGCTAAAAATGAAGACCCGCTGAAATTTCGAGGCCTGCTTCATGCAAGGCCGCCTTTTTATTTCCGTCCAGATAAATGAAGGGGTCCCTCCCGAGACGGATTTGCGAATAGGCGTAGGTCACGTTGATTCCCATCACAAGAGGAAAGTTCCTGTTGAGCGAGAAGTGCGGCCCGAACCCCGCCCGTACGGTATAGCCGTTAAACCTCGTTTTGTTCACATGCGGGGAAATCCACGCTGCGCTATAGCCCGGGAGGAACTGACCCGCACCGTACAGGCCTGCAAGCTCCGCCGCCAGAAACCCGGCGCTCCGGAGCGCGGCCGCAGGCAGGAGACGGCCGCCGAAGATCTGTCCCGCGACCGCGTAGAAGTTGAGGATGAAATTAAACGAATTGCTGCGGGGACCGAAGATCAGATCCATGACCGGGCCGGCTGCCCAATAATGGTAGCGCATAAGCCTGCCCCTGAACAGCTCGTAGCTCTCCACGGTATAAAAATAATCCGCCTGGTCCACGATGAGGCTGTCGACATACTCATATCCGTATTTGCCCCTGATTCCGAACTTGATGCCGGTAAAATCGAATGAGCGCTGCTGCGGAAACCGTATCGCGGGCGGCATGAGATCAAGCTCACCTCCGCCGTTGACATAGGACTGCATCAGATGGTAATCGCGAGGCACTATGTAGGCCATGAACAGATCAGGCTTAAAGGCGTTGAACACCCGACGCTCCTTTTCAAATACTCCCCGGTATGGATTGCCGAATCCGAAGAAACCCGCGATCCTGACGACGGAGTCATGAAACCCGCCAGCCGGCTTCATCTGTTCATATATGATCCTCTGTCCTCCGGCAATACCGCCGGCAAGGTACACGGTCTTGCCGTCGCTGTATTCAAGCCGTTCTATCTCGCTGCGCGGAATCGTTTTCTCCTGCGCGGATCCCTCCGGAACGTACACGACATCGTCAGGAGTCACCCGTTTGATGATGCCCTTGATCGCCGATCCGTCCCTGCGATAGAGGGTGTCAAGCTTGTAGTTGACCACCCGGCCGTCGTTATACACGACCTTGACGACCGCGCTTTTTTCAACCACGTCAAAAGCGCGGCCGCCCTCGGGTTTGTATTCAACCCTGGCGTCCGTGATCTGTATGATTGTGCCTTTTACGACGGTCCCGTCCGAAAGATATATCTGGTCTGCAAACGCTACGGTTAAGATAAAAATGAGTACGATGAATAATATAAGTTTTTGCATATGAACCCCCTATCAATTTGAGAAAATGCATTACCAACTCATCAATAATTATCTATGCGGGGCGATTTCTCTTTTATTTATTTTATATATTTTTTATAAAAAAGTCCAATTTTTTCGCGGGACGAAATTAATCCAGCCGCAGCCGTTCTTTGAGCAGGGGAGCGTATTTCTTTCCCACGGGCAGTGAGCTCTCGTCATCGTCCTTCAGAAATGCGAGGTACTGTCCGCCGATGTAGTACTCGACCATCGATATGTAGCGGATGTTCACGATATATTGTTTATGGATGCGAATGAAGAGGTCATGCGGCAACCTGTGTTCAATATCTTTGAGCATCATGCTGGTTTCATAATCCCGGCCGATTGAATGGATGACGACATGCTTCCCGTGTGAGGTGAAGTATACAATGTCCTTGAACGGAAGAATGTGATGCCTGCCCTGGTCCTTGAAGGAAAATCCCGTTTCGCCGCTCTGTCCTGCCTTCCGGTCCGCCCCCCTTTTGAGATGCAGAAATTTGTCAATGGCCTGGTTAAAGCGCTCCATGCTGAACGGCTTAAGCAGATAATCCACCGCATGAAATTCAAACGCCTTGAGCGCGTACGTACCGTATGCGGTGGTGAAGATTAAATAAGGAAGCTTCGCCACTCGTTCCAGGATTTCAATGCCCGACATCTGGGGCAGATGGATGTCCATGAACACGAGATCGTAGGAATTACATGAAAGCTCAGCGATCGCATCCCTGCCGTTTTTTGCGATGCCCGCAAGCTTCAGCTCGGGACGCGTCAACAAATATTCAACCAGCAGCTCGCGGGCGGGCATCTCGTCCTCGACGATGAAGACGGAATAAGCGTCATCCGGGTCCATGTTCACATTTCCCCCGCGGTTATTTTTGCTTTTTCGAAGCAATATGACATGCGTACTTCAACTCCTCCCTCATCGGCGTTCCGCACGACGAATTCGACATCGTCAAAATGATAATTCAGCCTCTTCCTTATGTTGCCGAGGGAGCGCGAATATATATCATCGGACCTGAGCCCGGATCCATTATCCGACACCGTGACCGACACCCGGTCCTTATCGCACGATGCGTGCACACGAACCCACCCCCTGCCGTCGCCCTTCAACAAACCGTGCTTCAGCGAATTTTCAACAACCGGCTGAATCGTCAGCGGCGGGATGAAAATCCCGGAAGAATCGCCTTCCTTTTCCAGCATGAATGACAGGGTATCGCTGAAACGCAGCTCCTCGAGCTCGAGATAATTCGCGACAAATTTCCATTCAACGTCAAAGGCAATCAAAGATCTCCGGGAGTGCTCAATCAAAAAACGATAATTTTCAGCCAGCTTGATCACGGCCTCATCGGCCTTTGCGCGGTCCTTCATGATCAACGCGTGTATGGTATTAAGTGCGTTGAACAGGAAATGCGGGCTCGCCCTTTCCTGTAAAAGCTTGAACTTCGCTTCATCATGAGCCTGCACGGTTTTTTTAAGAAACACGAGGGTTTTGACGCGGGTGACGAGCTCGTCCCGGCTGATCGGCTTCGTGAGATAATCATTTGCGCCCATATTAAAGGCATGCAGGAGGTCTTCTATGCTGTTTCTGGCGGTGAGAAACAAAACAGGAAGCTCGTACAGGGAATAACGCTTTCTCAATTCCGCGCACATGTCATAACCGGACATGTTCGGCATCATCGCGTCCAATAAAATGCAGTCAAAAGATCGTTGGGTTATAATACTCAATGCCTCGGCGCCGTCAGAGGCCGTGATCACTGCATAGTCCTCGGCGGATAAAAAATTCTTGATCACTTGGAGATTAATTATGTCGTCATCAACGATCAGCAGATTCCCCGCGCCGCCCGACTGGTGATCCCGCAAACCGCCGGTCCCGCCGCCGAGCATCATGGGACGCTGATCCTGAGAGAAAAAAACAGGCGTTCTTTTCGCCTCACGGCACTCGTGATCGGCCCCCCGGTAAAGAGGAAGAATAAATGAGAAGGTCGATCCCTTTCCGAAGACGGACTCGACATCCAGCGTGCCGCCGTGAAGCTTCACGAGGTGGCGGGCGATCGAAAGCCCTATTCCTGCTCCGCCATACTGGCGCGGTATCGAGACGTCAGACTGCTCGAAGCATTCAAAGATGACCCTCTGCCTTTCGGCAGGTATGCCGATTCCGGTATCCGAAACCGAAATCCTCATCCATCCCTCGTCAGTATCCCCGCAGACCGTTTCAGCGGATATGGAGACGGTGCCCTCATTGGTGAATTTGATCGCATTGCCGATGAGGTTATGAAGGATCTGCTGCACTCTGTTCTCATCGGCATAGACTAGCCGGCCTCCCGGTCCTATGAGATTCCTGATTTCTATTTTTTTCCTGCCGATGAGCGGCCATGAAAGGGACAGGACGATCTCCACGATGGTATTAATGTCCACCGCGCTTTGGGATATCACGATATCCCTGTTTCTCAGCTTTGAAAAATCGCCGATATCGTTCACAAGTTCTGCGAGCCGCTTGCCGCTTACCCCTATCAGCTTGAGGTTGCGGACCGACTCATCGGTCATGGAATCCCCATGGAGCTTGAGCATCGATTCCGCTAATCCGATTATGCCGTGGAGCGGCGTCCTGAGCTCGTGGGATACGGAGGCCAGAAATTCATCCTTCAATCTGTCGAGGTCGATGAGCCTCCTGTTTTTGCTTTCAAGCTCCTCGGAGAGGCTTTCGACGGCGCCGAGCGTTCTTGAAAACCGCCGGGAAAGGAGGAATGCCTGGGAAAAGATAAAAAAGAAAAGGCCGTAAGGAACGATATATCCGGTGAGAATGATCATATTGTTATACAAAAAATCATTGATCACCGTCGTGGCCAGCACGGAAAATCCTATCATGAAAGGCACCGAGTCTTCCCGCCTTCTCGCCAACGCGAGAATGATCGCATACAATCCATATACGCATACTACGAACGACACTACCTCAAAAGGCTGCATGAGATAGGTGTATATCCGCGAAGGGGTGGCGACGACCACACAGGAAAATAATATCCCCAAAAACTGGAATGCCCTGAGCACCTTTTTGTGGAACTCGGCGGGAAACAGCGAATGAAAAAACATAAAAAACAACGGAAGGGTGATGAACACGGTCAGGTATTCGATTCTGTGAAATAAACCCCACGGCATCCCCGGAGCTACATGGAGCATGTAATACTCGCCGGTCACCAGGATGCGTACGGGAATGATCAGGCAGATAAGGCCGAAATAAAGGAAGGATACGTCCCTTTTCCTCATGGCGAACAGGACGAGATGATAGCACGCCATGATGAAGATCGAGCCTATGAGAAAAAAATCGAGGGTGAGCCTTTTTTCCCTCACATCATGGATAGAGCGCTCGCTGCCGAGAATGATTTTGTCCCAGACCCCTCCTTTCCGATGGTGATAATTCGAAACGTGAAGTACGATGTCGACCTCATCGCTCTCGGGAGCAAAATCGGCCACATCAGGCCAGTATCCCGGGGCCGAGAGGGCGGGAGAGCGCGCCACTGCTCCTCCCTGGGTGATCCTTATCCCATTCACAAAAAGAACGTATGCGGTGCCCATGACATGGGTCAGAACCGCCATGTTCTGTTTGAGCCCCGGTGAAGCGGGCTTTTTCAGCAACACCCGCAGCCGGTAGGTCGCATATCCTTGTCCGCTGATCCTCTTTCCGCCGATGATCCGGTTGTTCCAGATCCCGGGCACCCACATATACCGGACTGGGCGCGATCGGTCGGATCCAGCATCCGTAAAATTAATCGCAAACCGTTTCCAGTAAAATTCCCATTCCCCGGTTAAATTCACCGGCCCATCCCGTTCAAAATCCCAGTTACGAAGATCCATTCTTCCGCGCGACGCGTGCGGCTGTTTCTTTCCAAATATGCCGCCGCACCCGAGTCCAAGGCAAAGCTGGATGGAAACCACCAGCATCCGCGATCTCCTGTTCCATTTCATAAAACGCTTGAGCTCCTGTTGCGGGTTTTGTACGCGTCCCGCCACATCAATATTGTGATTGACCACGCTCTGTGTTTTTTATAATATAGCAGGGTTGAGATTATAACATCCGAAATAAATAATCAAGGAAAAAAAGTTACTAATAGGAATCGGCCTTGTTTTACGCAATAATAAGCCTTGCAATCGCCGCAACGATCGTTTCTTTTGCAATTTTTTTCTACAACATTGTAAAAAGATCCCGCACCTCTCCCAATGTAATCCTCGCGGCCGCCGGGATCGTTTCAACCGCGCTGTATGCTTTCATGATCATAAAATTTCTCAATCCAAGCATTGCGACGCCCGCGCAGACGCATAACATCCATCTCTTGTTCCTTATGTTAACGGCAACGCTCGTTTTCACTTTTTTCTGTTTTTATCCTTATCTAAAATCAAGGGGGACGATTGCCGCGATCATCGTAAGCCTTCCGGGATATGCTTTCAGCATCATCATTGCCGCCGACACGATATTGAATGAACAGGGCATCGCTGTTTTGTCCGCCGAACCGGCCGGCACCTGGCAGACCGCATATCTGTTGACGATCATGATATATTTTCTTGGCGCCTTGATCGTGTTAATATTCAAATCTGGATTCTACGCGTATCGGGCGCTCAGGATCGACCTTGTCTATCTTTTAATCGGGATGACAATACTCTTCCTCTTGCTTCTCCTCCCCTCTTTATACCTTGAATACTTCCGGGGCACACCCGATTATAATACGATCAGCGTTCTTGTGACCATCCCCCTAATGCTTGTCATCATGAACTATGCCGCATCAGATTACAACGACATTGACATGAAAAAATTTTACTCAACCGGCCTTTACTGGCTCATCATCGTGCTTCTTCTGCTGGGACCTTCCCTCTTGATAATTAAGTACAATACGCAGCTCAATTTGAGGGAAAAGATCCCGAGCCTGGGATTGGCCCTCATTCTGTTTGGCTACCTGTTCGTGTTTTTTAAATATATCCGCCCGAGAATTGAGGACCTTTTCGGCCGCGGTCACCGAAATCTTATCACAAAGCTCGATCGATTGTTCAACGACCTGAAGCGAGTCAGTGAAAACCTAAAGCAGGAAGAATACTGGGACAATTTTTTCGAAACACTTGCCGGTGGATTCGCCGATGCTTTCGGAATAGAGCGCGCCTATTGTTTTCTATACAACAAAAAAGAAAATAAATTCTTTACCGCGTATCAGAAGGGCGGAAAAATAAATGACAGCGAAATATCAACAGACCATCCCCTGATAGCCCTGATGTCCCGCTCGTCGGGTATCGTGTATAAACCCACCCTTTATTATCCGGAAAGCAGAGTCGAGGGTGGAGGCGCCCTTGAATTTTTTGAAAGAAACCGGCTCGAGGTGGTGATGCCCTGCTTCAGCTCTGAAAGGGAGGTAAGCAACCTGATCGCCCTCGGTCAGCTCCGAGGGAAAAAAATCTATACCAAATCTTTTCTCTCCGCGCTGGAGCTTTACCGGGTTCAGTTTCAGCACCACCTCGCCAACGCCCTCATGCTCGAGCAGGTCAGGGCCACGCAGGTGGTCAAACACGATCAGATAGTCGTCAACAGCATAAAAAATAAAATCATTCCCCGCGAAATGAGCCGGCTCAGGGGATACGGGATCGACTCCCTCTACATCGGCAATTCCCCGTACGGTGGGGACTACATTGATTCCGTGCCCCTCGATGAAAACAGGTCGGCGATTTTCATGGCGGACGCGTCGTATTCCGGAATCGATTCCGCGATCATATTGCTCGAGCTTTACTCGGTCCTGCATCTACATACGAAAACGTTCGATTCGCCGCATAAAATACTTAACGCCATGAACTGGGTCATAGGCTCATCGAAATTTTCCGACAAATACGCGAAGGCGGCGTGCGTCATCCTGTCTGCATCCGGAGAAATTGCCTATTCAATCGCGGCTTTCAATCCCATTCTGGTATACAGCCCTCAAGACCGTGAGTTTATCGAATGCGACACAAAGGGCCTGCCGGTGGGCGTGAACAAAAAATCCGCCTATGAATCGAAAACCATTCAGTTAGACGCGGGAAGCGTCGGCATCCTTTATTCGGACGGCCTGGTTACTGCCATCAACGACCGCGGCGAAGCATATTCGATCGAACGGCCAAAAAACATCCTCAAAGGGGAAAGGGACTCGAACCCTGCGGATTTGGTTGACATCATACGTGCTGATTTGCAGAATTTCATCAAAGATAAGAAGCAGATAAATGATATCAGCGTCATTATCTTTAAATTTCAGCAATGAGGATACAGCGTGGCGGGACGTTCGAATGATCTGGCGGCGGCGATAAGAAAATATAAAAACATCATGATCGTGGTCAAGGGATCTCCAGATCCGGACGCGATCGCCTCCTCTTTCGCCCTGGGCGCCGTCTGCCAGCACCTGGGAACGGCAAGCTCGATCATTTTAACCAAAGAGCTTTCTCTGCCGGAAAACAAGGCATTCGTCAATATATTGAAAATACCGATATCATTCGCCCAGCCGGACAAGGACAAGGATAAATTCGACGCGTACATCATCGCCGATTATCAGTCACCGATCATCCCCGCCGTAACCGGATCCTTGCCCTGCGCCGTATATATTGATCATCATGAATCCTCGGATGAAGAGATAAAAGCTGATTTCATTCTTATTGATACTGAGGCGGGCGCGACGAGCTCGCTGATGGCACTGCTTATAAAAGACCTATCTTCCCCCCTCGACGATTCCGTGCTGACCCCGGTAGCCACCGCACTTCTCTACGGCATATACACCGATACGGACAAATACTCCCATGCGAGCACGATCGATTATGAGGCGCTGGGTTATATATCGAAGTTTGCCGATAACGCCATGTTCCATAAAATAAGCAGCATCCCTCTTTCAAAAATCACCCTTCAGATGCTCAACAGCGCAATCGGCAACAAGCTGATATACAAGGATTGGTTGATAACCGGCATCGGATTTATTGATTCATCCCACCGCGACAGTATCGCGATCGTTGCGGATTTCCTGCTGAAAAGGGAAAAATTTTCAATCGTGGTGGTTTTTGCCGTGGTTGAAAACAGCGAGCAGAAAAGCCTCTTCCTGGACGCTTCGTTCAGATCAAACAGCGAGCGTACGAATCTGAACGATATAATAAAAAAAATCACCCCCCAGGGAGGTGCGCGGAAATACAAGGGAGCATATCAAATCGACCTCAGCTATTTTTGGCAATGCCCTGACCGGAACATGCTCTGGAATGTGATCCAGATCACCACCATCGAGCTTCTCAAGAAAAGAAGGGACGACATATATATCACCGAATTGAAGGGATTCTATCAGAGATTGAGGGATAGAATGCAAAACTATTTTAATTCGTGATTCATGCTGATTGCGCCCTCATTATATGAGGGCTGAAGTCCCGCCATATCTTATATTATAGATGACACAGCGTCGATCACCATATCCTGCTCATATATGGATATGGATTGATTGGTATTCCGAGCCGTATTTCATAATGGCAATGGGGTCCGGTGGCATTCCCGGTTTGTCCGACATACCCGATAACCTGCCCTTTCCGTACATGCTGTCCCGGGGCCACGGCAGCGCTATGGCAGTGAGCATATACCGACTCAAAACCGTATTTATGCTGTATGCGGATCATGATGCCGTATCCTCCGCTCCAGCCGGTGGATACAACCGTACCGGGGGCCGTGGACCTGATTTCCATGCCCGGCGGCGCGGCGATGTCTATACCGGAGTGAAAGTCACGCCCATGCCCGAACGGCGACCTTCTCCATCCGAAAAGGGACGTGATATGCCCGGGGCACGGAACAATTGAAGGGGTATCCCGCACCACCTTGCTGCGGACGTCAATAAAGTTTTTTACGGTTTTTATCGTGTTGGTCGTACATATGACATCCTTTTGCATGTTCTTCAGGGTGAAAATCTCCTCCGGAAGTATATGCCGCAGCTTTACGAGCTCATCATATTCTTTTTTATCCATTTCATCAAGATCCCATATCTGGCCGATATCATCGGAGCCGGCGGTGAGTTCATAGAGCTCTTTCACGTCAGGTTTTATTTCATCGACCAGCTCGGCGATCGAGTTCGTGAGCCTTTCGAAGCGCAAGAGGTGCGAGCGGATATCCTCATACGTCATGAGGAGCCTCTGCTCTTCCCGTTTGACACCCGTGTGCCTGATCAGGGCGTACGAGGAGGTGACCAGCACCACGATAAAAAGCAAAAAGAAGAATGAAATGGTGAATTTTGAAATCTGAAAATTGAATATTTTCCGCTCATTGTGGGGAATAAACATGACGGTCATCCGTTCATGACCCTTTTCGATGAAGCCGTCCCAGAGCTTTGAGAGCCTTTTTTTGGTTATGAAGTATTTTTCAAACAATTTCAACCGGAACCTGCTTCGATATTGTCGTATCGTTGTCTTCATCGCCGCGCCAGCAGATCAATTGAAAACCCGCATTTAATAAAACATCATAGGGCTGTCTCAAAAATCATATTGCTTTCTCAAAGCCGCACAGGCGCGTTAAATTATAAGCACCTCTTCTTTACGGCACTGCGTCTTTGCGGGTACCTCTTGGTACACGGCCCAATTAGTATTAATAATCGGCTTTTATCAAGAAATATTTATGCAATAGTCTCTGTCAGACCCCGGTAAATTTAGGCTTCCACTTCTGCGCGAACGTGGCCGCAAAACTACAAAACCCGTCATTCATTCGGACAAGCACAATCATAAACGCAATTTTATCCACAAAGTTATCCACAAAATCCACACGAATAAAAAAACATTCAGCCCGGTTTAAGAAAAATAAAAATATTATGTCGCATAAAGCCAATCTCCAAAACTTAAGCGACATAATATGGTAAGTGCTGAATCTATCAGGAATTAAGCACCAGACGCGAGCAGGTTCGTAGGAGGGGTATGTGTCGGTCAATGGACTTTAATCGCGCATCTGATTATCAAAATTCTGACTCGTGACATTTATAATAACATTGTTGATAAGTCCGAACATACTCCGACAATTGAAAAGGCCGGTCCGGGTATCCTCGGGACAATAAAATACCCAACGCAGTCCCGACAAGTCGAGACGGGGTATTTTTTCGCAAATGTTTTGCACGCCTCTTCACCGGGGCAGAGCTCCGAGGATGAGGAGCTCTGCAATAAATTATTATTGATAAATTAACCGTCATGGAGCATGTTAGTATAACAAATTTTCAATGGATACAGGTCGTAATGTGAAGATCGGCATTGGTTCGGATCACGGCGGATTTTCCTTAAAAGGGGCAATTATCAACCACTTTACTGAAATCAGCTTTGATGATATGGGCACGTACGATCAGGAGCCGTGTGATTATCCTGATTACGTTTCAATAGTGTGCAGTAAAATCCAGAAGGGGAATCTCGAATACGGAATTGTGATCTGCGGCTCCGGGATAGGCGCTTCAATAGCGGCGAATAAAATCAACGGAATCAGGGCGGCGTTGTGCTGCAACGAATATATGGCTGAAATGTCCCGCAGGCACAACAACGCCAATGTACTGGTTTTGGGCGGCAGGGTGCTTGCCGATGAGCTTTCATTTAAGATCGTGGAGCGCTGGATCAATTCTTCCTACGAGAAGGGAAGGCACCAGAGAAGACTCGATAAAATCCATGAGATTGAAAAGTCCCAGAAATATTCGGCGTAAGCGGATTTGAACGCATTGTACAAAGTTCGGGAAAGCAGATGAAATCGAGATATGTCCGCACATGGACGGTGCTGATGCTCGTCTGTATGTGCCCTCTCGCCAGCGCGCGCGTGCAGACGACCGGCACGATCGAGTTCCGACGTGTGCCGAAACAATGCCTCTATAACGTGAGTGTCGTCCCGGATCAGAGAGGGAAAAGCGCATACACCATAAGGGACCTTTCATACAAGGCGGCGAGCGATCCGTTTATCACTGACATCGTCCTGTCTTTCAACACCCCGTCTGCCCGCCTGCACCGGGACGACATGAAGCATTACCGCATCCCTTACTGCGATTACACGTTCGCAACAGGCGGCGGGGCGCTGGGCAAGGGATGCGCTCAGTTTTACAAAAAGGAGCACTGGGTTGCAATAGAGACCGTAAAGGGCGCATGGCTCGGCGACTGCGGCGATCTGGGTTCGTTTACCATTGAATTCAGACTGTATGCAAAAAAATTTCAAGACGGAAGCACGCTCTTCTCTCGTGTCGGCTATATGTCGGGAAGAAAGCGCGGTATAGAAATCCAGCTCAAGGACCGGAGGGTCGTCGCTTTCCTGTATGGAATCTTCAATAGTGCTGGCGGAGAGCCTCTTGACATAATCCTCAAACGGGGAAGCACGCTCCAGCCGCTGAAATGGTACCATTTCAGCCTGAGCTTTGATAGGCTTTCGGGAAAGCTGGCTAAATACCTCGACGGCGAGGAGGATGAGGTCCAGTACATCACGAAAAACGGCCAGCCGTATGACGGCGTCTATACTCCTTCGTTCGGCAAACCTGATCCGAGCGGTTCGCGCGAGTGTCTCGATCTGCCGCAGGCGTATATCGGGAAAAACTATTTCGGATTGATTGATGAATTCAGAATCTCATACCGGAAGTTCGAGGACGTGGCACAGTATGAGGCGATCGCCAAAAAAAATTACCACGCCGTTGGCGAGGTAGGGAAAATCCCTTTTAATGTTGAAGGCGTCATAACGAGCCCCGTGTATTCGTTTCAGGGAACGGGAACCAGCGTGACGGAATTCAGATGGAGGGAGCGACTCGCCAAGAATACCTTCGTATGGATGCAGTACAGAACATCCGACCGCTTCTTTAACGAGGACAGCATCGGGGTGAAATGGTTTCGCATCGACAAGGGGCAAAAAAATATTTATTTGAAAAAGGACGAGAACGGCTATCTCAGGGGTAAATATTACCAGTGGAGGGCGCATCTGGTATCATCTCCAGACGGCAAAACCGCTCCCTCCATCTCAGATATCGAGATCGATTACCGCCTTGATCTTCCTCCGGATCCGCCGCTCTTCCTCGAGGCCGCCGGTGCCGGTGACAGGACGGTGATCCTCAAATGGAAAAAGAACACCGAAAGCGACATTATGGGCTATAAGATTTATTACGGGATCGTCCCGGGGAGATACGACGGTATCATAACGGTTGTCAACGGCCAAAGGATCGTCATTCCGTCCAACGGCGGTAATACCGTGCAGGTAAAAATAACGAACGATGTGATCGAGGAAAACAGGGCGAGGGACGCATGGGGAAAGCTCAACTATCCTGTCCTGAGAAACACCGTGCTCTACTATTTCGCAGTGAGCGCATATGACTCATACAAGCCGGATACATCCTATAATCATGAGTCGAGACTATCCAAGCCCGTGACCGCACGTCCTTATGAAGGCTCGGAGATCAGATAATTTTACCAGGCAAAAAATACGATTATCACTCCGACAAACACCATAACGAACATCCCGAAGAAAAACAGGATATCCGCAAACCATTCCAGTTTCATGTTCGTTTCACTGCGCAATGACATGTACGAAAGTATGGCGGATATAATATAAAATACCCCGCAGCAAGCTGCGGGGTATTTTTTCACATAATGTTTTGCGCGCCTCATCTCCGGAGCAGAGCTCCGGGGTTTTCGGGCGCGCTGTGATAAACAAAGGTATCGATTCCCAATATATCATCAGCAAAAGTCAATATTCCCGCATTAAACACTTTAAACAAGGTGATGACCGTAATGCAGACCCCGATCATGGCCAGGGATCCATTGAAGATATGATGTGCAATTTCTTTGGTCCTGGCGTTACTTTTATTCATACGATTATCCCGCATCTTTTATTTACTTGAGATAAAGATTCTTTAATTAACATATAAATAAAATTATTAGGAATATTTTAATATTGTTTGTTTCAATTTCAGTTGCCGCCTTGTATATTTCTAAAAATCCATTGACTAATGAGGGGATTATAACTTTATTGTTTACGGGCACATCTACAAACTGCTTTTTCCAATATTAAAACAATGAAAAAAGCAGTTTTATCCTTGTATGTGCCCAAAAGGAAATATCCATAGAAGGTTTTTAGAAGTTTCCTTATGGAATTCATTACCGCGCACGCATAGCCAATACGTCATACAATCGGTCAAATCCTACATGCGAAAAAATATACATATTAAAATTCCCGATAGTGTCTGCACTACGATACTCAAATTATCAAAAAAATTCCATGATAATGGATTTGAATGCTATCTAATCGGCGGATCGGTGCGCGATCTCATACTGGGCGGCGAGGCATACGATTACGACTTTGCAACCGACGCCCTGCCCGAACAGGTGATGAAATTGTTCCGCAAAACGATACCGACCGGAATCAAACACGGCACCCTGACCGTGCTTTTGGACAATCATCAGTTTGAGATCACCACGTATCGGTCCGACGGCAGGTATATTGACGGAAGGCATCCGGATTCCGTATCCTTCTCCCGGGATCTCAGGGTGGACGTCGAGCGCAGGGATTTCACCATCAATGGCCTGGCATACGACTTCCAAACCGGCGAGATCATCGATTACGTCGGCGGCCTCCTGGATATCGAGCGTAAAACCATACGAACCATCGGCGATCCGGCCTCAAGGCTCAGGGAAGACGGGCTTCGCGCAGTTCGGGCCTGCCGGTTCGCCGCCAGGCTGAACTTTGAGATTGAACCGAGCACGTTCCGCGCGATACGGGAGACGCTTGATCTCGTCGCAAAAGTGTCCAAGGAAAGAATCAGGGATGAGCTCCTCAAGCTTCTCGCGGCGGACAAGCCTTCCATCGGCTTTGAGCACATGCGGAAATCTGGGCTTCTCGAGGTCATCCTCCCCGAACTGGCCGAGTCATACGGCGTTTCACAGAACAAATACCACATTTACGACATTTACTATCACAGCATCTACTCATGCGACGCGGCGCCTAAACACAAGGCCGAGGTCCGGCTCGCCGCACTTTTCCATGATATCGGCAAGATGGCCACAAAACAGCCCAACGAGCAGGGAGATTTCACCTTTTACAATCACGAGGTGATCGGCGTCAGGATTACCAGGAAAATTATGAAGCGGCTCAAGTTTTCCAACGAACAGATAGACGGCGTCTTCAACCTGATACTCAATCACATGTTCCATTATACCGATGAATGGACCGACGGGGCGGTTCGACGCTTTATCCGGAAGGTGGGGCTGGAACATATCGATGATCTTTTTATTCTCAGAATGGCCGACAGGAAGGGAAACGGCGCGAGGAAGGGCCTCCCCCAGCCGATCGAACGGCTCAAGTCAAGAATCCGCGAGGTGCTTGAGGCTGAAAACGCCTTCTCGGTGCGCGATCTCGAAATTGATGGCAACGTGATCATGGATGAGTTCGGGTTGAAGCCCGGACCGGTGATCGGAAAAATATTAAACGAGCTCCTTGAGCTTGTCCTTGACAATCCCTCCCTTAATGAAAGGAGCAAGCTCGTCGAACAGGCGAGGCTGATTCTCGAGCGACATAAAACAGAAAGCAGCGTATAACATTAATTACTTGACTGGTATAGTTTTCATTTTGTATACTTAAAATCAACGAAATTTTAATGATACGGCAGCGGATTCATCTTGCCTTGCCCCCGTCATAGGTCGGGACACCCAAAGCGGACACACTTGTAACTTGCGTATATGGACTCCATAATCAATAAAAAGACGGTCTCGGAAAAAATAAAAAACGGTGAGCCGATCACGTTATCCTTCAGCTATGTCAATGAAAAAGTACTGATGGCCCTTAACAGCATTCTGGTCAAAATCTTATCTAAAAACGACCAGATATATCTTTTGAATTCGGCCATCACCATTCTCAGGGAAATAATCGTTAATGCATTGAAAGCCAATGCAAAGCGCGTCTTCTTCATTAAGAACGACCTCGATATAAATGATGAAAATCATTATAAAAAGGGAATGATCAAGTTCAAGAAACAGGTTATCGGAGAGTTTGAAAAAATCGAGGCCGACCTGCTGCGAAGCGATTTTTACGTCAAGATAATCTTCACCTACAATCCGGCGGAGATTCAGATCATGGTGATCAATAATTCGTCGATACTTGAGGATGAACTAAAGAGAATCAAATTCAGGATCTCAAAGGCCATACAATACAACGATTTTTCCGAAGCATATGAGGAGATAGAGGACGACTCGGAAGGGGCCGGTCTGGGCATCGTGCTCGCCGTTCTCCTTTTGAAAAATATGGGGATTGATCCGAGCAACTACGCCATAGAAAAATTAGGGAAAACCACCCAGACGTCGTTAAGTATTCCGTCGCAACTGAAGCCCGTTGAAATCACGACGAGGGTGAAAAAGCAAATCATCAAAGAAATAGACGGAATACCGACCTTTCCGGAAAACCTGCTCCAGCTTCAGCGGCTCTGCAATGACCCTGAAGCGCCGATCGATCGAATGGTGAGCATGATAAAAGTCGATCCTGCCCTGAGCGCCGATGTGATTAAGCTGTCCAACTCGGCCGGCATCGCCCCCAACAAGCGGATCGAGGACATAAAGACCGCGGTCGTCACCATAGGAATGAAAAATTTAAACGCAATCATCGTGGCGAGCAACGCGAGAAGAATATTAAACGAACGATACACCAGCTTCGAAATGATCTGGGAGCATTGCAACAAAGTGGCCTTTTACGCGCGCAACATCGCCCTCTCAAGCCGCCTTTCGGGCATAGTAGAAAAAGTGTACATGGCCGGGCTTCTTCACGATCTGGGCAAGATCGTGCTCCTGGCCACCGACAAGAGGCTCGTCAGAAAAATCGCAGACATCGTCAAGAACAGGCAGATAACCACCACCACCATGGAGGAGATTTCAATCGGAATAAGCCATTCGTCCATCGGCTCGCTTATCGCGAAAAAATGGTACTTCCCCGATTATCTGATAGAAGCGATCAAATATCATCATGCCCCGTATAATAGCAACCCGAAATTCGCGGATATCGTCAATGTCATATATCTCGCAAACATGATCTGCGGGATAGAAGAGCGCAAGTACGGCTACCATTATCTGGACGAGAACATTCTCGAGCGTTTCGACCTGATCGATCACTCCGCTTTCAACTCATTCCACGAAAAAATAAAAGCCCGGTATGAGGTAACCATACACGATTGAAACAGGCCCCCCTGCAACAACCGCCGTGCGCCCCTCACCTTACCCTGATATCCCTTTTGATATGGTAATTCTCCACATTGTCCACCTTCACGGACACGAACCATACCGGGGGACGGAACAGTCCCCTGCTCATGAAGTAATCGCTTTTCTTTATGATGTCGGAAAGGCTCGTCTTCATAAGCTCAGGAACATATCCCGGAGACAGGTCAGTGAACGCAGGTACAAGGGTAACGCCGTAGGTTGCGCGCGGATCTTTTTCCACCACGACCCCGAGCGTAACATAGTACCCCGCCCTCCGGCCTTTCTCCAGAAAGGCCATGGAGGGTTTGTCATGCGCATACACCCACATCGATACCCTTCCGTCCGAAACCAGGGCCTTGCCGACGATCCCGGTCTCCCCTTTTCGGCGCCCGTCAGCAGCAACCAGGCCTTTCAGCAGCCGTTCCATGTTGTTTTCTAGCTTTTCCTGATTGATGATCCTTTCTCTGGTAATACGCGTGTACACGTCGGCCATGGTGCGGGGTGTTGGAGATGTTGAATCCTTCTTTTCGTTGAAAAAAATCTCTTCCAGAAACGACTTCGGCTTCCCGTATACCCGCGAACCTTGACCGGCAACGTAGAGGCCTTTTATCCAGCCAGCGTCTGTAAATTGAGACTTGAACAACCTACCGTTTTCAAGGTACAAATCAACCGACCCCCCGTCGGCCGTGTAGATTTTTTGATGGTAGGCGACATGGTAATGGGAGCCGCCCGTGATGCGCGACAGACGGTCGGGCGCCTCGCACTGTTCGCCTGATATCCGGCCAAGAGACACGGAGGTGATCGAGGCGCCTTTGTTCCGGGCCTGAAGCGCATATTTTTCATCAAAGCGCGAGCCCAGGGGGGAATCCGCAATGAGTATGATCAATTTGCGCGCGGACCGCCGCCAGCGCACGTTTTGCACCGAATAGCGGAGCGACCCGATAAAATTTTCGACTCCCGCACTCCCGGCGGGATGAAGCCTGTCCAGCTCGGTGCGCACCGCGGTTATGGAATTTTCCGAGACAGAGCCGGCGGAATATCCGGCCCTGTCTGAAAAGGGGACGATGTAGATCCTCGTATCGACCCGCATCGAATCGATGAGCTCCGCCGCGCACCCGAGGACGGCCTCCTTGACCGAAGCCCAATCGTCGGATATACCGTACGAAAGGTCGATCAGAAACACTAGGTCCGCTTCAGAGCTCTGCACTCCCGTAAAACGCTGTCTGTTCCCGTATTGAGAAAAGGCCTCGTTGACCTCCCTTTCCGCAAGCCTGAAAAGATCCTCGCCCCTGACCTTGAAACGTCCCACGATCTTTCCCTCCCTGACCGAGTAGAGTATGCTTTCAGACCGGTACTCTTTTCCGGCTTTCGAAAGCTCTCCGGTGAGGAAATAATCGATGTAGCGCGTTTTGCCCAGAATATCGAGGTCCTCCCTGGTGATGGTTTTTTGGGGGGACAGCTTCATCCGCTCAAGATCAACATCGATGTCGGTGGGGGACGCGATCTCGACGTCCTGCTTGGACAGGAAAGCGGCGGTAGAAATAAGGCGGGAATATTCATCGCCCATGCTGGCCGGAAAGTCAGAGGAGGCGTTGGCTATTTTATAAGGGATGACGGCGACCTGGCCGCGGGCCGCCTGGACTGCAAAAACAAATACTAATGCAAAAAGAACCGTATTCAGTTTCATATCAGGTAATCCTGAATCATGAATAGTAATTTCAAACCCGTTTACAAAAATCTCCGCCGGTCATTCATGAATTCCCTGTATATGCGGTAATGGTCCGTGTCTTCATACCGCACGGAACGGACGCGGTCGTGATCGAAGCTCACGATCTGCGCTCCCGGCAGCGCGAGCAGAATGGGAGAATGGGTGGCGATGATGAACTGGGCGCGGCCCTCCCCCGCGATCTCATGCAGCAGCTTGAGGAGCTCGATCTGGCGCACGGGGGACAAGGCGTTTTCCGGCTCATCCAGGAGATAGAGCCCCGTGATCCTGAATCTGTTCTTGAAATACGACATGTGGCACTGGCCGTGGGACTGTTCCAGTAGGGACGTTCCACCGAAATAGTCGAGGGTTGCGGGAGACGCGGCAGCCCATTCGTCCAGGTTCACGGCGAAATTACGAAAAATCTCGGACGCAAAGAACGAGCCGGGCACCGGCCCGCTTGTCCATTCAGCCTCGATGAAACGGCAGAGCGCCTGCTCATACGGGTTGTATCGGAACCTGGTCCTCTCAAGGCCCTCCCAGATGTGTATGCCGCTCTTCATCGCGATCGCCCTGAGCAGTGTCGATTTGCCGGTTCCGTTTTCGCCGACAAAAAAGCATATCCCATCGGTAAAATCGACGACGTCGGTACGCCTGAAAATCGAAAGATCAAAGGGATACTGCCGGACGTCCGGATAGTTTTCGTGCAAAAGCCTTATTCGTGTAAGATGCATGATACATCCGTCATACGCAGATTGAAATTTATATGATATTATTCATTCCTGTGGAAAATATGTCCATTATTATTGAATAATTTA
>CAZHAD010000035.1:27608-31803 GCA_964529965.1 uncultured Leptospirales bacterium | reverse complement strand
GCGTCAGTTGGGGTGCAGACAATCGGCTCGCCCCTCACATTAAAGCTGGTGTTGACGATTACCCCGTAACCGGTCTGCCTCTTGAATTCGTTGATCAGCTTCCAGAACTTTTCGTTTGATTGCCTGCTCACGCTCTGGATCCGTGCCGAATAATCAATGTGCGTGATTGCGGGGATATCGGAGCGAAGATGATAAAGCCTGTCAAACATGGCCATGGATTCATACCCATCGGGAAGCGAATTCCTTCTTCCCTCTTTCACGGGGGCGACGAGGAGCATATAGGGAGATGGCCTGTCAAGATCAAAATATTCGGGAATATCCTCCTCCAAAACCGAGGGCGCAAAAGGCCTGAAGCCTTCCCGGTATTTAATTTTCAGATTAAGCTTTTTCTGCATGTCCGGATTCCGGGCATCGCCCAGAATCGACCTGTTGCCGAGCGCCCGGGGGCCGTATTCCATTCTGCCCTGGAACCACCCGACCACGTGGCCCCCGGCAATAAGTTCCGCGGCGACCGAAACCAGCTCATCAAAAGAGTCGTAATATTTATACGGAGCTCCGAATTTCAATGACACCCTTTCAATATCCCTCGGAGTGAATTCCGGCCCTAAAAACGAGCCCGCCATGGAGTCTGGCTTTTGAACCGACGTTCTCCCCTCGCCCCTCCAGATATGCCACGCGACAAGAGCCGCACCCAGTGCCCCGCCCGCATCTCCGGCCGCGGGCTGAATCCACAAATCGTCAAAAATTCCCGCGCGCAAGAGCTTACCGTTGGCCACACAGTTCAGCGCAACGCCCCCGGCAAGTGCGAGGTTCCTTCTTCCGGTTAAATTCTTAGCGGTCTTCGCAAGCCTGAATACGATCTCTTCCGTGACTCTCTGGACCGCAAGCGCCAGATTCATATGAGGCTCGGTGATCAGCGTTTCCGGCTCTCTTTTTTTAATACCGAAAAGCCTTTCCCATTTTTCCTCGTTACACATCCTGAGACCCGTCGCATAACGGAAATAATCCATATTTAAAAGTATCGAGCCGTCTTCCCTGATGTCGACTATCTCATCCTGGATTTTTTTTTCAAACAACTTCGTCTGTTCCGATTCCGAGTTTCCATACGGGGCCAGACCCATCAGTTTATATTCCCCGCTGTTGACCTTAAAGCCGCAATAATAGGTAAATGCAGAATAAAACAAACCCAATGAATGGGGAAAGTGAAGCTCTCTTAAAATCGAGATGCCGTTTCTTTCGCCTTCGCCGATGGTCGTGGTCGCCCATTCTCCGACGCCGTCGATGGTCAGTATGGCTGCATCCTCAAAAGGGGAAGGGTAAAAGGCGCTTGCGGCGTGTGAGAGATGGTGCTCGGGAAATATAAAACCCGGGATAACGCCTCCCAGCTTTGAAAGCTCCTCCCTGAGCATGCTTTTCATGAAGAGCTTTTCCTTGATCCAGACCGGCATGGCTGAAAAAAAGCTTACCAGTCCCCTCGGGGCAAAGGCATGATACGTTTCAAGCAGGCGCTCAAATTTAATATACGGCTTGTCATAAAAGGCGATGATCTCCAAATCCTGGAGGGCCAGACCGGTTTCATCAAGAACGTATCGTACCGCATTAATAGGAAACGACGAATCATGCTTCTTCCTGGTGAACCTCTCTTCCTGGGCAGCGGCGACGATCCGTCCGTCAACCACCATCGCGGCGGCGCTGTCGTGATAATAAGCCGATATTCCAAGAATTGCTGATTGCATGCAGGCCTCGATTCCCGTCATCAAAAAATCGTATAGATGAACGGTGCGATCGCCGAGCCGGCGGAAAACACTATTATTAAACCAAGAAGAAGCAGGACTATTATAACCGGCAAAAGCCAGAATTTTTTTCTTGTTTTTATAAAACCCCAAATTTCTCTTAAAAATTCCATATTAAGGCTCCATTAAATTGAAATTACAGTCACGTTTAAAATATGAACGCATACATTATTATTACGAACACAAAGGAGCAACCTGCATTTTATATCATAGTATGTATGATATGCAACTATTTTCCTTGCCATAATAAAGTATGGTAAACATTTGCAGATTGCATCATCGATATATTTTCCGTAATGGCAAATTATCAATTCAAGTGGCAAACTGCTAATTACACTAACCTCATACTTTCTGAGTCAGAAAAAGAAATAAGTTGCACACCGCTTCTAATACGGTTTTTCCACGTCTTCAGGACGGAATGAGTGATCCCTTACGTGAAAAACGGATAATTTGTTCTTTTTCCATCTTTTCAGCAAAAGGGTATCCTTACCCAATATACTCCGAACAATGCCAACCGGCGTAACCAAAAAAATAAAGACAATCGCCAACAAGAGCTTCGAGACAAGGGTCCCCAAGATATGTGCGAAACCGAACCAGAGCCACGCCGCAGGTTTATATATTGCGGGCCATACCATATCTATGACCAGGGCAGTTATCGCACAAATATGAAACAACCCAACCCTTTCGGGAAAAAATTGGCCAAGAATTAAAAAAATCAAAACCAGGGCCATGCCTGTGTCTTTGGATTGATCCCTCGTGATGCTTTTATAACGATGATCAGTTCCCGTATGAGACTTCGTGTCTATCATGAATCCGTAATCCCCTGCGCAAAATATGTATAATGCCGTTCTGCGTCCCGCATCAAGAATATATTCGTTAAATATACCAGAAAAATCGATGGCGATGCAAACACAAGCAAAATGTCAGAGATCGTTAAAAATTTATATTAATTTCCGCCAAATGATCAAGACAAAAAATATTCGAATGATGCGGCAGACTCATGATCATATTCAGGTACGCGCTTCCTCAGCCGGAGGCTTGCCGGACCCGGCCCACATGGAAGCGGTGCGGAACAGCACCTTCACCTCAAACCCCCCCGATTCACGGTTCCCTGCGTTGAAATCGGCGCCGATGACCGCGGCGCGGTACCTCATGATCCTCAGGCCCAGACCCGCGTCCTTCTTCTCTTTGAGGGCGCCCGTGCCGTTGTCGCTGATGATCATGGCGAGCCCCTCGTCGTCCGCGATCAGTCGTATGGCGATCCTCTCCGCCTTGCCGTGCTTGATCGAATTCGTCACCGCCTCCCGTGCGATATAATAGAGGTGCGTGGCGGTCTGGTTGTCGTTTATGAGAAAGTTGCCCTCCTGGGATATCTGGCACGACACATGGTATACCTTTTCGGTGGCCGCGGCCATCTCGTCGAGGGCCGAGCGGAGGCCGTTCTTTTCCATCTCAACGGGGCTGAGCATACGCGAAAGGCTCCGCGTCTGCACAATGGCGTCACGGATCAGGCTTTCAATGTGCTCGATCTCCCCGCCCTCGTTGCTCAGCATCCCGGACATCTTCTCCTTCATCGCCTCGATAAGAAACGTCACTGCCGTAAGATTCTGCCCGAGGCCGTCGTGGAGGTCCTGCCCGATCCTCTGCCGCTCGAGTCCCGCAATCCGCATGACTCCGTCCTGGAGGTTTCTCATTTCGGTGATGTTGGTATAGTTCTCGATGATCCCGATTATCGTTCCCTCGTTCGACATATAAGGGGATGCATGCACGATGCAGATGACATCCTCGTCATTGACGCGGATCTTGACCTCATGCTCAACATACCTTTCTCCCTTGAGGATGCGATTCATCAACATCCGGTCCGATCTCACAATGGCAGCAGGCAGGCGGTCTTCCACGCCATCCCCGGAGGGCGACGGATCGAGACCGAACATTTCACTGAAACGCCGGTTTGCATGGATCGCTTTGAATTGCCGGTCGATAACGCGCATCCCGACAGGGGTTGAGCTGAATATCTGCTCAAGCTCGGTGAAGGCCCTGATCCTTTCCTCCTCCGCTCTTTTGCGCTCGGTGATGTCCTGCAGCGTTTCAACCGCCCCGATGATATTGCGTTCTGAATCGCGGAGCAGCGCAGCGGTGAAAAAGAGCCATCTCCCCTCCAGGTGGGGGAAGTAACGCTCGCTGTCGGCCGCTTCCTCAAGCACCGGGGATTTCCTGTATTCTCCTTTGTAATCCCGCGCCAGCTCGGGGTTCTGCGCATTGTACATGATCATGTCCGCCAGCGAAAGCTTCTCATGAGTGTAGAAGGGCTCCCACTGCCTGCTGGTTCCGATCATCTCCTCCGAGGAATAGCCGGTCAGGATTTCGCATGCGCGGTTCCAGTGCGTGATCACATGGTTTTC
>CAZHAD010000035.1:22523-27508 GCA_964529965.1 uncultured Leptospirales bacterium | reverse complement strand
GAATCGTCGAACAGTGCGATCCAGGCGTAAAAATAGCTGCGGTTCTTAACCAGAATAGCGCAGATCCCCCTGAGCAGCTTGTCTTGGTCCGTCGTCTCCTTGGTAATCAGATGGTTGATGTCCCTGATGGCGCTGAGAACCAGGTTCAGGTGGTGGAGCCTCACCCTGATCCGGTCAGCCCGCTCGCTCAAATACGCGACGACCGCAGAGATCGCCAGAAACATGAAGACCCTGAGATAGTCATCGGCCGTACTGAAGTACTCATGGAAGACCATGTTGCTCAGGGCCAGCGAAAGGGATAGGATCAGGGCAACAATGATCCCGTTTCTTTTCCACCAGATCGCGGCCAGTATGATCGGTATGTAAAAAAAATGGGTGAATACCGCACCGGTGTGAAGGACGTAATGGAAATAGAATATTAAAAGAAACGATATAAATACCAGAATTGATATTATAGTAATTTTATATCGTTCCGCGATCGGTTTGCTCACGCATGCACCTCTCAGACACACGAATATGAATCAATCATATCCGATAATGATGCAAAACGTCAAGATATCATCCGGATTTTTTTATTATTTCTTGACATATTTCCATCTTGATATCTTTCTATATAAAACCTTCGAAAGCCTATTATGGATGTATCCTTCAAGGCGCCTGATGTATTGATGTAACAGGAATGCTGTTTTTTTACTCATTTATAATAGCGGAAGAACCACATTCGTACAATGATATTGTGCGGGAATTTAATGCGGCAAGGGAGCGGGGATACGGCTTCTCATGAAGAACGCTGCTTACCCCGGGGACAAAAAATAAACCGGACAAATGCGATACAACCATGAATAAAATACTAGAAAAAGAATTCTTATCACCCCAGGTGTTCCGCATGAGGGTGGAAACCCCTGAAATTGCGCGGAAGCGAAAAGCCGGGCAGTTCATCATACTCCGCACGTGCGATAGCGGCGAGCGGATTCCACTCACCATAGCCGATGCAGACCCAGAGGAGGGATGGATCGAGCTCGTGGTGCAGATCGTGGGCAAAACCACCAAGGTCCTGTCTGAGCTCGCATCCGGAGATTCGATATGCGATCTGGCGGGACCCCTGGGCAGGCCCACTCATATACAACGATACGGAACGGTGGTCATGGTCGGGGGAGGCATTGGAATCGCCCCCGCGCACCCGATCGCTCAGGCGATGAGGGCGGCGGGCAATACCGTGATTTCCATACTCGGGGGGAGAATGAAGGATCTCGTCATCATGGAAGAGAAGATGCGCGCCGCAAGCGACGAGGTCATCATCACCACCGACGACGGCTCCTATGGAACGAAGGGTTTCGTGACCAACGCCCTTCAGAAACTGATCGATGAGCAAAGGCGGATCGACCAGGTCATCGCCATCGGCCCGCCGATCATGATGAAGCAGGTGAGCCTGCTGACGAAAAAATACAATATACCCACCATGGTAAGCCTGAACACGATCATGGTCGACGGCACCGGCATGTGCGGAGGCTGCAGGGTCACGGTGGGAAATGAGACCAAATTCGTATGCGTGGACGGTCCGGAATTCGACGGCCATCTGGTGAATTTCGACGAGATGATGATGCGACTCAGCATGTACAAAGAACAGGAAAAAGAATGCCTCGATCATGAGTGCAAGATCAGAGTTTAATCTGATTTTTTCAGGCGGCCGCGTGTATCAAGATTACAGGTGAATAGTTACAAATTATGGAAAGAAAGGAATTAACCAACAAGGAACGGCTTGCCATACCGCCGCAAAAGATGCCGGAGCAGGACCCGGCCGCCCGTATCCGCAATGTGAACGAGGTTCCCCTTGGTTTTACCGAAGAACAGGCGGTGGCGGAGGCCAACCGCTGCCTTCAGTGCAAAAACGCACCCTGCGTGAAGGGCTGTCCTGTTGCGATAAACATTCCGGCTTTCATCAAGCTCATCAGCGAGAGGAAATACCGCGAGTCAATACAGGTTATAAAGGAATCGAGCATACTCCCGGCGGTGTGCGGGAGGGTCTGCCCGCAGGAGGAGCAGTGCCAGGAGCCCTGCACCGTTGGGAAAAGCCTCAAGTCGGTGGACCTGGCGGTGCAGATCGGAAAGCTCGAGCGCTTTGTCGCGGACTGGGAGATGGCCCAGAATGACGCAGGAAGCCCGGCGATCATGCCCCGCACCGGCAAGAGGATCGCGGTTATAGGATCTGGACCCGCAGGCATCACCGTTGCAGCCGACTGCAGGCGGTACGGCCACGAGGTGACCGTGTTCGAGGCCCTGCACAAGGCGGGCGGCGTGCTCGTCTACGGCATACCCGAGTTCCGCCTGCCTAAAAAGATAGTCGGGCGGGAAGTGGAGAACCTGGTGCGCATGGGAGTAGAGGTGCGGACCAATATGGTCATCGGCAAAATAGCGACCATAGACGAGCTTTTGGACCAGGGATACGATGCCGTGTTCGTGGGAACCGGAGCAGGGTTGCCGCAGTTTCTCAACATTCCCGGTGAAAACCTGAACGGCGTGTATTCCGCCAACGAATACCTTACCAGGGCCAATCTGATGAAGGCCTATTCGTTCCCGGACACGGACACGCCGGTCATGCGCGCGCACAACATCGCTGTATTCGGCGGCGGTAATGTCGCCATGGATTCGGCCCGCACCGCGCTGCGTCTCGGTGCGGAGAATGTGTATCTCATATACCGGCGCTCGCGCGTCGAGATGCCCGCGCGAAGGGAGGAGGTGCACCATGCGGAGGAGGAAGGCATACACATGATGCTCCTCCAGAATCCCGTGCGCATAAACGGCAATGAAAAGGGTTGGGTTACAGGGGTCGAAAGCATCCGCATGACGCTGTGCGAGCCGGACGAGTCGGGGAGGTGCAGACCGGAGCCGATCCAGGGAAGCGAATTCACCACACCCGTGGACGCCTGCATCGTAGCCATCGGCAACGCGTCCAACCCGCTCATTCCACACACCACCCCCGATCTGGAAACGAACAGGCACGGCAACATACTCGCAGATCCGAACACCCTGAAGACGAGCAAAAGGGGGGTGTTTGCGGGAGGGGACATTGTGCTCGGCGCGGCCACGGTCATACTTGCAATGGGGCACGGGCGCAAGGCGGCGGCCGCGGTCAACGAGTATCTCTCCACCGGAGCCTGGTAGTCCGGCCGGGAAGAAACCTCTGATCCTCACATTCGAAACCGGGAAAAATCATATCCGGGGTCACGCAATTTCGTGCCCGCCCGGCACGAAACCAACACGCGGTGCAACTCATCGGTAATTTCCGATCCTTCTGGCCTTCTCGCCCGGTTTACCGTCTCTTATGGCCATGATCCCGTTATAGCATCCCACGTATGCGGTACCGTTGGGCCCGATAGTTATCGGTGCATAATTATTATTCCAGAGAAGGCCCGTTCCGGTGAGGATTTTATAAACCGTTTTTCCTGTCCGATAATCAACAGCGGTGAGGTACCATGCCACAACGTCTTTGGCAGTGCCTTCCAACCTGGTGTACAGATAGATCAGACCGTTCCCCAGGGAAAGCTTCGGAACGGTCGTCTGGCTCGCCTCCCTGCTTTCCCACACCACATGGCATCCCGAATCATCGGGATCGATATCGATGCGCGTCACGCCCGGATGGCTGCGAGGGTTCGGATCGGTGGGCAGGCCGCTTGAATACAGGTAGTTGTTTTCTATGATCAACGATCGTCCGTAGGCGATTATGCTGTTTTCACTCACGCTCCGTCCCTTATCAAAAAGAGGTTGTTTGCAGACAAGTCTGCGTCCCCTTACATGAGGAAGACGCCGGTACACCAGAAGATTCACCCGGTCATCGGCATTATCGGTAATCGCCACGAGACCGTCGGAAAACAGGGTCGGGGTAGTTCCCGAGCCCCGGTTGACGCCGCCCGGCTTTACGCCTGATCCCCTGTCATATACCTCCCGCCATGTGAAATGCGGGTTTTTATTCTGCGTATCCGCCTCAAACCGGTAAAGGGCATGGTCCGAGACGATATACACACCGTCCTCTGCCACGGCCAGGGAATTCTGGATTTCTTCGCCTTGTAGATGCAGGGTATGGACCAATCGCGTATCCGGCTCTACGTAGCCCACGATCCCGTTCCTGGCGACAAACCAGATCCTTCCCTGCCAATCAGGCACGGCATCCGTAACCGCCGTCTTATCCGGAAGAAAGGGATTTAAATCATAGGAATCCTCTATCCTCCATTCAGGCCTCTCCTCCGGTCCTGCAAGGTTGAATAGAGTAATGATCCGGTCTGCGGTCGCAATGAGTGGATGATCATTCTTATCCAGATGAAAGTACGCGCCGCCGGAGGTGTCGTCCATAATGACGCGCATGTCAAAGGTGGTCCAGAACTTCCACATGGAGGCCCTCTGGGGCAGATTAAGGGACGCCAGAACTGAAAGAGTATCTGGATCCAGCAGCAGGAGCTTGAAATGCAGCATGTTGCCGCTTACGCAGATTAATCTACCCTTTCTGTCAAATACCACAGTTGCAACTTCGCCCCCCCACCAAGCCAGGGATCCTGATTTGACCTGCGGGTTGACCCCCAGAGGTCCGCTCCATGGATAGGTGTCGGTGCAATACGAATCAGCATGCATGCCATTTCTGGATTGCGGGGCGAGAAAGGGATGCTGTGGCAAGTTGCGAATCGCCAAAGGATGAAGTACGGCTCTCTTACCTATGAAAAAAGGCACAGTTCCGATGCCGGGACCTATGGGTATTTCGTCGCCGTTTCCGGGCGCACATCCTGCATAAAGGCCCGTGAAGGATAAAATGATTATAAAGAATGAACCTAACAACTGCATTATCAAAAATATGATTCTTCTAATTTTAAAATATATAGTAATTATCAAAAAATTGATACATTATGAGCAGCCGGAGTTGTCAATTGAAATATTATGTGAAAAAATAGATTGCTTTTTAGAATATCTTGACATTTCCGTATAGAGGGTCAGAGCAA
>CAZHAD010000035.1:0-22423 GCA_964529965.1 uncultured Leptospirales bacterium | reverse complement strand
CAGAGCAACCAGGGTCAGAGCAACCAGGGTCAGAGCAACCAGGGTCAGAGCAACCGGGGTCAGAGCAACCGGGGTCAGAGCAATTTCTGCTAAGAGGAAAAATTATGTCAATATCGGACGAAATAAAAAATCATGACGCTACTTCACTGGCCCAATTGGTGCGTGCAAAAGAGGTGACACCACTCGAGCTCGTTGATGCTGTAATAGAGCGTATCGAGAAGCTCAATCCGATGCTGAACGCGGTAATAACGCCGATGTATGACATGGCGCGAGAGGCGGCAGTTTCCCAGCTCCCGGACGGGCCCTTTACCGGCGTCCCTTTTCTTATAAAGGACATGGTCGCCTCCTATGCCGGAATCCGCATGACATACGGATCGAGGCTATTGAAGGATTTTGTGCCTGACCATGACAGCGAGATTATCCTCAGGCACAAGAAAGCAGGGCTTATCATTGTGGGAAAGACCAATACGCCTGAATTCGGCATACTCCCCACGACCGAACCCGAGCTGTTCGGCCCGACGAAAAATCCATGGGACACCACCCGTTCGTCAGGAGGATCGAGCGGAGGCTCAGCAGCGGCAGTTGCGGCCGGACTGGTTCCGGTGGCGCATGGAAACGACGGCGGTGGATCCATACGGATCCCGGCATCCAACTGCGGCGTGTTCGGGCTTAAGCCCACCAGGGCGAGAAACACCCTCGCTCCGGACATGGGTGACATCATGGGAGGCCTCGTGTGCGAGCATGCGCTCACACGTTCGGTAAGAGACAGCGCCGCACTTCTCGATGCGACTTCAGGGAGCGTTCCGGGCGACCCGTATTGGGCTCCGCCGAAAGCCCGGCCCTTCAGCGAAGAAGTGGATTCCGATCCTGGAAAGCTCCGTATTGTATTTTCGACGAAAAGTTTCACAGGAGTCCCGGTGCATGAGGATTGCGTGCAAGCGGTCAGACACGCGGCTTCGTTATGCGAGACCCTCGGCCATGCAGTCGATGAGTCCGCCCCGGATATTGATGGCAACGCTTTGTCCCGCGCATTTGTGGTCAAGTGGGCGGCGGGCACCGCGGCGATAGTTAAGGCCCTTGGTGCAAGGCAGGATCAGGTTGAGCCGCTGACATGGGGATTGTACGAGCTCGGGTGTTCAAATGACGCAGCAGACTATCTTAACGCAGAACAGATGTTGCAATATTCTGCACGCAATATTGCGAGATTCTTCTTGAATTATGATATTTGGCTGACGCCGACGCTGGCACAGCCGCCGGTACGGCTTGGTTGGCTTGATTCGACTCCTGAAAATCCGCTTAACGGCTTCAAGCGCTCCGGCGAGATTGCAGTTTTCACTCCAATTTGCAATGCGACCGGCCAACCAGCAATGTCGGTGCCGTTATACTGGAATGAAGCAGGCCTGCCTATCGGAACGCATTTTATCGGAAGGTTCGGGGATGAGGCCACACTCTTCAGGCTTGCCTCACAGCTCGAGGAGGCTCGCCCGTGGAAAGACAGGTACCCAGCCATACCGGTATAGATGAAATGTATATTGTCAAAATACATCAAACGATGATAATTTGCGGATGGATGGGTTATTACCGTTTATGCGAAAAATCAATTTTTGCTTTTTCATAGTACATTCATAATTGATAAAGGAAGCCGCATAGAAAGAGCCAGAGTAAAATACAATCAGTGTCAGGCGAAAACAGCTCAAATTCTTAGGGATCTTTGATCTTTGGGGGAACAGAGCAAATGATTTCTTTGATTTTTTCTTAAGGGGTCAGAGCAAATTTAGTAGAGTTAATTTTTTTATCTTTCAGGAATCTATTTCAAAATTTAGGGAAAAACAAAAAAAATGATAAGATGATTAAATTTTATTCTAATTGTTAAAAATATTGTGCAAAAAAGATTGAAGAATATATAGTCATTATGAAAGCAATCATAACAGTCGTGGGTAAAGACAAGGTTGGCATCATTGCAGCGATTAGCACGAAGCTCGCCCAGATCAATGTCAACATACTCGATATCAGCCAGACGATAATGCAGGAAAATTTTACCATGATAATGTCAGTTGATTTAACAGGTGCCAGAGTATCCCTCAAAGAGCTAAAAACCCAACTTGCTGAAATAGGCAACAGAATGAACCTTGTCATAAATATTTATAATGAAGAGCTTTTCAATTCCATGCACAGAGTGTAGATATGAATGAACGTGAAATTTTAGAAACACTTAAAATGATTCAGGAGGAAAAGCTTGATATCCGGACAATAACTCTGGGCATTTCACTGCGCGACTGCGCAGATGAAAGCATGGAGCATTCATGCGATAAAATCCGCGATAAAATAATGAGATTTGCCGAAAAACTTGACCCAGCAGGCACCGAGATTGAAGAAACACTTGGCGTCCCTATTATAAACAAGCGTATTGCCGTTACTCCTATTGCCATTGTTGCTGAAAGCTCAAAAGGAAAGGATTATCTGCCCTTTGCTCTGACACTCGAGCAGGCAGCGACTGAGGCAGGGGCTGATTTCATCGGCGGCTTTTCCTCAATAGTACACAAAGGTATGACGCCCGGAGATCTCAAGATCATAAAGACGATACCTCAGGCGCTTTCTCTAACTCAGAGGGTATGCGCCTCAGTCAATGTGGCCACAACCAAGGCGGGCATCAATATGGACTGTATAAGGCTGATGGGGGAAATCATCCGCGAAACAGCGATCGCCACAAAAGACCAGGGGGGAATTGGATGTACAAAATTGGTGGTATTCACGAACGCACCGGATGACAATCCCTTTATGGCTGGTGCATTTCACGGAATCGGCGAGTCCGAAGCGGTCATCAATGTAGGGATAAGCGGTCCCGGCGTCATCAAGAGCGCCCTCGAAAAGATAGGAGCAAACAGCGATCTTGAAACAGTAGCAGAGACCATCAAGCGTACATCGTTTAAAATCACACGGGTGGGCCAGCTAGTGGCGCGTGAAGCAGCCAGAAGGCTTGGGATACCCTTTGGGATCGTGGACGTGTCACTGGCGCCAACTCCATCTGTGGGTGACAGCGTTGCCCACATTCTGGAGGAGATGGGATTGGAGAAATGCGGCGCGCATGGATCTACTGCGGCCCTTATGTTGCTGAATGATGCGGTGAAAAAAGGCGGCCTCATGGCCTCATCATTTGTCGGCGGTCTGTCAGGTGCTTTTATACCCGTGAGCGAGGACCTGGGCATGATCGAGGCGGTTGAACAAAAAGCCCTTACAATCGAAAAGCTTGAGGCAATGACCTCTGTCTGCTCTGTTGGTCTGGACATGATCGCCATCCCCGGCGATACCGACTCAGATATCATAGCCGCAATAATAGCCGATGAGGCAGCAATTGGCGTGTCAAATAATAAGACCACCGGGGTCAGAGTAATACCCGTGATCGGCATGAAAGAAGGGGATTTTATCGAGTTCGGCGGTCTCCTGGGCAGGGCACCGGTTATGAGGGTCAACCGGTTTAGCCCAACCGGCTTCATCAGACGGGGCGGCAGGATCCCCGCGCCCCTCCAGAGCTACCGGAACTGATATTATCTTGACAAATGCCTGATGATGTCCCAAACATTTTCAATCCATGGCCCGATTGTATACAAACATCAAAATTTTAACTTTTTTGAATTTCATTCCGCTTGCAGCAATTTCCCCGTTTATACTGATGCAGTGCACCGCCCTTCCTCAGCGCTCCTCACCCGATGTTAAATTCATAATCATCGGAAACACAAGCCCGACATCGCCCTTCGCCGGAAATGCGGAAAGACTACCCGATGTATTACGAAGCATAAATCATGAAGATCCGGTGCTGGTGATCCACACGGGGAATATCGTCCAGGGGGGCTACGAATGGATGGGCATCACTAAAAAGGATGTGATACGCCAGTATAGAAACGCGATCGAGCAAACAAAAATCCTAACTTCGGTAATCCATATACTCGCCGGGGAGAAGGATCAGCTAAACGGTTCTCTTGATCTCTTCAAATACTATATAGGGAAAAGGCTCTATTCCTCGTTTAACTACGGCGATTCCCATTTTATCCTGCTTCATATCATCGATAGAGACCAGAGGATGTCTCCTGATCAGATGCGGTGGCTGCGGGAAGACCTGGAACATAACAAAAATTCTTCGGCTATCTTCATATTTTCGCATTATCCGGTATTGTCTTTTTCGCAGAACATGGCGCAATTTGACGAAGGCAGCAAACTCCACGAGCTGTTTACCCGGTACCCGGTGAAAGCCGTTATATCCGGGGCATCAAAAAATTTTTATGAACATGAAAGGGACAATGTACGCTATATCGAGGCAGGCTGTTACGGCTTCAATAATAATGACCGGTACTGGTATTATTACCAGTATTATATCGGGCACTATTATGGAAACGGTTTCTCGATTCATGGGGTCAGAGTAAACTTTTCGGCGCGCCCGCGCACAAAAATACCGGCTGAAGAACGACTTAACAAATAAAAAAATTGACACGCCGGAGCCGGTTAAATATTCCGTATGTATGCCGTCCCGGGCATCACACCTTCACCACATCAACATCCGCGGGAGGACATCATGGTTGCCAAACTGAGCCTTACCGAATTTCATGACATCGTAAAAGAGCTGACCGAGATCGAATCCAGGCTGGAAAGGAATATAGACACGACCATGTGGATCAGCGATCCTCATGGGGCAGGAGACCGTTTCACATCGATCCTTAAGGGAAGATTCGGATTGATATGGAGAACGGCCCAGGAGGCGCTCTCGAAAAATTTTTCCAGTGAAAAGCTCGATAACCTTGATCAGATAATTCAAAAAGAGCGGTATTTCATGGACGGGGAGTTCTCGATGGAGCGGCAGGATGTCATTTCCGCGCTCGTAAAAATCATAAGGTACAAGGTAGAGGATATTCTCGATTTCGACCATGTGAGATCGAGCATCAACAAGGACCTTAAAATCGTGATAGAAAATCTCATCCTTGACTTTCACGTTCCCAATATAATTTACGAAAATGAGATCATCGCCGACCGTGTCATATCGGCCCTCTCAAAGATCGTAAAGCAGGTCATCCTGGGCCAACTCGTAGTTCTCGGCGATGTGTTCGACAGGGGAGACGAGCCTGATAAAATACTGCGAATCCTGTCAAGCAAGGAAATCCGCCCGTACGTGAAATTCGTGTGGGGAAACCACGACATGCTCTGGATGGGGGCGGCCGCGGGCAACAAGTCTCTCATCGCCGAGGCGCTCAGGATCAGCGTCCGGTATGATAATCTTGCTTTTCTCGAGCGGCTCGGCATCGACCTGGAAAAGCTCAAGGCCTTCTCCGAAAAGCTCTACCCGGGCGAAATAACCGGCCTGTTCAAAGCCAAGCTGGAAATATCCAAAAAAATGGAAAAGACCCTCGCGATGATCCAGTTCAAGCTTGAGGAAAAGACGATCAGGCAATTCCCCGAGCTCGGCATGGAATCGCGCCTCAATCTTGAAAAGCTCGCGGATATTCTCAAACGGGGTGAAACCGAAGTCCTCACCGACACCCATTTCCCGACGCTGAACCTGGTCAGCCCGCTCGAGCTGACTCCGGAGGAGGCGGACGTCATCGACGATCTGGCGGCGCAATTCACCTCGAGCCCGAAAATCAGGGAGCTGATGAAGTACCTCTTCGAGGTCGGCACCCTGTATCATATCAACAACTACATCCTCAACATCCACGCCCTCATCCCGAGTACCGAGGACGGGAAGTTCGACAAGCTCTTCGGCAAAAGGGGAAAGGATCTCCTCGACCATATCGAGAAATTGGTTAAGAATGTGGGCGCGCGCTACCTTGAAGGCAAGGACCAGGACCCCTATGAGCTCGCGGTCATGTTTTATCTCTGGTGCGGCCCGAAATCACCGTTCTTCGGCAAACACGCCATGAAGACCTTCGAGCGCTACTTCTTCAAGGACAAGACCACGCATAAGGAAAAAACGCTCTACTGGGGCGAGAATCTGCAGAAAAAGGAATTCATGAATCTGATCTTGCAGGAGTTCGGCGCCGAGCGAATCGTGTACGGTCACACGCCGGTCGATGTTATGAAGGGCGAAAAAATAGCCTCTCCGGACGGAAGATCCATAAACATCGATGGAGGTTTCTCCGAGGCATATTTGGGCAGGGGCCATTCCCTCATCTACACCCCCTTTTCTCTCTACGCCATTATACTTCCCTCACTTGACGAGATCAGGGAGGCCAAGCACGCGAACCTCAAGTTTGAGGAGATCGCCCGTTTTGACAGGCCGAAAAAAGTCAGGGACGTGTTCAGGGGAAGGGAGCTGGCGAAGCGGCGGAACGAGCTGATGAGATTGCTCGAAGCCTATTCGAACAAGCTCGTGTAAAACGGGCGGGCAAGTAAAAAACTGACTATTCATTTTTTTAAAAAATTATTTTTTCGAGTTGAAAATTAGTCTCAACAAAGCCAGAATAGCATTCACGGACATGCGGCAATGGGCAGGGAAATATCAATCAACATCAAATTCTTCTCCGGCATAGACAAAGAGCTGAAGCTCAAAGATTACAACCCCTCTGAAGGCGTCAATATCACGGTATCCGGAAGAAAAAGGCTGAGAGGGGTTCTCAAGAGCATGGGGGCGGACGCCTCCGCCGGGTATGCCTGTTTCAGGGAGGGAGAGAGGATAAGCCGTTGGGCAAAACTCCGCGACGGTGATGAAATCACGTGCCTGAAACCCGCAGGCGGAGGATAACGCATCCTTTCCTCGATTTTCTGACGCGGGCACGAGCAACGACCGTATTTTCACGGAAAAAAAGGTGAAATCATCAGGGGGACCATCATGGACGAAATAAGAGGCACGAGCGACCGTATCCTTGAGATTGATTTGAGCGCAAAAAAATTCAAGGTGACGAAAATCGAAAAGAGGGACCGGAGCATGTATCTGGGCGGAAAGGGATTGGCGCTCAAGCTCCTGTATGACCGTATGGAACCCGGCGTAGACCCCCTGGGTGAAAAGAACATGATCGCCTTTATGATGGGTGTGCTCATGGGAACCGGCGCGCCCTGCTCCGGAAGGTTCGAGGCGGCGACCAAGTCGCCCCTCACCGGCATCATGTGCACGGCCTCGTGCGGGGGGCCGTTCGGCATGGCGTTCAAGACATCAGGTTGGGACGGCATCATCATAAGCGGCAAGGCAGCGGTTCCGGTGTATCTTTACATCGATTCAAAGGGCGTGAAGCTGAAATCGGCCAAGAATATCTGGGGAAAAGAGACCGCAGCAGCCGAAGCCGCCCTTCTTAATGAAGGGGCGGGCGCCGTGGTCATAGGTCCCGCGGGCGAGAATCTGGTCCGTTTCGCCAACATCCGTTCAGGACACCGCTTCCTGGGAAGGGGGGGAATGGGCGCGGTCCTGGGATCGAAGAATATTAAGGGAATAGTGGCCAAAGGGGGAGAAAAAAAGATAGTGCCTGCGAAGAAGAGCAGGTTCGGCAGGTCCAACAAGAGATTTTTTAAATACATCAACCAGAACCCGATAACCTCCGGCTCCTACCGCTATTACGGCACCAACGCCAACACGAACCTGTCCAACGCGGCCGGGATCCTGCCCGTGCGTAACTTCACCGGCGGCTCGCACGGACAGGCGCACAGGCTTTCGGGTGAAACCATGGCCGAGCGCTTCAACACCAAATGGGACACCTGCAAGCCCTGCGTGATCATGTGCGGACACAAGGGCACCATAGAGGGAAAGGAGCGCCATATACCGGAATACGAAACCGTGGGTCTGATCGGCCACAATCTGGAGGTCTTCGATCCGACGGTGGTCGCCGAATGGGACGGCATCTGCGCCGAAATGGGCATGGATACCATTTCCGCGGGAGGCACCCTGGCCTGGGCCATGGAGGCCACGGAAAAGGGGCTGATACATACGAATCTGAAATTCGGATCGACGGAGGGCGTTTCCGAGATGCTCAAAAACATGGCGTACCGGAAGGGGTTGGGCAAGGACCTTGCCCTCGGCTCGAAAGCGGCCTCAAAAAAATACGGCGGCGAGGACTTCGCGATCCATGTCAAGGGCATGGAAATGCCCGCCTATGATCCGAGGGGATGCTTCGGCCACGGCCTGTCGTATGCTACCGCCAACCGCGGCGCATGCCATCTCTCCACCAGCCTCTTCGTGCTTGAGGCATACCTGGGCATGGCCGATCCCTACGCCACGCGCTGGAAGCACTACATGGTCAAGTTCATGGAAAACGTTTTTGCGGCGGTGAACTCACTTCATATATGCCAGTTTACCGCCTTCGCCGCCTTTCTCGAGCCGCCGTTGATCAAGCTCTCGCCCAATTTCCTCATTAAGATCCTGAACCAGAATCTGGCGCCCCTGGCGCTGAATCTGATGGATCTAAGCCTGTGGCCCGAGCTCTGGCATGCGGTGGTGGGGAAAACCTACATCCCCTATCTCGGCATGAGGAAATTCCTGAAAACGGGCGAGCGGATCCATATGCTCGAGCGGTACATGAACACGCGCGAAGGGATATCGAAAAAGGACGACACCCTGCCCCTCCGGCTGCTTACCGAGGGAAGAAAATGCGACTCCAGGGAAAGGACCGTGCCCCTTGATACAATGCTCAAAAAATACTACCGGCTCAGGGGCTACGATTCAAACGGCATCCCCAAAAAAAGGGCGCTCAGGCGTCTCGGTATCGAGGTCAAATGATGTCGAGGCGTGCAGCCACTCAAGCGCACAAAAGCGCCCGTGGACCGCACCCTTTCAATAAGTGAGGAACAACTATGCAGATACCCGAATATTACGAGTTCTCAAATCAGGCCAAGCTTGTATCAGGCGTGCACAGCCTTGAGAATATTCCGTACGAGCTCGACTGCTACGATTCGCGCAAGCCTCTGGTGATCACCGATAAGAACGCGTCCGGGCGGGGCATCGTCAAAAAATTCATCAAGGCCTTTTACGATTCAGCCGTGACGCTGGGAGGCATCTACGACGAGGTACGCGGCTACGCCGGGATATCGCTCGCGGCGGACGCGGCCCTGCTTTTCAGGGAGAGGGGGTGCGATTCCTTCATCGCCCTGGGGAACGGCCCTGCGCTAAATCTGGCTAAGGCGGCGAACATTCTGGTTTCTGAAAACACCGACAGCCTTCTCGCCTATTTCGAGGGAAGCCCGATCGGCCGCGGCCTCAAGCCCCTCGTTCATGTGCCGACATGCTGCGCCACCGGCGCGGAGGTGACCGCAGGCGCGATCATCGACAACCGTAAAATCGCCTCCGACCTTCTGTTCCCGGACGTGGTCGTCATCGACCCGCGGATGACGAGGGCCTGCAGCTCCCGTTGCGCGGCCGAATCCGGATCGATCGCGCTCGCCCAGGCCTTCGGTGCGCTGACCGGGGAAACGCACAACCCAATGACAGACGCATACGCCCGCTCGGCGTTCGGCTTTCTGTCGGAATATCTCGCCATGGGCGTCAGGCGGCCGAAAAACAAAAAGGCCGGTGTCGCCCTCGCCAACGCATCCGTCATGGCTTCAATCGCATTTTCAAACGCCGGACCCGGGATGACGGACCTGCTCGCGGATGAGCTGGAAAAATCGACCGGGATATCCAGGGGCATCTACATGCGGATACTCCTCCCACGGGTGATTGCCCTCATGGCGAAGAAAAAAATGATAAGGGACGAGCTCTTCCTGGCCCTTGCAGGGCCCGATGCGTATGCGGCCGCGCCCGCTGCCGAGCGGCCGCAGAAAGGAGCAGACATGCTCCTCGAGCTGCTCGCCGGCATTAAGCGAATACTGCCCGACTCCCTGAAGCAGCTGAAGGTCCAGAAACACCTGCTTGAGGACGCAGCCGGGTCGGTTGAAGAGGTGATCTCGAAACGCTTCTCCGGGGCCGATTGTCTCGCGGTACTGGAGCAGGCCTGGGAATGAATCGCGGGTCAATGCCGCACCAACACAGGGAAAGGAGAAAGCGATGAACATAAACAGGTATCCTGAGATAAAGCCGGGCAGCAAGCTCCTCAAAAGGATCTATGTGGCGGTCATGATGTGGTTCCTCGGCAAGGCGATACAGGCCGCGGTGAAGGTAGATCCGGAGGTTAAAAAGGAATTCGATATAATTCCGCCGAACTTCACGCTGCGCATGATGATCTATCCCGAACGCGCCTTTCCGCTCTTCTTCTACGCGAAAATGCTGCCCGCGTTCGTGCGCGACAAGGGACTCCTCTTGTACGGCATACAGATGATCATTGGAAAAGACAAGGAAGGAAGGGTCAGGTACATGGGATCGGATCCCAAGGGGAAAAAAATCGACCTGCACATGATATTCAAAAGCCTGGAGGCCGCCACGATGGTCTTCACCTTCCGGGAATCGACCACAACGGCGTACGCCCATGACCGGTTCATGGTGGAGGGAGACCTTCCCTACGCGCTTGCCTTCGTCAGGGTCCTCGATATCGTGGAGGTCTACCTGCTACCCAAGATCGTCGCAAAGCGGGCGGTCAAACGGTATCCGAAGTGGTCGGAGTTGTCCCCGATCAAGAAATACGTCAACCGGGTGCTTGTGTACGTGAGGGCCTTTACGGCGTAAGCGCCGGGGGAATCTTCTTATAATATAATCATTGCCTGTGAGGAACACAATCATGCTACTTCCAAGCTTTTATGATTTTTGCTGCCGCGTCAAGACCGTATCGGGGAGCGGTGCGCTTGAAAAAATTCCTGCCATGCTGGCAGCCATGGACTCCTCGCGGTCCCTGATCATCACCGACAAGGGGGTTACCGGTGCGGGCCTCATTGATACGGTGAAAAAAGCCTTCGGTGCCAACCTGAAGATCGGCGCGATATACGACGGGGTGCCCATGGATTCGGACTACAAGATCGTGGACGATGCAGCCAGGACCTACCGCCAGAAGGGATGCGATTCGATCATAGCCGTGGGCGGGGGCTCCGTCATAGACACCGCCAAGGGAACGAACATCGTCGCGTCCCTGGGTGGGAAGACCCTCCTCGACTACGACGGCTTCGGCGCGGTTAAGAGAAGGCTGAAGCCGCTGGTCGTCGTTCCCACCACCTCGGGCACCGGCTCCGAGATGACGCTGGTGGCGGTGATCGCCGATCCCGGCCGGAAAATAAAGATGACCTTCGTGTCGTATTTCATACTCCCGGACATCGCGGTGATCGATACGCGCATGACCAGGACCCTCCCCCGGCTCCTCACCGCATCAACGGCCATGGACGCCCTGACCCACGCCTGCGAGGCGTACTTCTGCACTGAAAAGAACCCGATGAGCGACTCCTTCGCCTTCCAGGCGGTCAGGCTGATCAGCGAAAATTTATTGAACGTGGTGAAGAACCAGGGCGACCGGGCAGGACGGCTCGCCCTGGCCAACGCATCCGCCATGGCGGGAATCGCCTTTTCCAATTCGATGGTCGGCATGGTGCACAACCTGGGGCATACCGTGGGCGCGGTCTGCCATGTGCCGCACGGGGTGGCCATGAGCGTATTTCTCCCCTACGGGCTCGAGTACAACCTTCACCGGTCCGCGGGCATCATCGGGGAGCTGCTTTTTCCGCTCGCGGGCCCCGAGGAATACGCGGGAACGCCGAAAAAGAAACGGCCCGAGCGGGTCATCGAGATGGTCCGCGCCCTGGTCGGCGACCTGCATGAAGCCACCGGCGGCGGGCACCCCCGCTTCCTGAAGGAAATCCGTGACCGAAGCGGCGCGCAGCTCGTGCCCCGGTCGGCGCTCCCCGCCCTGGCAGAGGCCACGATGCTCGACGGTTCCCGGCTTTCGAACCCGGAGGAGCTGCTGCCGGACGACGCCCTATTCGTGCTCGAGCACGCGTGGGAGGGCACGCCGCTTGACCGCAGCAAGATTAAGAAGGGGGGAAAGAAGATCAGATATTAATCTTTATTGCCGCGTGTGGTTTAAACCACACGCGGAGCTTACATCCTCTGCAGGTTCCAGAGGTAAGACTGGACCCTTTGCTTTATCTCAAGGGCCTTCACCGGAAACTTGATGCTTACCTCGGGGTACTTCTTCCCCACATGCCGCATTTCAAGCACCCCGGACTTTTCAAGCTTGGCGAGCGCGCTGTCGTATGTCGGCATCGAAAGCGATTCTGAGAGCTTGACGTCGCCCAGATTGTAAAGCTTCATTCCGTTTTTGCGCACCTCGTACACCAGATCACGTCGGCTTATCTTCCTCCTGATCTGGTTCACGCTGTCGCACACGATAAGATATGATTCGAGTATGTCCTGGGCCGCCTTGGCGAAAAGGATGAGCTCGTCGCGGTTTGAGGGCACGATGATGACGTTGTCCCCGCGCCTGGACACGGCCGAGCGGCCCTCGAGATAACCGAGGTACTTGGCGATCACGCCGTCCGTGTCGAGCATCTCCTCCGAATAGATGAACTCCTCGGAAAAAAGGTCCATGAGGTCCGTGAATCGATCGGTCAATTGCCGGATGTCCATCACATCGCCCTGAGCGAAGGCGAGCAGGGCCGCGGAGATGAAGGTCACGGGCAGAAAAAAGTGGGTGATGCTGTTCTTATAAAAGTTGATCCTCGCCCGCTCGTTTTCATATATCTCATACACGCCATGGAGGGTGATCTCCCCCTCCGTGCCGTCGATTCCGGCGGAGAGCTCGGATATGATGTCGTCGTACTGATACGACTCAATCACGTAATCGATGATCTCGTCATAGTTGGCGGCGTCCTGCATGGTTGTGCTCATGCGAACGCCGGCGAACAGAAGGTAGTCGTGGAGCGAGGCGAAGCGCTTCTTCAGTTTGTCCCTGCTGAATCCCTTGGCCGAGGACAAAAGCATCGCCGCCGAGGTGACCGCGAAAGGGGTCGCCGTGACGACCTCGCTTATCCTCCGGCCGAGGTAGGCGCCGAGGGATTCGGTAAGGTCCTCGTCCTTTTTCAGTCCCGCAGCGAACTCGCTGAACGCGATCGGCTCGTTAAAGGTGAGGTAGACATTGCCGTAATTCCTCTTCAACAGCTTGCGGCTCCTGACGAAGGCGGAGGTCGTTTCCGCTTCCTTTTCCTTTCCCTTGAGCTCCATGTGGTACGAGGACTCTTCCACGATCCGGTCATAGCTGATCGTTATGGGCACGAAAATCATGTCCCTGTTGTACCCCTCCTCTATCGCGCTTATCAGGTATTTCAAAATGCCCAGCTTGGGGGCGTTCATCTTCCCGGTCCTGGACCTGGTCCCTTCTATGAAGAACTCGATAGTGTATCCCTCGCCCACGAGCGTCTTGATGTACTGTTTCAACACCGTGGGATAGAGCTTCAGGTCCCTGAATGAACGGCGCATGAAAAAAGCGCCGCACCTGCGGAAAATCTGCCCCATGGGGAAGAAGGTCAGGTTGGTGCCCGCGACGATAAACGGGGGGAATATCTTGTTTTCGTAGAAAATGCAGGAGATGATCAGGTAGTCCATGTGGCTTTTGTGGCACGAGACGAGCACGAGAGGACCCCGCTGCGCCGCCTCGCGCACGCGCTGCAGGTCGTTGATGTCGAAGGTTATGTCGTCGAAAATCTTGTTCAGCATGTACCTGACGGTACGGTGGAACCATTTAAGCACGGTGATGGAAAAATGGGCCGCGATCTCCCTGAAATAGCGGTACGCCTTTTTCCTGAGGAGCTTCTCGGACTGTCGCTCCGATTCCCGTAAGAGCTGGATATCGTCGATGACGTTCTTGTGCTCGAGCACCTTCTCCATCATCTCCTGATGGGTCTTGATGACCGGTCCCAGCGCCGTCCTCTTTTCGTGCGTGTATATCTCCAGAAGCCTGTTCCGTATTATGCGGGAAATCTGTTTCAGGTCTTCAGTGGACGAGCGCTCGATCTCCTCCTTTAGATTGATGGGCGTGGAAACGCGTACGAACGCGGGCGTGGTGCTCGTCAGCATGGTGAAAAGCCCTGCAAAAAATCCCATGTCGGTGGTGGCGTGCGTACTGATGAACGTCCTGGTGCGCTCGGGGTCTTGGGTCCAGAACAGCATCTGCGGGAACAGGTAGATGGGATCGTCGATGACGCGCTGCGCCTCGATGAGGTAATCGAGGGAGTCCGACTTGATGTCGATATATCTCCGGATAAAGAGCCTGCGCGACAGAACGGACAGTATCACGGCCCGCTTGCCCCGGAAGAGGTTTATGATGTAATCCCGGTCCGGGACGGTGACGAGCTTTTTACCTTCAAAATACTTACGGAACAAAAAGGAGACGTGCGAGAAAAAATTCTCGATCGCCTGTAATAAAGAGGGCGTGAAATCAAGGGCAATGTCCGGCACCGGGCTGCCGTGCCTTCGCAGGAGGTTGACCAGTATGTGAAGGGGCGCGCTGGAGCTCTGATACGAAACGTACGCCACCCGGCCCTTACCGCAGTATTCGCGGAGGGTATTGATGCTCTCGGCGTCGAAATCGATTTTTCTGAAAAAAATCCCCGCCAGCCTCCCCATGAGGGCGCGGGCGCCGGTGTTCATCAATGAGTTGCTGATATACAATGAAGCCATTATCCGGTCGTCTTTAGAGTTGATTTTCCGCCTGTGTAAATTCATCCGCCGTTCCAATACTTTTAATTATGATACTGCCCGGGCATGAACCGGCGTGTTGATTGATGCGCATGCGCGAGTCACGCAGCAGGCTTGTTTTCCCCATCGCGACCCCTCGAACATGAAAACGCCGCCGGCCTCAAATCGTCCCGCGTACATTCGATTTGCCGCAAAACGTATTAGTCAATGATTTTTTTTAGCGGCCTCGTGCGCGTAGACACGGACGCAGCGCACGGGCAAAAGTATAACGCATCACGTCACGCTACGAACTTTCTTCCCTGCCAAGATATGCCGGGGTGTTTATCAGAAGATAAACGACCATGTTATATACAGCTTCCTATCGGGATCGATTGCAAGATATCACATACGATTTTCTCAAGCAAGCTTTTTTTCATGAAAAAAAACTCCATCTCCGTCCGGTCAATATTATTAACTTACACATAAAAAACTAATTGCAAATATTGAGGCAAAATCCGTAAAATGCCGGCAAGTCATGTTATGACGAACGGGATGTGGCGCAGCCCGGTTAGCGCGCTTCGTTCGGGACGAAGAAGTCGGGAGTTCAAATCTCCCCATCCCGAAGCGATGAAGGGACCGAACCCGATTGCGCAGGGGAGACGAATCGCCCGGTCAACCCCATAACGGTCATGCAGGGTCGAGAACGCCGCATGACCCGGGCATCGGTCCCCGTCATCGTCTTTTCGGCACCGTAAAAAAAAGCGATGCATCGTTACAGAAAAAGCCGGTGAGGAGTTTCACCTTGCCTGAAAAAAGCCCCGAAATGGTACGTCCGGAAATTTTTTTTTCGAACAGCATATAGGTGATGCTTTACCCATGGTTCGTCAGGATAAAATATCCCTGTTTCATGAAGCATTCCGGGCCGGACGGGGCAAGCGAAAAGAGATCGTCGACAGGCTTACACGCAAAATAGCGGACTCAGGTATCGGGCTCGCCATTCAGGCCGAAGACCTGTACCTGATACTTGACGAGGCCGTCACCAACGCCATGGAGCACGGCAATAAGTGGGACCCGGAGAAAAAAATTGTCATTACGGCAACTGCCGAATCCGATTATATGGTTATCAGCATAACCGATGAAGGCGGAGGCTTCAACACCTCGGAAATCAAAGCGAGTCTGAAGCGTCCCAGTATTTTGAAGAACAGGGGAAGGGGAATTTATATCATCAACCAGTTTTGCACCCTCTCATGGAACAAAAAGGGAAACCAGATCAAACTCCGAATAACGCGCAGGACATAACGAACGATGAAAATCGAAAAAAACGGCACGGGCTTCATCACCGCGGCGTTGCTTTTTTCGCTCGTTGATCCGTCCCCCCAGGGGGCCGGGGCCAGGCTCTCCGCGCTTTCAGACGTCACCCAGGCGCTCAAGGATATATCCGGCACGCTCGAGGGCATCCGCTCTTTTATGTCCGGCATCGCGTTCATTTCAAAGACCATCGGATACGAGACGATCCTATTATTTATCTTCGTCATTATATTTTCCATTGGATTTTCCAGCATCGGCGTCCCGCGGGGAAAGGCCTCGTTTCTCGTCTCCCTGACCGCGGTGGACGCCCTCTGGGTGCTGTGGAAGGCGAGCGTCAACGCCCGCTTCGCCGACTTTTTCCCGCAGATGCTCAAATCGAACCTGATCGTGCTCTCGCCCCTCATCGTCGTGGCGATACTCGCCCGCATCTTCCCGCTTCTCCTGGCCTCGCTCAAGAACGCGATGCTGTCGCCCTTTCGCAGGATGCGGGTCTTCAGCAAAAAGCGTCTCGCCGGACTTCACCAGGAATTCAGGGCGCGCAGCGAAGCCCTGGACGGACGCATCCGCTCCGAGATGGCGGGCACGGACGATGAGAAGATAACCCTGTCATCGGTCACGATACAGACGATTAAGGAGCTGAAGAGCACCCTGACAAAGCTTCACGCGGGAAAACACTAACAAGGGGGATGCACATGAGTTCGCTACCGACCGAAAACCTGATCAATAAGACCCGGTATGTCTTTGCCGCCATGTTCTTTGCCGTAGGGATATTCTCCAAGATCGGACAATCGGCGTGGGAAACCTGGGGCGGAATCCTCGCGGCGAGCGCCCTGCTGCTGCTCATCGCCTTCATCAACCAGATCTTCATATGGTTCAAGAAGGTCTCGACCACCCTCATCTACATATCGGTCACGGTGGAGATTTCACTGGTTACCATGGTGAAATTCTTCATGCACTATGACACGAGGGTCGGCTGGGGAATGACGATAAAGGAGCCCGCCACCTTCGTCGTCTACTTTCTCTTCATCATCATGGCGGCGCTCAGATATGATAAAAAGTTGAACATATTCATGGCCGTGTTTTCCATGACCTCGGCAACGCTCCTTCTCGTTTTAGCGCTGACGGTCGGGGGCATGCACACGACCTCGGACGTCACTAAATTTTTCGACAAGGACACCATACGGCTCTCGAGCGAGGTCCCCAAGATCCTCTTTCTCGGCGCGTTCGTGTTCTTTGTGATAAAAATGACGAATTACACCAACAAAAACATGGCGCGGATCGAGGAGGCGGAGCGGACCGCCAGCACCAATTTCATGGCATTGAAGAACATCCTCGACACCGTGGAGCAGACCGCGAACGAGCTCCTTTCCCAGAGCAACAGGCTCACCGAATCCTCGGACCAGATCGACGGCGTCCTTAACCAGCACGGGCACCTCCTCAACGAGGTCGAGAAGATATCCAAGGACTTCACCGAAAGCATCGAGGACATCCGGACCAGGTCGAACTTTCAGTACAATACCGTGGAAAAAAACTTCGCCATGATCAAGGAGATCTCCGACCTCATGGAAAGGATCAACAGCGACAGCTCGTCGCAGAGGGGCAAGGCCGAAAGCGCCCTCAAGCTCGCCATCATGAACGAAGATAACATCACGAAGACCATAGCCGCGATCACCGGCATGAAGGAAAACTCGAAAAAGATCGAGGAGATTTCCAAAACCATAAGCGAGATCGCTGACAAGACGAACCTCCTCTCCCTCAACGCCGCCATCGAATCCGCAAGGGCCGGGGAGCACGGGAAGGGCTTCGCGGTCGTGTCGGACGAGATATCGAAGCTCGCCACTATGAGCATCGACTCATCGAAGGAGATCGCGAAGATCATAAAGAGCACCGTCAGCAACATAGAAAACTCATCGGCCATGATCGGCGCCCTCGCCATGAACCTGGGACAGATCGTCTCGTTCGTGAAGGAGAACTCCACGTTCATGGCGCAGCTTAATGAAAAGACGCTGAACGAATTCAACGAGACCAAGGTCCTCTATTCCTCTTCGCTCGAGGTGGACCAGGCGGCAAAGCAGGTCATCGACCTTTCGAGCAGGCAGACTGAATTCGTCAAAAAGATCGTCGACCTGCTCCAGAACATGAACAGCCTCGGCAGGGTCGTGTCGAACAGCCTGAGGGAGCTCCATGCACTTTCGATCAGGCTCAAGGAACGCTCCGGCGAAATGAAGGTCATCCTGGAGGACGCAAGCAGCTCGTATTAAATCGCACCCGCACCGATCAGTCAGCCGCATTAAATGCCAAATAGCGCGTTGGGACCTTCATAACCCGTCCCCTATCCGTGCCTCCTTGGTCTCCCGAATTAGCACGCTTCATCCCGGCTCCCCACCCCTGTCATTTCCCGACCGGAGAGAAGCTGCATGAGCGCGGGCAGCGTCCGTTGGAGCGCATCCCCATATAACGCCGGGGTATTTAAATTTAATTGACAACTGAATCCCCAAAAGCGACAGTAGCCGGGATTCGCCGGCCGAAATCCGCCGGTCGAGCGTGAGAGCCATGAACATAGACAAAAAAGAAACAGAAACCGAAATCACGTTTGTCCTGACCGACGAGTTCGTCACCCAAAACCTCCCCGTGCTTGCGGATGAGTTCACGCGCTTCGCCAAGAGCGATTCGAGAGACGCGGTCATCGACCTCGCGTTTGTGCAAAAGCTCAACTCGACCGCGATCGCCGCGCTGATCCGCTTCAAGAACATGCTGACGGAAAAGGGCAGGAGCATGCTTCTCGTCAATACCAACGAGAACGTGCTCAGAGTCCTGGAGCTTTCGGGAATGGACCGGTTCCTGCTGGAATGACGGAGCGCGTCGTGAAACCACTCATCAAAAACGGACGCATCAAGCGAAAAGGCCCCCTCCTGCTCGTCATCATGGACGGCATCGGCATCGGCAGGGAGGACGAGGGAAACGCGCTCTTCCTGGCGAGGACGCCGGTGCTTGACAGGCTTATGGCCCAGGACCCGTACCTGACCCTCAAGGCGCACGGCACCGCGGTCGGCCTGCCGAGCGACGAAGACATGGGGAACTCCGAGGTGGGACACAACGCCCTGGGCGCGGGCCGCGTCTTCGACCAGGGAGCCAAGCTCGTGGACAACTCGATAGAAAGCGGCGCAATATATACAACCGATATATGGAGGGAGCTGACGGACAGGCCCCTGCGCAAGGGCACGGCGCTCCACTTCATCGGCCTCCTCTCCGACGGCAACGTCCACTCCCACATACGCCATCTCTTCAAGATGATCGCGCACTGCGCGGACGCAGGAATCAGAAAGATACGGGTGCACGTCCTCCTCGACGGCCGCGACGTTCCCGAGACCTCCGCCCTCATCTACGTCGGCCGGCTCGAGGAATTCCTCGAAGCGTACCGGAACAAGGGGCTCGACTTCCGCGTGGCCTCGGGCGGGGGAAGGATGGTGACCACCATGGACCGGTATGAGGCTGACTGGAGCATCGTGAAGCGCGGGTGGGAGGCGCACGTGCGCGGGAGCGCGCGCCCTTTCAGGTCCGCGACCGAGGCGATCGAGACCTTCAGGAGGGAGGACCCGAGCATCACGGACCAGTACCTCCCCGCCTTCACCGTCGTGGACGACAAGGGACCCGTGGGCAGGATCACGGACGGGGATTCGGTCATACTCTACAACTTCCGCGGCGACCGCGCGATAGAGATCAGCAGGGCCTTCGAGGAAAAAAATTTCAAGGAATTCGACCGCGGCCCCCTTCCGGACATCGTGTTCGCGGGCATGATGCAATACGACGGCGACCTCAAGATTCCGAAGAACTATCTGGTGTCTCCGCCCAACATCGACCGGACCGTGAGCGAATACCTGACGCACTCGGACGTGCTCCAGTACGCGATATCAGAGACGCAGAAATTCGGGCACGTGACCTATTTCTGGAACGGCAACCGGAGCGGAAAATTCGACGAGGCAAAGGAGATATACGTGGAGATCCCGTCGGACAAGGTCGAGTTCAACCTGCGGCCATGGATGAAGGCCGCGGAGATCACCGACACCGTCATCGAGGCGATGGAAAGCGGCAGGTACGGTTTCCTGAGGCTCAATTTCCCGAACGGCGACATGGTGGGCCACACCGGCGACCTGGAGGCCTCGGTGGTCGCCGCCGAGACCGTGGACCTGTGCATGAGGAGGCTGGTGGAGGCGGTCGACCGCTCCTCCGGCATCGCCGTCATCACCGCAGACCACGGTAACATCGAAGACATGTTCGAGGTGAACAAAAAGACCGGCGAGGTCGAGCGCGACGACAAGACCGGCTTGCCGCGTAAAAAGACCTCACATTCCCTGAATCCCGTCCCGTTCATCATCCATGACCCGGATTCAAAGCACGAATACCGGCTCGCCGGTCTCAAAGAGAAGCCCGGCATCGCCAACGTGGCCTCCACCCTCCTCCTCCTTCTGGGATTCGATCCGCCCGAGGAATACCTGCCGCCGCTCATTGAATTTACACTCTAGTCCTCGAGCACCGCTCCCCTACCTACGGATGAGACGATGACGCCCCCTGAGTACGAAAAAAAAGTGCTTCACGCCATCCGGCCGCCGATAACTATCGGAACGCGCCGTCCTGAAGTCGATGACGATTAAATATTTTTACCTATACAAATTTTTACTTCATAGTATCAATTTTTAAAAATACTTTACATAAATGATACGGGGACACAACGTGTCCACGTAATTCATGTGCGCACTATGTTCAGCATGAAATCAATACCGCCCGCCCCGGACGCACGCCTGAAGCCGAAAGACGAATGCGGGATAGTGGGAGTTTACGGCAACGCAAGGGCCGCGAACCTCACCTATCTCGGCCTCTACATGCTCCAGCACCGGGGCCAGGAATCCTCCGGCATCGCGTCGTCGGACGGGCACCACATCTACCGGTACGCGGGCATGGGCAAGGTGAACGACGTGTTCACCCGCGAGCACATCAACAACCTGCAGGGCTACCTCGCCATCGGGCACAACCGGTATTCCACCACCGGTTCGTCCTTCCTGCGAAACGCGCAGCCCTTCAGGTCCGACTCGGTCCTGGGGCCGGTCGTGCTCGCCCACAACGGCAACCTGACCAACGCGGGTGCGCTCAGGCACGACCTGGAGAAGAGGGGCCACATCTTTCAGACCACGATCGACTCCGAGGTCATCGTGCACCTGATGGCCAAGTCCGGGCTGGAGAGCTTCATGGATGCGCTCATCTTCGCCCTGAAGCAGGTGCGCGGCGCCTACTCCCTCCTGATCATGAACAGGGACAAGATCTACGCGGTGCGCGATCCGTACGGGTTCAGGCCCCTCGTGCTGGGAAAGCTCAACGACAAAACGTACGTGGTCGCGTCCGAGACCTGCGCCTTCGACATCATCGACGCGAAGTACGAGAGGGAAATCGAGCCGGGAGAGCTCGTGGAGATATCCACCGCGGGCGTCAAGTCATGCCGCCCCTTCGAGAAGAAAAACCAGTCCCTGTGCGTGTTCGAGTACATCTACTTCTCACGGCCCGACAGCATCATCTTCGGCAAGTCGGTGTACGAGATGCGGATAAAGCTCGGGCGCATGCTCGCGCGCCGGTCCCCGGTGGATGCCGACATCGTGGTGCCCATACCCGACTCGTCCGTGTGCGCGGCCATCGGGTACGCGCAGGAGGCGGGCATTCCCTACGAGATGGGCCTGATACGGAGCCACTACATCGGCCGCACCTTCATCGAGCCCTCGCAGAAGATCCGCGACTTCGGCGCCAAGATCAAGTACAACGTGGTGCGCTCGACCGTCGAGGGAAAGAAAATCGTGGTGGTGGACGACTCCATCATGCGGGGGACCACCATGCGAAAGATCATCAAGATGTTCCGAGTCGCTGGCGCGGCCGAGATCCACGTGCGCATATCCGCGCCGCCCACGACCTTCCCCTGCTTCTACGGGATCGACATCCCCACGCGCAAGGAGCTCATCGCGGCCACGCACACCATCGAGGAGATACGGAAATACATCAGGGTCGACTCGATCGAGTACATGACCGTGGACACACTGCTCCAGGCGATCGACTCCCCCGAGATGCAGTTCTGCTGCGCCTGCTTCAACGGCAACTACCCGTGCGAGCTGGGCGAAACCTGCGACGACAGCCAGAAGTACCTGTTCGAGGACCCGGGCGCGAACGAGTACTATTAAATAAAATTCTTGACGAATTCAACGTGCCTCTTCTTATAAAAGCGTGACTAGAGGCAGCCTGAAATCATGTGATATTTCCGCGCAGCCTAAAGGCGACCTCACCCCCCGGCCCCCTCTCCCATTAAAAAATGAAAAAAGGAGAGGGGGTGCCAAAGAGTGAAGCCACATGCTTTGGAATATGTTTCTTTTTTAAGGGCGTGAAAAGGGGAAAGCATGAAACGTGCGCGGAGTTATTTTAGGAAGATCATCTTTTTAGACTGTTCAAAAGCTTCACATAGGTGACTAGCTCAATGGTAGAGCAGCGGTCTCCAAAACCGCAGGTTGGGGGTTCGAGTCCCTCGTCACCTGCATCAGAGGACGATTACAAACCCCAATGTCGTCATCGCGATGTTTCATTATC
>CAZHAD010000034.1:26076-32305 GCA_964529965.1 uncultured Leptospirales bacterium | reverse complement strand
TCTGGCGAAAAAGAAGCTCCAGGAGATCCACAAGAAGCACCATCCGAGGGGATAGAGATCGCTTCCCTGTGTTCGCGATGACAGCCAAGAACTGTCATTGCGAGAAGTCCTTCGACGGGCTCAGGATAACACCGCGACGAAGGCATGCGAAATGTGAAAATGTGTAAAGGTGTGTGTGTAAAGGTGTGAAGGTAATTTCTCACATTCATACATTCATACTTTGAAACATTCACGGGGAGATCGCTTTACTATGCTCGCGATGACAGCCCAAAATTGTCATTGCGAGGAGCGCCAGCGACGAAGCAATCTCACAATAATTAAAAAATGAGAATACTTCACTTGCAATGGCAAAGTAGATATGCTTAATTAGTACACCACTTAACAAAACATCTCCCAGCCTTCAAGTTTCTGCTGGACATGGAATCCGTATATCTACTTCAATCTCTCTGGCATGCAAAAAAAGCAATACACCCTTGAGGATTTCGACTTCGACCTGCCCGAGGACCTGATCGCCCAGTATCCGGCCGAGACAAGGGACGCCTCCCGGCTGTTCGTTCTGGACAGAAGGAACGGAACGTATCTTCATACCCGCTTCTCCCATTTGCACGAGTTCCTGAGGCGGGGAGACCTGCTGGTGTTCAACGATGCCAGGGTGATCCCGGCGAGGATCACGTGCGCAAGGGCATCGGGAGGGATCGTCGAAATACTTCTTGTGCGGCAGGTCGGCGACCGGGTGTGGCTCGCTGCAAGCAACCGGACGAGGCGGATCAGGCCCGGTGAAATCCTCGTCCCGCTCAAAAACGGCTCGATTCGCTTCATGGTGAAAAAGCGGGACTCGGATCTCCTGGAGATCGAGCCGGACGCGGTCCTTACCGAAGCAGTGCTTTCCTCGATCGGCGAAATCGCGCTTCCCCCCTACATCAGGAGGAAGGCCTCTGCCCTTGATGCGGAACGCTACCAGACGGTGTATGCCCGGCAGGGAAGGGCGGCCGCTTCCCCGACCGCAGGCCTCCATTTCACCGAAGGGCTCATGGAAAGGGTCAGAGCCGCCGGGACCGATGCGGCCTTCGTCACGCTCGATGTGTCATGGGGCACCTTCCGGCCGGTTAGAACGCACCGCATACAGGACCATTCAATGCACCGCGAGCGTTACACCTTGAGCGAAGAGTCGGCGCGCTCAATCAACCGCGCGAGGGACGCGGGAGCCAGGATCATCGCGGTCGGCACCACCGCGCTCAGGGTCCTGGAAACAACGCATGAAGACGGGAAAAACACGCCCGGATCCGGCGATACCGATCTTTTCCTCTATCCTCCGAAAACAGTAGAATCGGCGGACTCTCTGATAACCAATTTCCACACGCCCCGGTCCACTCTGCTGATGCTGGCAGCCGCGTTCGCGGGATATGACATGATCATGAAGGCGTACCGCGAGGCGGTGGAAAAGCGGTACCGCTTTTTTTCATACGGCGACGCCATGCTGATCGTATGAAAAAAATTTTCAGAATAATGACTGCCGATCGTAATATCTTAAAACAAGGTTTTTTTCCATTGTCAAACCGGCGACTGCTTGACAAAATTTAATGCCGGGGGCAGCATAAAATAATGCCGGCTAAATACAACACTCCTTTCAGAGTTTCACGACGGACATGAACGACGATATAAAAATCATGATCGAGCTTCAGGGATACTGGCACGCGATGCTGTCGGCGAAAAACAAAATCGAACAATGCGAAAAGATTATAAGAGAATTCGAGAATGAGCTGTCCGGATTCAGGAAAAACCTCACCGGCCTCGCAGGCGAAATCAAGGAGTTGAAATCCACAATCAGGCGCCATGAGCTCGACCTTGACGACAAGGACGGCCGGATCAAAAAGCTCGAAGAGCGGAAAAAGATCATCCACACCCAGAAGGAGCTCAAGGCACTGGAAAAGGAAATCGACGTGCTGAAATTCGAAATCGGAGGGCTTGAGGAAAAGATTCTGGCCCTTATCGACCGTCTCGATGAAAAGGAGAAGGATCATGCCGAGCTGGAGCGCGTGCTCATGGCGAAGGAAAACCAGTTTTCTGAAAAACGCCGCATGCTGACCGCGGATATCACTTCCCAGGAGCGGAACGCCAGGGAAAACGAGGAAACATTCAACGGGTCAATCGAACGAATTTCCCCGGCATACCGGTCGAGATTTATAAAAATGCTGCAGTCAAAGGACGGGACGGCGATCGCGAAGGTTGATGGCGAGATATGCGGGTACTGTAATTTCACGATTCCGGCCTCCCTGGCCATAGAGGTCTCTGACAGCGGCACAGTGGGCAACTGCACCAACTGCGGAAGGTTCATATATAAATAATGGTGGACGCGAATGCAGCCCTGTTTGTTACCATGCTCGAAATAGAACGATATATAGACACAGAGTCGCAGGCGATACTTTCGTGCGGCTTCGTGTCATAAAGGATTGAATACATGCTTTTAAGCATCGACAGGGTCTTGAAGCTGATCGCGGAGGGAAAATCCCTTGAAAAGATCGCCGAGCTTGCCCATTGCTCCGCCCCTGACGTCGTAGAGGTCATCGAGGAAGCTCGGGAAATGATAAACAGGCATGAAAAGCCGATGGCCCGGAAAAAAATCATCATAAAAAAAACCGCAGGGACTTCAAACGGCGAAGGCCGGGCCGCGGATGACGACGACCCATCGGCCGATATTTTCAACGGAGCGGAGCTGACGACGATACCGCTCAATTCCTCGCTCACTATCTACGTCGACGGCGCCTCAAGCGGCAACCCGGGCCCTGCGGGGATCGGCATCGTGATCGCTGACCAGGACGGACGGCAGGTGGGCAAGATATCGGCGTACATCGGAAGGCGCACGAACAATTTCGCGGAATACACGGCCCTGATCAGGGCCCTTAAAATCGCCCTCTATTTTAAAACCAACGCGTTGAAAATCCGCACCGATTCCGAGCTCATCGTCAAACAGATGAGCGGCGAATACAAGGTCAAGAACGAGCAGATCAGGAAGCTGTACGACCAGGCGTCCGCACTGGCCCGGAAGATACGCTCATTCAAACTTGAGCACGTTCCCCGGAGCCTTAACGAAAAGGCCGATTACCTCGCCAAAAAGGCGGTCCGGTAGCGGGATGGAGGCTGGAAGCGCCATACCGGGCCAAAACCACGGTGAGGTGACGGAGCACGCCGGGCTTTTCGGACTTGATTCTATGCTGGTCCGGATTCTGCACGCCAGGGGATATGACTCGCCTGAAAAAATAGACAGGTTTCTCCACTCCTCGCTGTCCGACCTGCACAGCCCGTTCCTCATGCCCGGAATGTTCGATGCGGTGCGTAGGTTGCGTGCCGCGGTCGGGTCGGGCGAGCAGATCGGAATTTTCGCGGACTCGGACCTCGACGGGATCACCGGCCTGGCGGTCTTCCACGAGCTTTTCTCGCGCATGGAAATGTCCCCGTTCATCAGGTATCTGAAGAACGACGAGACATACGGCATGACGCGGGAGATCATCGACGAGTTCGGGGAAAACGGGGTCACCCTGCTGCTTACCGTGGATTCCGGGATCAGGGACGTCCGGGAGATCGAGTACGCAAGGTCCCTTGGAATCGACGTGATCGTGTCAGACCACCATGAGCAGGACGCGGACCTGCCTGACGCAATCATCATAAACCCGAAGATCCGCGAAAGCGATTATCCCTTTAAGCTCCTCGCGGGAGTGGGGATCGCCTTCAAGATATGCCATGCATTCCTTTTAAGCTATCTTCCCTCGTTTAACAGGCTCTTCCATATCATCACACAAGAGGACGGGCGGTATTTCGTGTCCCACATACGTAACTGCATGGTCGAGCGCGTCATGACCGCTGGAGGGGCGGACCGGGTCAGGGAGCTCATCGCTTCGGAGGAAGAGGCTCCGATCATCCTGCTGCACGAGGCGGGTGACGCGGACGGGATCGTCGGACTTGGCCGCGGCGGGGAAGGGGCGTTCGACTTCTGCGGATTCATCGGGGGTGTTCTCAAATGCAAAGATTCATCCCTGCAGGGAATACGCGCCAGGCTTGCAATGCGGCCGAGGCACCGGGATGCTTTGATCGGGAGCCTGAACTCGATTTTTTTACAAACCCACCTGCTCGCGCCGGACAAGATCCACGGGTTCGTCCAGGACGTCCTCGGGCTCGTGTCAATCGGCAGCATCGCCGACATGGTGCCCCTGGTAGACGAAAACAGGATCCTCGCGAAATTCGGCATCGAGGCGCTCAACCGTGCGAGGCATCCCTCCATTTCGATCCTGTATCCGGACTCGGCCCTTGACTCAAAGACGATAGGATGGGGAATCGCCCCGCTTCTTAACACACCGGGGAGGCTCGGCAAGACCGGTCTTTCCGTCGATTTCTTCATCGAGAGGGACCCTGCCGTCCTCCGGTCGATCATAACCGAGATCAGCGCGCTGAATGAAGACAGAAAAAAGACGGTGCACCGGCTCTCCTCAAGGATACTGGAAGACCTCGACACCGGAAAAATCGATTCCCGCGGAAAGCTCCTGTATATCAAGACCGACGAGATCCCCGAGGGATTCGCCGGATTGCTGGCAAACCGCATCGCCGACCGCACGGGCAAGCCCGTGATCCTCGTGGTGATGCCGGGCAAGGACGGAATCGTTAAAGGTTCGGGCAGGGTCAGGGAAGAGGTCGATTTTTTTTCGCACGTCAGGCGCTTCAGCGGACGGTTTGAAAGGATCGGAGGGCATGAGAGGGCGTTCGGCTTTACCGCAAGGGCCTGCGAGATAGACGGAATCATCTCAATAATCGAGGATTCTCTTGCGGATTCCTCAGTCACCCTTCAGGCGTCTGGTGAAATTGCGGCCGACTGCGAGCTCGGCGTCGACTGCATCACTGCGGACCTGATCACGCAGCTCGGCATACTGGAGCCGTTCGGGTGCGGGAATGAGGAACCGGTATTTTTATCGCGCAATATCAGGTTCGAATCGTTTACCATGTTCGGAAACGATCATGGAAGATATATGATATCGGAAGGAAATCACCTGAGCGCGGTGGGGTGGGGGATGGGCCGGATCATGAAGGACCATTTCACGGACGGCAGGCCCCTCGACGTGAAGTACAGGCTTGAGAATAACGAGTACAATGGGTTCGTGCGTCCGCGGATGATACTCGTCGACATTAAATTTTCAGAGCACCCGCCTCATGAAGGATAGCGGGGTTTTCAGGCGCGCTGTGATAAAAAATGACTGTTGAATCACCTCCCGGATGCCGAAGTTATCGCTGAACGCGTTCAATTAAAAAAACCGGCATGAACAAGGTGTGCGCTGATCCGATAATAAAATACACACCCCATCCCGGCGTGCCGGGACGAGGTGAGCGCGTTGTGATAAAATTTAAGGACCGCGGAAAAATTTATGTTTGACTTATGTATATTGAATAGCTATTGTAACTTATATCCTTGGGGGGATTCGATGGATATTCAAATAAAAGAAGACAGCGATGCCGTTCATATCTCTGTCGACGGCGACATTGAGATGATGAGCATAAAGAATTTCAAGGAAAAACTGTTTGAGATCGGCCACAATATAGACAAAGACATCGAGATTGATCTTTCCCAGGTTGATTATATTGATTCCTCCGGGGTGGGAGTCCTGATCAGCCTCCTGAAGCTGCAGAAGAAAAAGGGAAAGAACCTCAACATAAAAAAAGTCAGCTCCAAAGTACTCAGCGTCTTAAAATTGAGCTCCCTTTCCGACGTATTCGAGATGTAAACCCGGATGGACCGCCTTAGGATCGGAAACGGCTTTGACGTGCATCCCTTTGTAACGGGTCGAAGCCTTACCCTCGGCGGTAAAAAAATCGACCACAAGTTCGGCCTCCAGGGGCACTCCGATGCGGACGTGCTCGTCCATTCGATCATCGATTCAATACTCGGCGCAGCAGGGATGGGGGACATCGGACGGATGTTCCCCGACACGGACGAACGGTACAGGAATATCAGCAGCATAGAACTGCTGCGCACGCTCTCGTGGCATCTGAAACCCCTCAACGTTACGATACTCAATATCGATTCGGTGATAATATGCCAGGAGCCCAGAGTCGCGCCCCATGTGGAGGACATGAAAGCGAATATCGCGCGCGCGCTCGACATGGATGCCTCCAGGATAGGAATCAAGGGAAAGACCACCGAGGGCCTGGGCTTCACCGGAAGGGGGGAAGGGATCGCGGCATGCTC
>CAZHAD010000034.1:5563-25976 GCA_964529965.1 uncultured Leptospirales bacterium | reverse complement strand
GTTGAGTGAGCAGCTAATGTCGGGAAGATGATTTGTCCGAAACCGTGATGCTCGGACCGCTAATAGCGTCCGGCCGAGAATAAACCGGTCATAAATTTCTTAATGAGACATAATATATCTTATCGGAAGTTGCAGTCACCCGCGCTTCAGCCTGTCGAACAGATGGCTCACGATATTGGTGAAGCCGGCCAGCACCAAGGCGCTGATGATGACATCGAGCCGGTACCATCGTGCACCCACCAAAGTGATGCCGGTGCCATGGAATAGGTTGAACAGGTTCGATTTATAGCATATCATCCAGGCGAGAATGATCACGATCACATCGCGGGCGATCTTCACCGATCTGTTTTCCGAGACATCGCGCAGCAGCGTCATGGAAAAAACCGCCATGATCGCCACCTCGAGCACGACTGCGAATATGAACAGATAGAACACGTTTTGGATCAGCACGTCAAGCCTCATAATCCGCTCCCTTCGTTAAGGTAATCTTTTCTAAATTTCTAAACCGGCCGATTGAACGATGCGCAAGGATTGGCGCACGAAACTCACAACCGGTGTTATATTATAAAAACTGCGCTTAAAAATCAAGTCCATTTTATCCGAAGAATTAAAATCGCCCGCAAAGGGCCCGATCTCAAGGTTCAATGCATATCACGCGCATCGCCCCCATATTCGATATAATCACGGTACGAATGCTCATCCATCAATTCGGCGAATTCAGTCGGCTCCTTTACCTCGAGCTTAAATATCCATCCTTCACCCATCGGCTCCCTGTTGACCAGGTCGGGATCATTCTCCAGCCCCATGTTCACCCCCACGATCCTGCCTGAAACGGGAGAGTTGAGGTAGAATATATCCGCGTCCGATTCGACGAAGCACACTTTTTCATACATCTTGATTTTCAGATTTATGTCCGGGAAATCGACATACACGACTGCATCGATCTTTTCCAGAATGTAATCGGTTATCCCGCACCTGCCCGCAAACTCGTCGTCCATTTCAATCCAGACGTGATCCCTCGTAAATCTTTTATCTTCAGGAATGACAGCCATAATATATACTCGGCAGGCGCGTCCAGCTTGCTTACGTCCTTTTTCCGAAAACAAGGTATTTGCAAAATATTATGAAAAAAGATTCTTGACTTATATTCGTGCGTGGTCTATGGTATTCAAAAAGCGGGCAGTATATGTATTCGGGCCTGCGGGAGTTTACCAGTAGTTTTACAGATAATCCTCAGGTATGATAATGACTAGGGTTAGAACAAGGGGATTAGGGATTATATTTGTTCATCGTCGACACCGGAATAAGATGAGAAAAGCAGATGAGAGAAGTTTTATCGATGCCCGATTGTCCGAATTTCCCCCCTATACGACATCTTACGTAATGCCAGAGATATAAAAATCACGAGTTAATTCCATAGCCTATAATAACAAAATTACCATATGCGTGCACAGCCATCAACGGCGTGGGAGGGAGCGCATGAAAATCAATTCCACACAATAATATTATTAACAACTAACAGCGATCGACTTGTACATGGTTTCTGCCTCAGGGGGATCATGATAAGTATAAAAATTTTTTCGAGGTGATCTATGGCTAAACAAATCTATGCGGGCAACCTTTCATACCAGATGACGGATGACACCCTGCGCGAGCTTTTCCAGCAGCACGGCGAGGTTACTTCCGTAAAAATCATCAGGTATCCCGATTCGGGAAAATCGAAGGGATTCGGATTCATTGAGATGATGAAGGATGATGACGCGGACAGCGCGATCCAGAAGCTCAATGGAGCGGACGTCATGGGAAGAAACATCCGCGTAAATATCGCCAGGCCGAAAAGAAACGAGGAGTAGCGGCGGCATTCGGCGCATTCAGGCGATCACATAACTATAAATCACAAGTCAAGTTGCCAGACCGGTGGCAGATGGAGGGTCATCCGACAGCAATTCTTTAATAAAACATTTCAGCGAATCATTTACATAACATTTCACCAGCTCTGCAAGCAGGTCGTCATCGCCGACGATCCGCGTGAGCACCCGGCCCCTCTGGCCGGCGTTCAGGGTTTTGAAATCCGGATCGCTCTTTAATAGATTGCGCGTTTTTTCAAGCGCTACAAGCGCTTCCCCCATGGAATCGGGGAGCGCGCGCTCCACATCGCGGCGTATGCGTGCGGCAAGAGCCGGAGATACTCCGCTTGTGGAAACCGCGACGATGATTCCTTTCGTGTCGGACCATGAGGGCACGAAAAACGTGCAGTGCCGCGGGTCGTCGACCGCGTTGATAAATATGTTGCGCGCTTCCGCCTCCTGAAACACCTCCCTGCTGACGCGTTCATCGCCCGTAGCCGAGAACACGAGGAACGCGCCCTCGCAATCGCCGCGCTCGTACGCGCGGTTGACGATCTCGATTTTATCCGGGTATCTTGCGGCGAGCTCGTGCACGGACTCATGCACCTGCGGCGCGATGACCCTCACCAGGGCCCCGCATTCCATCAGGTCCCTGATTTTACGCAGGGCGACGCGTCCCCCGCCGATAACTATCACCCTCTTTCCAGAGATCCTCAGCATGACAGGATACGGCTTCATCTATCGCGCCAACTCTTCAGGCATCGCGTAATTCTGGCCGGACGCGATCAGTTCTTTCAACTTGTCACCGTCCAATCCTATTTCCTCGTCCGTGAGATAACACTGAGGATCAGGCGCCCATGGATCTCCGTATGTCCTCAGGGCCCTCACCCTCATGGACCCGGTACACATTCCACGATAACCGCAGAGCCTGCACCTTCCCTTTATGCGGTCGGCCTTATGCTTCAGGCCTGCCATCAGGGGGTCGCTCTCGTCCGTCCATATCTCCCCGAAGACGCGCTTCCGCACGTTCCCGAATGAATAATCCTGCCAGAACTGGTCGGGGTGCACCTCTCCGAAAAAATCGACGTTGGCGATGCCGACGCCTGTCGAATACGCGCCTCCGCCGTTCCACTCAAGGAGTCGGCGCACATCGAGGGCCCGGCGCGCGTCGGTTTCCCTGAGTTTTAGATAGAGGTATACGCCGTCTGCGTGATTATCCACGGTAAGGATGTTGATGTCCATACCCCGGTCGAAAAAATCCCGCGTGCGCGTGAAGATCGTGTCCATGGCACCGCGCGCCTGCCGGTGGGCCAGATCGTCCGAGAACATCTCCCCTCCCCTTCCCGAATAGACCAGGTGATAGAAGCAGGCCCGGTTGATCCCCTCTTTTTCGATAAAGTCGAAAATCCGGTCCAGGTCTTCGTAATTCCTCTTCGTCAGGGTGAGGCGCAGGCCCACCCTCTGGCCCGATGCCGCGCAGTTCTCAAACCCTTTCATCGCGCGGGAAAACGCGCCCTTTGTCCCGCGGAACCGGTCGTTCACCTCACCGATGCCGTCGAGGCTTATGCCGACGTACACGATCCCGGCGTTCCGTATGTTCCGCGCGGTCTGCGCGTCGATGAGGGTACCGTTCGTGGAAAGCACCGGCCGTATGTCCCTTTCAGCCGCCCGCTCGATGAGCCGAAAGATGTCCCTGCGCATGAGCGGCTCGCCCCCGGAAAAGAGAAGGGAAGGAACCTTGAAATCCGCCAGGTCGTCGATGAGGGAAAAGCCCTCGTCCGTGGTCATCTCGCCCGAATACGCCCTGTTGGAGGAGTCGGTGTAGCAGTGCACGCAGTTCAGGTTGCAGCTTCTGGTGGTGCTCCAGACCACGATCGGCCTGCGCGTTCCCGCGCTTTCCGCGCGATCAAGGGGCCTGTTGCCGTGTGAGTCGGGCCCTGCGTCGGTGCCGTAGCGGAGCGCGTCGCCGGTCGAACTGCCGCCGCATAAAAGCTTTCCGATGTCGATCATATCCCCGCCTCCGCCTCCCATTCCCTGAAGCGAGGCGAAAAATAGGTCACCCGCTCCTTCTTGAATTCCCTAAGCGTGGGGAGAACCTGGTACTTGCCGAGGCCGGATTCGCGGGCCAGCCCGCGTATGATTTCATCGAGCTCGCCGTCGGATCGGGCATGAATCATGGCAAAGAGGGGGTACTCCCACTCCCCCGGATACGCGCTCCTCAGGTACAGGTGGGATATCGAGGGGCGCGCGTAAAATATCCGGGCGATCCGGTCCAAGTCCGTATCACCGGCCGGCTTCCACACGGTCATCGCGTTCGAGGTGAAACCCGCCTTGTTGTGGCGCATGACCGCGCAATACCTGCGCAATACGCGCTTCTCCCTTAACGCACGCGAATGATCGAGGAACGAATCCTCGTCCAGGCTCCCGGCGTCCGTGGAGAGGAGACGCGCGAAGGGAAAGGGCTCGAGTGGCAGATCGTGCTGGAGAAGGCGGATCGTCTCTCTTTCCCCGTCCGACAGGGGCGTGTATCCCGGATCGTTTTGGGAGGACGGTGCGGGTGATCGGGCATCATCCGGCAGTTCGTCCCCGCCGACGTGCAGGATCAGGCCTATCTTCAGAAGCCGCTCGTTTTTAAACAGGAGATGATCGGCGGCGCGGGTTTTTTCGCGCAGAAAGCGGACCGACTTTTTCAGCTTCTCATCGGATTCCGAGGTGAGCGTGAACCAGAGATTATACCGGTGTTTTCTGAGGTAGTTATGGCTGACCCCCGGGTGGGCGTTGATCGTGCGTACCGCATCGTCAATATCGTCATCGCCGACCTGGAACGCGCACAGCACCGTGACATAGCCGAGACGGTCGGCATTGAAGATGCCCGATATGTTCCGTATGACGCCCCCGGCTTTCAGGGAGCGGACGCAGGTCAGGAACTCGTCCTCGTGAAGGGAGAGCTCCCGCGACATCTCCGTGAAGGGATCACGCACGAGGGGAAAGTCGTGCTGTACGCGGTTCAATACGGACTGTTCAAGACCGGTGAAAACCATCAAGGCCTCATCCCCGCAGGGGTGTATGCGCAGCAGGGCTCTTCCGAAAGGTAGTCGCCGGTCGCGTAAAAGGCGCGCGCCCTGCACCCGCCGCAGATCATTCTGTACTCGCACGCCCCGCACGCCCCGCCGAGCCTGTCCGGATCCCGCAGCGACTCGAATAACGGGGATCCCTTCCATATCTCCCGGAAGGGCGTCTTCAGCACGTTCCCCGCGGAAACCGGCAGGTATCCGCACGGCTGCACCTCGCCCCTGTGGGAAATGAAGCAGACGCCGGTGCCGGCGAGGCACCCCCTGGTCACCGCCGCCATTCCGTGGGTCTCGAAGGTGACGTCCCTTCCCTCCTCCCGGGCGCGCTGGCGGAGTATGCGGTAGTAGTGCGGGGCGCAGGTGGCCTTGAGCTCGAGCCCGGTCGTCTTCGATCTGTCGTAAAACCAGTTGAGCACCTGTTCGTATTTCTCGGCGGTGATCATCTCCGATTCCGCGATCTCAACCCCGCACCCGACCGGGACCAGCATGAAGAGGTGCAGGGCGCGCGCGCCCAGGGACTCGGCCAGGTCAAGGATTCCCGCGATCTCGTCCGCGTTCCTTCTGGTCACGGTGGTGTTGATCTGGAAAGGCACCTCCTCCCGCCTGAGAAACGCAATGCCATGCAGAGCCCTGTCAAATGAGCCCGGTATTCCGCGAAAGCCGTCGTGCGAGCGGGAATCCATCCCGTCGATGGAAATGCTCACCCGCCCGATGCCGGATTTCCGTATTTGCGCGGCGGCGCGGCCGTCGATGAGGGTGCCGTTGGTGGCGAGCGCGACCGTGAGGCCCCTGCCCGAGGCGTACGAGGCGATGTCGTAGACATCCTCCCGGTAAAGCGGCTCGCCGCCGGTCAATACCAGGATCGGACGGTACTCGGAAACTATGTCGTCGATTACGCCGCGGATCTCATGCAGGGAGAGCTCGCGCTCGGGCCGGTTCGCTCCGGATTCGGCCCTGCAGTGGATGCAGCTGAGATTGCACTGTGTGGTTAGCTCCCAAAAAATCAGGCGCGGGACGTGTTTCGTGTTCATGGTCTGAAGAGTTCCTCGAGGGTTTTGATCTTCACCCGTATCTCCTCTTTCGTATGATAGCCGTCTGCGTGGGAGGCCTTGTACTCTTTGATCGCCATGATCGGGTTGTGCAGTATTTTCGAGAGAATCTGCTTCGTCAGATCGTCGATGAGCTGAAGGTCCTCATCACAGAGGTGCTTGAACTGGCGCCTCCGGTATTTGTCGAGCTCCTGCTCGCGGATCCTGTCGAAGATGTCCTGCATGCGCACGATCACCGGCACGATCTCCAGGCCCTCGTACCATTCGAGCAGATCTGCGGCGTCCTCGCGGACTATCTGCATGGCTGACTCCGCCTCGTTGCGGCGGTTTTTCAGGTTTTCGTCCGCTACTATTTTTAAGTCGTCGATGTTGATCAGGCTCACCGAGGGGATCCCGGCAACGGCCGGATCCACGTTGCGCGGGACCGCGATGTCGATGATGCAGAGCAAAGCCCCTTCCCTGCGCGCGGCGATCGACTCTGCCATGGCCCGGTCGATCAGGTGGTCGTGGCAGGCGGCCGAGGTGATGATGATGTCCGCCCCGGACGCCTGAGCGCAGATATCGTCCAGGGGTATGACGCGGACGCATCGGTCGATCTTTTCGGCCACCGCCTCCGCGTTGTTCACCGACCGGTTCGCGACCGTGATCTCGCACACGCCGTTTTTGCTGAGATACCGGAGAATGAGCTCGCCCATCTCACCCGCCCCGACAAGAAGCGCCTTCCGGTTCGAGAGGTCGCCGTTGAAGAGCTTTCTCGCCTGCTCGACCGCGATATAGGCGATCGAGAGCGGGTTCTGGGATATCGCGGTCCTGGTCCGCACCTTTTTGGCGGTGTTGAACGATTGATGGAAGAGCCTGTTGAGTATGACGCCGCTGTTCTTGTGGTGCACTGAATCGCGGTACGCCTGTTTGACCTGTCCGAGTATCTCGTTCTCACCGATGATCATGGAATCGAGTGAGGAGGCAACGGTGAGAAGATGAAGGACCGCGTCACGGGAGTGCTTTATATACGCGTATTTGGAAAAGACCTCCCCATCGAGGCCGGTATACTCCTCCAGGAGGAGTGTGAGCTTTCTGATCGATTCGTGGACGTCCTTGGCCGTAAAATAGACCTCCACCCTGTTGCAGGTGGAGAGGTAGACTATCTCCTCGATGCCGAGCTCCTTCACGCGCCGGTAAAAATCCTTCAGGGCCTCGGCCTCAATGGAAAACCTCTCCCTGATTTCCAGGGGGGCCGTCTTGTGGCTCAGGCCCAGAAGAATTATCTCGGATATTTCATCTCGCTTGTTCATGATCCCATCTCATTTCCGGAATACCGCTTCCAAAGAGTCGCGGATCGCCTCGCCGGTTTTCACAAGGTCTGAATCTGAATGCGCGGTTGATAAAAAGCACACCTCGTATCCGGAGGGAGGGAGATATATCCCCCTCTCCAGCATCTCACGGTGGAACCTCGAAAAGGCCTTCATGTCGCAGGCCCTTACCCGGTCCGTTGAATCGATCCTGTCCTGTCCGGTGAAATAGAGGGCGAAAATCGATTCAAGCTGCACCAGCCTTATCCCATTTGAGTAACGAGCCAATGCAGGTTCAAGCGAATTTTTCAGGACATCCCTCTTTTTTATTAGTATATCATACACATTGATTTTGTCCAGTTTTTTTATTACGGCCACACCCGCGGCCATGGCAAGGGGGTTACCCGACAGTGTGCCCGCCTGGTACACCGGCCCGGATGGGGCGACGCGGCTCATGATGGCGCGCGAGGCCCCGTACGCTCCCACGGGCAGCCCGCCTCCGATGATCTTCCCCAGGGTCGTGATGTCCGGCCTCACGCCGTAGTATTCCTGCGCACCCCCTCGTGACAGCCGCAGCCCGGTGATCACCTCGTCGAATATGAGCAGCGACCCGTGCTCGTCGCAGAGCGCGCGCACCCCCTTGAGAAAGCCGGGCGCGGGAGGAATGAGCCCGAAGTTGCACGCCGCGGGCTCCACAATAACCGCAGCTATGCGCTTCCGGTTTTTTTCAAACGTTTTTTCCAGAATATCCGTATCGTTGTAAGGGACGACGAGGGTGTCGCGCGCGTTCGCCTTCGTGACCCCTGCTGAATCGGGCGTGCCGAGGGTGGCGAGCCCCGAGCCGCCGGCCACGAGCAGATGGTCCGCATGCCCGTGATAGCATCCATCGAATTTGACGATCCTGTCCCTGCCGGTGAAACCCCTGGCCAGGCGCACCGCGCTCATGACCGCCTCGGTGCCCGAGTTGACGAACCTGAGCATCTCGATGGAAGGGAACCTCCCGGCGATGAGCTTCGCCAGCTCCACCTCGTACCGGTTCGGCGCGCCGAAGCTCGTGCCGTCCGCGGCCGCCTCAGTGATCGCGGCGGTCACGTCCGGGTCCGCATGCCCCAGGATGAGCGGCCCCCATGACATGCAGTAGTCGATGAACTCATTGCCGTCCTCGTCCCGGATGCGCGCGCCGCTTCCTCTGCGGATGAACAGCGGCTCGCCACCGACCGACTTGAAGGCGCGCACCGGCGAGCTCACCCCGCCCGGCATCAGGCCGACCGCCTCCTCGTACAGGTGTCGCGATTCCCCCGTCTCCATTACGGGAGCCACCCCTGCGTGAAGATGTCACGGGCGTGGTAGGATATTATCATGTCCGCTCCGGCCCTGAATATAGAGGTTATGATCTCCCTCACCAGCCTCTCCTCGTCCCCCCAGCCGAGGCGCGTCATCGACTTGACCATGGAATACTCGCCGCTTACGTTGTAGGCGCACAAGGGGGTATCGGCGATCTTCTTGATCCGGTAGATCACGTCAAGGTACGGGAGCGCGGGCTTGACCATGACGATGTCCGCGCCCTCGTCGATGTCGAGGAGCACCTCCTTTTCCGCCTCGACGGCGTTGCGGCAATCCATCTGATATGAGCTCCTGTCGCCGAACTGAGGCGCGCTGCAGGCCGCGTCACGGAAAGGCCCGTAGAAGGCGGACGCGTATTTGGCCGAATAGGCCAGTATCGGAAGGTCGTGAAAACCGTTTTCTTCGAGCGATCGCCTGATCGCCCCCACCCTGCCGTCCATCATGTCGGACGGGGCCACCATATCGGCCCCTGATTCCGCGTGGGAAAGGGCGGTCCTGGCGAGGAGCTCGAGCGTTGGGTCGTTCAGTATCCTGTTTCCCTTGACTATGCCGCAGTGGCCGTGGCTCATATACTCGCACAGGCACACGTCGGTGATGATCAGGATGTCCGGAAGCTTTTTCTTGATCTCCCTGATCGCCTTCTGTACGACGCCGTTTCTGCTGTACGCCTCCGAAGCGATCTCGTCTTTTTTTTCCGGAATGCCGAAGAGAAGTATCTTATCGATTCCCGCGGCAAGGTCGGCTTCGCAGTCTTTTAATAGATTGTCGATGGAGACCCGGTCGATGCCGGGCATTGATTCGATCGGCTCGCGCACACCTTCGCCCTCCTGTACGAAATGGGGCATGATGAGCTTCCGCCTGTCGACCACGGTCTCGGCCACAAGCTCCCGTACGAGGCCCGATCCCCTGATTCTGCGAGGCCGCTGCGCGTTCTGTTCCATGGGCTAACTCCGATTTTTATGGCTATACCATATAAAAAAGATATATTTGGCAAGAAATTATTTGCTTGATGCAGGTCAAGAGGGGCGAAACGCGGCCGACAAGACCCTTGAGCTGAATCGCTCAGCGTTTTTCATCGAGGGTGACGATTCCGCCTATGTCCATGACGAGGAACCTTGACGCGTCAAGGCCCTGCCTCGCGATCTCACGGCGCAGATCGAGCGCCGGATACCCGGGCGGCTCGTCACCGAGATGGAAGGTGCCCCACTGCGCGGGGATGAAGTACCGCGCGCCGAGATCGCGGAAGGCTTCAATCGCCTCCCGCACGTCCATGTGCGCGTAATGCATGAACCAGCGCGGCCGGTATGCGGTGGTCGGCATGAGCGCGTAGTCTATTCCGGGAAAGCGCCTGCCGATCTCACGGTATCCTATAAAATATCCGCTGTCTCCCGCATACAGGACCCTCGTTTTCGGTGACTCGATCATGTAGCCCGCCCACAGGCTCCTGTTGACTCCCTGGAAAAGGCGCCTCGACCAATGCTGCGCCGGCAGGCAGACGAGCCGCGAGCCCTTCGCGCTCCTGGTTTCCTGCCACCAGTCCATCTCGACCACATCGAGTGCGCCCATCCCGCGCACCAGCCCGCCGAGCCCCATGGGTACATAAAAGCGGGTCCCCGGAGGAAGCCGCCTGATGCTTTCCTCGTCCAGGTGGTCATAGTGGTTGTGGGAGATGATGACATTCACCGCGCCGTCCAGCTTCTTCAGAACGGATTCCCTAAATGCGGGCGGGGTCTTCCGCTCCGGAATAACGACCCGGTCCGAAAACACGGGGTCCGTGAGCCAGTATTCCCCGTTGATGCGCATGAGGAAGGTCGCGTGCCCCACCCAGAGTATGTAGTCTTTGCCGTGCAGCGACTCAACCCTCCTGAGTGGATCCGGGACCACGGAGGGAAGATATGCGCGCTCCTCATCGGTATAGCTCCCCTTTTTGCCGAACAGCCTCCACTTCAAAAACGTCCCGAAGCCGCGGTTTTCAGAGGGGAGCCATGGATTGAAATACCGCCCCTTGCGGTAATGAGGGGCGTAGAGCATGTTCGCGTCTTCCCCCTCGACCTTCAAGCTCCAGGCCTTTTCGTTAAAAGGCTCTCCCATCGTCCCGCACGCAAAAACGAAGAGGAGTGAAACAAGCGCGGGAAGCCCCCGGATGACGCCCCTGCTGTTATGTATCCAATCTTTCACACACGCTCGATCACGGTCTTCAATTTGTCCCTGACATTGACCGCGACATCCTCCAGCGCCCTGTTTTCGACCGCCTGCATGGACGCGACCGGGTCGATAGCCGCCACCTCGACGCCTCCCCCCTCCTTCTCCTGTATGATGACGTTGCACGGGAGCATGGTGCCGATCTTGTCCTCGACCTGCAGCGCCTTGTGCGCGAAGGGCGGGTTGCACGCACCGAGTATCTTGTACCTCCGGAAATCGACGTCCAGCTTTTTCTTCATCGTCTCCTTGACGTCGATCTCGGTCAAAACGCCGAACCCCTCCTTTTTCAGCTCGGCCCTCAGCCTGCTCTCCGCCTCTTCAAACGATCCACCCACCGTCTTGTTGAAGTAATACGTACTCATGTTATACGCTCCTTTTTGATCATGGCGGTCGCCCCTGTATGCGATACTGCGGCGACCGCACTGTTTTTATAAGTTACCGGTTTTTTTGATTCTCGTCAAGCGGGAGAGCTGCGGTTGATTGTCGTCAAGGGATTCCCCAGCAAGACCCGGGCCGCTATTCCATGGGAACCCCTTGGTGCAGAATCATCCCGGCCTTTTCGCAATGCATGATAAACTCTTTTTCCTCTGACGCCTTATGAAAATGAAACGGACGGCCGCTTATAACGCCTTTTCCATGCGCGCGATCGCCATGATTGCGGCGACATGTGATACCAGCGCGGATGAATGGCAGTCTGAGATGAACCCGTAGTCGCCGATTGACGGATACGGTTCATCCTTGCACGCTTTCGCATTTGACGTCATATGCTTGGCCTCTCTGACATGATTTCAGTGTCTCGTAAATGGTGCGGGACCGGGTCCCGCAGTCAGTGAACATGAACTGTCCTGAAAAGGGCCGTGAATGCCTTACAGGCCCGTAAAAGGGGAAAATCCGCGGGATGATGCTCGTGAACCGGCATCCTCGACATATCTAAACAGGAGCCGGCGACAATATCAAGCAAAAACGTAAGTACCGGCAAATTTTCATATGAATTCCCCTCCCTTGATGGGAGGGGTTAGGGGGAGGTAGTACTTGCTTTCATGTCCTCCTTTGGATTTTGAGGAACACAAGTAGGCTCCATATATACGCCAGAGTTTATTTTCCAAAGAAGATTGCTTTACAAATCGTATCGCGTTTCCATTATATGCAATGGCGTTTCTGCTATGAAAAAAATACGCATCGGCACGCGCGCAAGCAGGCTGGCCCTGGCCCAGACGGGGCAGGTGCGGGAGGCCCTGCAGGCGGCATTTCCCGGGCTTCGGCTCGAGCTGGTCCCGATAAAAACCACGGGGGACAAAATCCCGGACGCCCCATTGTCCAGGATCGGGGGCAAGGGATTGTTCACCAAGGAGATAGAGAGGGAGCTTGCCGCGGGGCGCGTCGACATGGCGGTTCATTCCATGAAGGACATGCCGACAGAGCTTCCCGCGGGTCTGAAGATCGGCGCGGTCACCAGGAGGCTCGATCCGCTCGACGTGTTCATCTCCAGGCAGGGGAAAAGCCTGGCCGGCCTGAAGCAGGGGGGCGCGATCGCGACCGGCAGCATGAGGAGAAAGGCGCAGCTTCTCGCCTACAACCCGGGGCTCGAGGTCCTCGACATACGGGGCAACGTGGAGACCCGCCTGAGGAAAATGCGCGCAAACACGCATATCGACGGCGTCATACTCGCGCGCGCGGGCCTGGAGCGGCTCGGCATTTCGGACGCGGCTGCCGAGACGGTGCCCGCGCATATCATCATGCCCGCGGTGGGACAGGCCGCGCTCGCCGTTGAGATCCGGGACGGGGACCCCTTCATGCAGGAAATCGTTTCCCCGCTCGACCATCCGGAATCAAACATCGCCGTCTCGTGCGAGAGGGCCTTCCTTTACGAGCTCGGCGGCGGGTGCCAGGTCCCCATAGCGGCCCTGGCCGGGATCACGAAAGGCGCGCTCAGGCTCGAAGGCCTGGTGGCCTCCCTTGACGGCGGCACGGTTTTCCGCGGCGTCGTTTCCGGCGCGCCGGAAAACTTTAATACGATGGGTAAAAGCCTGGCGCGTAAGCTCCTCGATGACGGGGCGGGCGACATACTCAAGGCGGTATACGGCGGCTCCTGACGTTGCTTTTTTTACCGGCACATGCCGCTTGAACCAGAACCGAGCTGAAACAGAGCCGGGAGTGGCTAAAATATTCTTGAACGGTTTAATCGATGAATGATACGATTGGGGGTGACGTGAAACGCTTATTAATAGATAGAAAGGACAGATGCGGATGAGACGCGAGGATCATCATGAATAAGGGAACAGTCTACCTCGTCGGCGCAGGACCCGGCGATCCCGGCCTCCTCACCCTGCGCGCCAGGGATCTGCTCGAGCGCTGCGACGCGTGCGTGTACGACAACCTGGTCAACACCCGGATAATGGACGAATTCACGCGGCCCGCATGTGAGAGGATATACGTGGGAAAGAGCGGCGCCGCGCATACCATGGAGCAGGAGGACATCAACAGGCTCATGGTCTCAAAGGCGCGGGAGAATAAATGCGTCGTGCGGCTCAAGGGAGGCGATCCTTACATCTTCGGCCGCGGAGGGGAGGAGGCCCTGTTTCTGGCCGAGAGCGGCATACCCTTCGAGGTGGTGTCCGGCGTATCCTCCGCGTACGCGGCTCCCGCGTACGCGGGCATTCCGGTCACCCACCGCGGATACAGCTCATCGGTGGCTTTTATCACCGGCCACGAAGACCCGGCCAAGCTGGAAAGCGACATCAAATGGGACAAGCTGGCGACCGGAGTGCAGACCCTGGTCTTCCTCATGGGCGTGAAAAATCTTCCGTTGATCATTGAGATGCTGGTCCGTCACGGCGCGCCCCCGTCCACTCCAGCCGCGGTCATTGAAAACGGGTGCGGCCCGCTCCAGCGTACGGTCGCCGGTACCCTTGCGGACATCACGGAAAGGGTCAGTGACGCAAAAATCGTTCCGCCCTCCATAATCGTGGTAGGCGGGGTCGTGGCGCTGCGGGAAAGGATAAACTGGTATGAGTCCAGGCCGCTTTTCGGCAAGACAGTCATCGTCACCCGCTCCAGGGAGCAGGCATCCGCCCTTTCGGCAAGGCTCGATGAGCTCGGTGCCAACGTGGTGGAGGTCCCGGCCATACGGATCGCGCCGCCGGACGACACTACGGTCGTGCGCGCGTGCATCGAAAAAATTGCCGCCTACGACTGGATCGTCTTCACCTCGGTGAACGGCGTATCGTATTTTTTCAAGTATCTGTACGAGATGGGATTTGATTCGCGGAAGCTTTCAGGCGCAAAAATTTGCGCAATCGGGCCCGCTACCGCCGGGGAGCTCGTGCGGATGGGGGTGAGGCCGGAGCTTGTTCCGGGAAAGTACGTGAGCCGGGATATCGCGGAATCGCTCATACGCATGGGAGAGGTGGACGGAAAATCCTTCCTCCTGCCCCGCGCCGATATTGCGCCGAAAACCCTGTCGGTAGCCCTGACGGAAGCGGGAGCGAAGACAGTGGACGACCTTGTCATCTACCGCACCGTAGAGGAAGACCTGTCGGATCGGAATAATGTGCTGGAGTCGCTATCCGGCTCAAAGCTCGACCTCGTGACCTTCACCAGCTCATCCACGGTCCAAAATTTCGAAAGGATACTGCAGCGATACGCCCCCGATCAAAAAAAGACGCTCGCGTGCGCGGCCATAGGGCCGGTGACGGCCGATAAGGCCCGTGAGCTCGGATTCAGGGTGGAAGCGGTCGCGGAGGTGCATACCATTGAAGGGCTCGTGAAGGCGATACTCGGGTTCTACGAAAAATGAGCCCCCGCCGCTTGTTCAATACACGATCAGGTCGTCCCTGTGGATCACCTCCCGGAAGACGTTCTCGCCGAGGATCTTCCTGATTTCGGAGCTCTTTTTCCCCTTAATCTTTCCGAGCTCCGTGAAGCTGTAGTTTACGATCCCCTTACCTATCTTGTTGTTGTGATCGTCCGCGATCTCAACGATGTCCCCCATGTCGAACTCGCCGATGATCCCGGTTATACCGGACGCAAGCAGGGATTTCTTTCCGATGCGGACCGCCTGGACCGCGCCGTCGTCAAGTACCAGTATTCCGCTTGTTTTCCTGAGGGCCAGCCATCTCTTCTTGCCGGGAAGGTGGCTGTTCCTGCCGATGAACAGGGTGCCGATCTTCTCGCCCTGCATGATCCTCACCAGCACGTTTTTCTCCCGTGCGTTTGCGATGATCATCATCTCTCCGAAGCGCATGACCAGCTCGGCCGCCCTTATTTTGGACAGCATACCTCCGGAACCCAGGGAGCTGCCCGCGCCCCCCGCCCGCTTCAGGATGGCGTCGGTGATATGCTCCACCTCGTCCACGGGCTCCGGGTCGTCCATGTACAGGTAAAAGCCGTCCACGTCGGAAAGGAGGATGAGGAGCTCGGCGTTGACCAGGCTGGTCACGTGCGCGGAAAGGATGTCGTTGTCCCCGAACTTGATCTCGTTCACCGCAACCGAGTCGTTTTCGTTCACGACGGGTATTATCCCCTGGTGAAGAATGGCCTCGAGGGTATGGCTTGCGTTGGTGAAGCGCGTCCGGTGCTTTACGTCGTCCTCGGTGAGGAGGATCTGGGCGACGTGCAGCCCCTTGCGGGCGAACTTGCTCCGGTATTCGTTCATCAAAATGGTCTGGCCGACCGCGGCAAAGGCCTGCTTTTCAGGGATCGTAAGGTTTCTGACGTTCTTTCCGAGAAAGCCCGCACCCGCCGCAATCGCGCCCGACGACACAATGACAAGCTGGTGTCCGCGCTCCCTCAGATGAACGATGTCGTCGACGATCTTGGATATCTTCCGGGCGGCGATGACCCCCTTGTCGTCGGTCACGGATGAGGATCCGACCTTGACCACGATCCTCTTAACGTGTTTGATGAGGTTTTTTCTCGGCACGCCCTGTCTCCATGAGGCTTTCAAGTATTGCGGGAAGCCTTTCCATATTTTCACCGGTCAATGCGGACATGGTAAGAATCCTGGCGTCATGCAGCTTTTTTATCTTCTCTGCAAGCGCGGATTTATCGATCAGGTCTGTCTTGTTCACGATGATATAGTACGGCTTTGAGGTCAATCCCCCGCCGTATGAATCGAGCTCGGACCTGAGGAGCTCCATATTGTAATCGAGATCGTCAAGAGTGGCGTCGAGCACGAAGAGAACGGCCCTGACGCGCTCGATATGGCGCAGAAACGAAAGACCGAGCCCGAGCCCCCTGTGGGCCCCCTCGATGATGCCCGGGATGTCCGCGATCCTGTACGCGGACCCGTCACCCAGGCGAACGACCCCCAGATTGGGGACGAGGGTCGTGAAGGGATAATCGGCGATTTTGGGCCTTGCTTTCGTTATCCTCGATAAGATCGTGGACTTACCCGCGTTGGGAAGTCCCACCAGGCCGATATCCGCGATGAGCTTCAGGCTCAGCACGATTCTCTTTTCCTGTCCGGGCGTTCCCGGCTGGGAAAAGCGCGGGGTCTGGTTGGTCGGTGACTTGAAAAAGGCGTTTCCCCTGCCCCCGATTCCGCCTTCCACGACCATGCAGCGCGAGGCGTCGGCAGTGAGGTCCGCGATCATACGGCCGGTCTCCTCCTCGAGGACCTGGGTGCCGGGCGGGACCCTGACGACCAGGTCGGCGCCTGCACCGCCGTGCTTGTTGTTTCCGGAGCCCGGGCCCCCGTTTCCCGCCTTGTAGGTGCGGTCTTTGAACAGGTGGGATAGATTATACAACGCGGAGTCGGCCTGGACATATACGTTACCCCCCCTGCCGCCGTCCCCTCCGTCCGGCCCCCCTTTGGGGATGAATTTTTCACGATGAAACGAAACCGACCCCCTGCCGCCGTGGCCGGCTTTCACCCGTATGGTTATGGTATCAGTAAATTTCGGCACAGCTGATGCAGGCTGATGCGATGACCGCCGGTATCACGGTCAGACGGCTGGATAGACGGAGACCTTTTTTCTCTTTTTGTCAAGCCTCTCAAAGGTGACCACTCCGTCGATCTTCGCAAACAGGGTATCGTCCCTTCCCAGGCCGACATTATTGCCGGGATGAATCCGCGTGCCCCTCTGCCTGACGATTATCGTCCCGCCTTTTATCAGCTGCCCGCCGAAACGCTTGACGCCGAGCCGCTTGGAATGCGAATCACGGCCGTTCCTGCTCGATCCTCCCCCTTTTTTATGAGCCATGATAATCTCCTGCTTTCAATCATTAAAATTCAACGCGATAATGTCCTTATACTGCTCCTTTAAATCCAGCATGCCTATTATGAACGATTCGAGGAGCACCTTCAGCACTCGCTTCCTCTCCGGATCGAGACCCGGTAATGCAACGGTGAGCCGCATCATACCCTCGTCCATCGAATATTCGGGCTCAATGTTCCCCACGATCTTTAACGACCGAAAAAGGTTCGAGGCGGCAAATGAAACCGCCGCGCATATGATATTTTCGCCCCTTGAGGAATCGTACCCATGCCCTGGGTCTGAGCAATCATGCACGGCATGCCCCTCCACCGAAACCGTGACATTCCCATTCACCGGCTCGGCAAACTCCAGCTCGTTGTCATATAGGATATTTGAAAAAGTAACCCTTATCAAAATTGTATCACAACCGCGATGAATCCCGGTGTTTTTATCTGTGTGGATTCTATTTCACCGCCAAGTCGCTGATCCTGATGCGCGAATAGGCCTGTCTGTGGCCGATGGTCCTGGTAAAGCGCTTTCTCTTGCCGAATTTGACGCCCCTGACCTTGTCACCCTTCACCGTGCCGAGCACCTTGGCCTTGACCGTGACGTTCGAGAGGTAAGGCTGTCCTATCAAAACGTTCTCGCCGTTCGAGCATAACAGCACCTTGTCGATCACCAGTTCATCGTCGGTATTTAACGGAAGCATGTCGACATTGAGCGCTTCATCCTTCTCGACTTTATATTGCTTACCGGCTATTTCCACAATCGCATACATTGGAAGTGCTCCTCTTGGCTTGGATAAAAATGGGCCCAGAAGGACTTGAACCTTCGACCCCCTGATTATGAGTCAGATGCTCTAACCGACTGAGCTATGGGCCCCGATAACCTGGCACTTGATAAAAGAAGACAAATTATGTCAAGAAAAATTACCGATGTGGACGCATGGCCTCAGAGGAACGAAACCAGGTTCCTGCCGTTGCGTTTGGAGATATAGAGCGCCTTGTCGGCCCTGTCGATAAGGGTGTCCTTTGCGCGGTCACGCTCCTGATCGAATTGCGTTACGCCCAGTGATAGGGTGATCTGCAACTCCTTTGTCTCATATAGTACGCTCAGCTTTTCAATATTTTCACGAATGCGTTCGGCCACGATAAGCGCCTCGTTTATCTCGGTCCCCGGCAGGATTATGGCGAACTCCTCTCCTCCGTACCGCGCGGCGACGTCTATCTGTCGGACGCTCTCCTTAATCACCTTGGCGACCTCCATGAGCACGACATCGCCGGCCTGATGCCCGTAGGTGTCGTTGATCGTCTTGAAATTATCTATGTCAGACATGATGACGGAAAGGGGCCTGTGAAGGCGTACGGCGCGGTCGATCTCCTCGACGATCAATGTCTGGAAATAGTGGTAGATTTTAAGCTTGGTCATCATATCCGTGGTAGCCATTTCATAGAGGGTGGCGTTGTGTATCGCGATACCCGCCAGGGAAGCGATATCGAGTAAATATTCCTTTTCGCTTTCGTTGAAATTTTTGCGGTTTATCCGCTCCCCCAGGATGATTATCCCGTTCAGGATCCCCTTTGACATGAGCGGTACGATGAGGCATGGATCGAGCATCTTGAGGATGATGAGGGACTTGTCCTCTTCCAGGTTGTCCACGAGCTCGGTCAGGGTATAGCACTTGAAATTCTTCTCAATGTGACGGATGACCTCGGAGTCGGTCCCGAGCTCGTATTCAATCGAATGGTCGAGTTCGAATCCCTTGTAATTCCTGTGAAGGGAATAGCTTTCCTGCCCGATCACCTTCTTGAGAAAGATGCCCGCCATAAGAAGCTGCATCTGCCCCATGCAGGTCAGCAAAATCGAATCGATCAGGATATTGTATTCCAGTGTAGAATTAAGACCCTTGCTGATCTCGATCAGCTGCTTGAGATCATAGATCTTCCTCTCATACTGTTCGATCTCGACCGGGAACTGGATGGTGAATTCATCGTCTTTATTTGTCATGATCGTGTGAAGGCTCCTTTACCCGTAGTTCGATATGGCATCGGGTAGATATATTCTCCCGTCGTAGATCGCCTTCCCGATGATGCAACCCTTCAGGCCGTCCCGCTCGAGCCCGGACAGGCGTTCAAGGTCGCTCATCGATGATACCCCACCGGAGGCGATCAGGTCAATTCCCCTGATTTCGCGTAAAATATCCTTCAATCCCGCAATATCCGGCCCTGCAAGCATGCCGTCGGTCGAAATTTCGGTGTATATGAATTCATGTATGCCCAAATCGTATATCTCTTTCATGATGCCGATTGGGTCGACCCCTGTCGCCGTTTTCCATCCGTGCGTGGCAACAACCGAATTTCTCACGTCTATCCCAGCAATGAAAATATTTCCAAATTTGTCTATTAAATTTTTAAAAGCCCTCCGGAAAATCAGGGTTCCTACAATAATACGGGTAATACCGAGATCAAGATATACTTTTATGCTCTCCTCGTCCCGTATCCCGCCGCCTATTTCAATTGGAATGTTCAACGACCCAGCAATGGAGGCGATGATGTCCGTGTTGACGGGCGTACCCCTGAACGCGCCGTCGAGGTCAACCACGTGGATCAGAGAGGCTCCCTCATTCTGAAACCGCCCGGCCATTTCGACTGGATTGTCGGAATATGTCGTTTCTTTGTCCGGATCGCCCTGAAGGAGGCGCACGCATTTCCCGCCCCTTATATCAATGGCCGGTATTATCAGCACACAGCCTCACAAAATTTTCAATTATTTTTAAGCCCGCAGTATGACTTTTTTCCGGGTGGAATTGCGTGGCGATAATATTTCCCTTGCCGACGACACAGGGGAAGGTGGAGCCGTATTCGGTTTGTCCGATTATCCAGGAACGGTCCTCGATTTCAGGATAGTAGGAATGGATAAAGTAGAAATACGTCCCGGAGGATATCCCCTTAAAAAAGGGCGACCCTGACACGAGCTCCGCGGTATTCCACCCCATATGGGGCACCTTCAGGCCGGTGGTCCCGAACCTTATTATCCTGCCCGGAATTATATTCATGCCCGCGTGCAGGCCGAACTCCTCGCTTGAGGAAAACAGAAGCTGAAACCCGAGGCATATGCCGAGAAAAAAGCCGCCGCGCGCCACGAATTCGGTGATCGGCGCCACCCATCCCCTGGAGGTGAGGTTCTCCATGGCCATGCCGAAGGCGCCGTCCCCGGGCACAATGAGCGCGCCCGAGCGTTCAACCGCCCCGGGATCGTCCGAAAGAGCCACCCTGTCGGTGAACTGCTCAACCGCCTTGACCACGGACCGCAGGTTGCCCATGCCGTAATCGACGACGGTGATCATATTATGGTTCCCTTGGTTGAGAGCACGTCCCCCTGTAAAAAATCATCCATCGACGAGGCCTTGTACAG
>CAZHAD010000034.1:0-5463 GCA_964529965.1 uncultured Leptospirales bacterium | reverse complement strand
GGTATTATGGCGTCGCCGAAACGCATGATCCCCCCCTTCTCGCCCAAGGCCTGCTTCAGCGCCGTTCCCATCGATATCCCGATGTCCTCGACCGAGTGATGATCGTCCATCTCACGGCTCCCGACGCATGATAATTTCATCATGAACCTTCCATGAGTGGCCATAGATTCGAGCATGTGGTCCAAAAAGGGAACGCCAGTGGAGATTTCGGACTTCCCCGCCCTGTGAAGCTGCAGGTCTACTGATATGTCCGTTTCAAGGGTCTTTCTTTTAAATGAACTCTTTCGCTCCATACCCCTCCGCCTATTCATAAAGGAGAATCATCCTTGCCAAGAAAATATAATGACTTTATCTCATCAGCGGACACCCTTCCCTCATTGACTATGACGAGCTCGCCGCCGCTGATATTGACGACTGAAGGGAGCGAATGCTCCTTGCAGAATTCGTCGATGATGAGCATGCGCTCGATCTTGCCGTCGAGGTTTTGTATGAGCTCCTTTTTGCGGTATACGGGCCCGCGGTCAGAATTATACAGCGCGGCGTATGCAAGGGGCCTGCCGACATGCTCGATGATGTCCTGCTGGTACCTGCTTTTCGGCATCCGCACCGGGATCGACTTTTTTGCATTCCGCTTGTCTCTCACATACACGATCAGCTCGCCGGGCCATATCCGGTGCATGAAATCGAATTCCATCTTGTTGATGTCGGCGATCTCGTTGAGCATCTTAAAAGATGAGACCATCCTGACGATTTGCGTGCTCCTCTCGCCGGCGATCTTGGATATGGCGCTTATCGAGCGCTGGTCCATGACGGATACGAGCCCGTATATGGAGTCGACAGGCATCAGAACCCTGTCTCCGTTCTTTATCGCCTCGGCTATTTCTTCCGAAATCGCCTTGTCGATGGTTCCGTCCTTTTTCAATTTTTTTACGGTTATTATGTGCGTCTTCATGTCGCGCATGCTCGTTGATCATGAATCTGCATATGGGGAATAATCGCTTTTTGTATGCCGCCCGTATAAAAAAAGTCCGAGCAGGAGCGCTGCGGAAAAGGCAAGCCACGCAATCCTCAAATATTGAAGCGCGCCGTAGATGCCGGCCTCGGAAGGAGCTTCGCCTACCGGGTGCGGGAATTTTTTAAGGCCCTTGAAAAAAATGACTTTTCCGCCGGGGCGCAGGTATCCCGACTCCAGGAGGTCACTGCCCGGATAGTCTCCCTGTCGGTACATCTCCAATCTTCCCCGGAGCATATCGTTTTCAGATTTCAGGTTTTCGATGTGAGCCACGATGCGGCCTCTCCCTTCCTCGAGCTTCAAGCGCTCGAGAAGACCGCTCTTGCTCAGGATGAATACGTACACCAGTGCAAGCGCGGCCGCTGTAATGAGAATGGCCGATCGGTAACGCTGCTTATCCAAGATTATAAAACACCCCCCTGCCTGCAAATCGGGCCGTGCTGCCGAGCTCCTCTTCGATCCTGAGAAGCTGGTTGTACTTGGCTATCCGGTCGGTGCGCGAGCCGGAGCCGGTCTTGATCTGGCCGGTGTTAAGCGCAACTGCAAGGTCCGCGATGGTCACGTCCTCGGTCTCTCCCGAACGGTGGGATATGACCGTGGTGTATCCCGCCCTCTTCGCCATTTCGATGGCGCGTATCGTCTCGGTCAGGGTGCCGATCTGGTTGACCTTGATCAGGATGGAGTTCGCGATCCCGCTCTCGATCCCCCTTTTCAGCCGCTCCGTATTGGTCACGAAGAGATCGTCTCCGACTATCTGTATTTTCCTGCCCAATCGATCGCTCATGAGCTTCCATCCGTCCCAGTCGTCCTCCGCGTGCCCGTCTTCGATCGAGATTATCGGGTATTTGTTCACCAGACCCTCGTAAAAGTCGACCATCTGACGGCTGTCCCGCTCGCTCTTGTCGCTTTTCGCGAACACGTATTTCTTCTTTGCGGAATCGTAGAACTCGCTGGAGGCCGGGTCCAGGGCGATCATGATGTCCGAGCCGGGCTTGAAGCCCGCCTTCTCAATCGCGGACACGATGAGCTCGAGCGGCTCTTCGTTCGATTTGAGTGAGGGCGCGAATCCGCCCTCGTCGCCGACGCTCGTCGAGTGACCCTTTGATTTGAGCACGCTTTTGAGCGAATGGAAGGTCTCCACGCCCATCCGAAGCGCCTCGCTGAAGGAGCCCGCGCCCGTGGGCATGACCATGAACTCCTGAAGATCGACGTTCGAATCCGCGTGCGAACCGCCGTTCAGTATGTTCAGCATCGGCACCGGGATCTCCGACGCGTCCACGCCTCCGATATAGCGGTAGAGCGGCAGGCTCAGGCAATTGGCCACCGCTTTAGCGCAGGCGAGCGATACGCCGAGAATCGCGTTCGCGCCGAGCTTCGATTTATTGGGCGTCCCGTCCAGATCAATGAGAACCGAATCGATCTCAACCTGGCCCATGGCGTCCATCTCAATTACCGCCCCGGCGATTATCTTATTCACGTTGTCGACCGCCTTGAGAACGCCCTTGCCTCCGTACCGCTTCTTGTCACCGTCGCGCAGCTCGACCGCCTCGTGCTCGCCTGTCGACGCTCCGGACGGAATCGAGGCCCTTCCGACAAACCCGGATGAAAGCTCCACCTCGACCTCGACAGTCGGATTCCCCCGCGAGTCCAATATCTCTCGTGCATGTACATCGGTGATAAAGGTCATGATTCGGCTCCTTGATCTTAATATCATTCACGCGCCGCACCAGTCCGGCTATCGGTCCCCTTGAAACGACCTCTTGCAAAGTCCGTACGGTTCCTGTTCCCTGCGGCTATTGAAAATCTTACTAGTAGACAAATTTATGCGTATAATTTCAAGCACAATTTGTATATGAAGAAGGAGACAAAGGGTATCGGAAAGACGACAGGTGCAGTCCCGGCGTTCCGGAACGGGGTTTTCGCGCGGTGCAATAAATCATTTTAGGGGGGTCCTGTGAAAACAACTCAATAAGTGAGGCAGAGGAGATACTGAGTGGTCTTGCAGGCCTGCATTGTAGGAGAACTGATCCATTCCATGGAGTTGAATAATGGATCACCCACCTGGGCCAGCGTTGAATCCGCGACATGCCAGTCATTGCATGTTGAGCCGATCAGCACGCTTCCGTCGAAATTGCTTCCCGACCACCATGCCACCGGCAGGCCGATCGCGGTTTGCAAATCAGTGTTAATGGTCCCACTCCAGAGGCTCGCCCATGAATCCGCAATCGATGTGACCGCCAGTGAGGGATTTATCCCGAACACCGGATAAGCCCAGAATTCCGCCGGCACCAGGTTCCTGATCTCATCAATCACGGAAACGCTGATGAAAGCCTTGACCGTGCCCGCTTTCAGAAATGTATAATATAAATATCCTTCATTATAGCATATCGAATCCGCCCCTTCCCTGCCTCCGAGGTTCCCGTCATGGATGCCGGCCTGGAATATGTAAAGCGCGTTCCTGGGCGGGAGCCCGTATTTTGCAAGGTCGTACATGTCGTATCGCTCGCACGCGGTAAACGCCAGCGCGGCGATCAGTGACGTCATAACAAGGAAAATGCGTATCATTCCGAGACCTCTGATGATTTTGATATAAATAAAATAATCCTGTCTACATAAAAAATATATTAAACAAAAATGTAGAGACGCGATTATGTAGAGACGCCATTAATCGCGTCTCTACGGTCTGTATTTCAGATCCCTTCTGCACCTTAAAACGCATTTGTCCTTCAATGCACCGCTCAATACGCCGCACCTGGCTTCGCAGGGATCCTCTTTCTTCGTAATAATGCCTTTGTTCTCCGGCCTGGGCGGTTTGTTCGTATCAAGGCATATCCTGATGCACCTGATTTTTTCAAGTCCGGTGTATGCCTTGCAGATTTCCTCACACTGATTCATCCGCTTTTTGACGCTGTCGCCTGCGGGGGGTTCGTTCCTGCGCTTGGTGTTCACGCATGTCCTGATGCACTGATAGCGCTCCTCCCCCGTGAACCCGGAGCAGAAAGAGCTGCACTCGTCATAAATGGATGCATCCCCGGCCCTGGTGCCGGTCGTCATTAAAGCGGCCGCGGGTAGAGCTATCATGAAAAAAAGGCACGCGCGCTTCATTCTGACGGGCGTCATCGCGATTTACCCCTTGTGCCACTTGAACATGAGCGAGCCTGCGGCGAGGAATACGGCCGACATCAGCAGCAAGATGAGGATCTGCGACTGAACCTCCCACAGGCCTGCGCCGTCGTTCATTATCCGGCGCGCCGCGTCCACCATCTGCGTCAGAGGAAACAGACGGGACATTCTCTGCACCCACGGCCGTGCCCCCTCGAGGGAAAACCAGACCTCGGAGAGGAACATCATGGGCCAGGTGATCAGGTTAAGCACGCCTCCTGCGAATTCTTCGCTGCTGCTGCGGGAGGCCACCACCAGGGCGAGGGATATCATGCTGAATCCGCCCACGCAGAAGACGATCAGCAGGGCGAGGTACGACCCGCGGACCTTGAATCCGTACAAAAGCTCGCAGCCGATGAACACGATTCCGGTGGTCAGCAGGAGGAGAAACATGCGGGAGAGTATCTGTGCGGTAAGGAACTCCCACGGCCGCACCGGCGTGACGCTCATCCGCTTGAGCACGCCGTTCTTCCGGTAGGTGACCACGACGTAGCCGACGCCGAACAAAGCGCTGAACATCATGTTCATCCCCAGGATTCCCGGAAACAGCCATTCAAGGTAGGGAATCTCCACGCCGCGAACCGTCTCCTTTTTCAGGTGCGTCTTAAGCTCAACCGCGCTCGCCTTGAGCAGCCGTTCCACGATATAGCTTTTAGGCGAGGTCTTGCTCGACCAGTACTCCCCCTTCTCCGGATAGATCACCAGGTCAATCTTGTGGTGAAGCAGCTTGTTGAGCGCCTCGTTTTCTGTTTTAAACGGGATGAACGCGATGTACTTGATCTCCCTGAACTTCCCGAGCTGTTCATCGGCCAGCCGATCGCTTGACTCGTACCTGCCAACCGTGCCCACCTTGTATTCATCGGTTCGCTCGTAACCGAAAATAAGGCTGAACCCGACGATGACCAGCAGCGGGAACAGTATGTTCCAGCCGAACGCAGACCGGTCCCTCAAAAATTCCAGGTTCCTCGCCTTGAATAGAATGATTATCCGCTGTATCGCCTTCATTCTTCTCTCCCGCGGTTGCGGCCGCCGTACGGCGGCCGGGATCATGCCCTCAGGTCGTGCCCGGTCAGCTTCAGGAAAAGATCCTCCAGGTTATGCGTGTGAACGTTCATCGTCGTCAGGTCAACGCCGTGCCGCACCATCCTGCTTATGCACTCGTTGGGCGAATCGGTCAGAATCTCGATCCGGTCTTGCTTCCTGTACCAGTTGCACGGAAAATCCTGCAATATCGCGTCGTCGAGACCGGTTTGGATGGTTATGGTGGCGCCGCCGCCGTATTCTTCCAG
>CAZHAD010000033.1:5414-32445 GCA_964529965.1 uncultured Leptospirales bacterium | reverse complement strand
GGAAGCGGAATAAAAAGCAGATAAGGAAGTTGAAAAAGATCCTGCCGAAATATTTCTAGAAAGGTCCCGGCGGCGGGCAATATAACGTATGATTTGTCGGGTGTGCGGGCTTTACAGATGCCTTCGGGCGCAGACCAAGCAACATTGCTTGCCGCATATTATCTCTCATAGGTGCTCGTACATATACTTTTTTAACACCTGGCTTGCGTTTTCTGACATTTCCTCAAACTTCAGGGTGTAATAGAACACGCCGCTTTCTTCTACAGTTTTCTGGACGATTATTTTTGATGGGATTTTAAAATTAAAGTCTAATTCATTGAATTCGAGGATATATTTATCATCATGATCGAGTTTTATATTGATACGCAAAACAGCCTCCCATTCATTGATCCTGTATATGGTGCAGCTCATTTTAACCTGATTTTTGTCCCCCAATCCTATGCTTGATAATTGGGCGGGTATTATTACATCGATATAGGGATGGCGTGAATCCTCGCCCCTGAGTATTTCTTGAGGAATTTCGACACTGAGAAGGCCGCCTTCGCTGCCCGCCACCGTGGTGGTGAACGTGTACTCGGCATCACCCGGGCGAAATATGTGGAATTTAACCGGATTCATATTAGACAAGGGCTTCATTTCGGCGATATTCCCTAAAATTTTTATATATAGATACTTGTTATTGCTCGATGTAGCTCTGCCCATGTACACCTTGTTCCCGTTTCCCATGAAATATATCAACTGGTCTTCAATTATATCCTGAACGCTCCTCAAGGGCATTTTTATTCGAGACGGGTGATAGAGTTTATCATATATGATCGATATATCCTTACAGATCATCGTGAGGGAGTCTTCGCTCTCGCCTCTTCGCCGCACGTGAGCGAGGAATTTGCCGGTCGCCGACTCGAAAAGCTCTGCCTTTTCCAGAAGGGGGTTCGGATTTGTGAAGCCGATGATGCTGACCAGATTGTTGACGATCTTGATCTGAAAGTTCGAGAGCCCCAGCCGTTTGAGCCTGAAGAGAAAGAGCTGTGAATCGTGAATTGCATGTCTTTTATGCCGGTTGTACAGCCTGATGATTATCAGGATCATCAGAGGAATGAGCAGTATGCCCGTTAAGGTCAGGATATCGCTGGCCGTAGCCATTCTCCATTGTATTCCCAGCACGGTCGGGATTTCCACGGCTCATCTCCTCAGATGCATTAAAAGTAAAACGACATCCCCAGGTACGAGGCGAGATCGAGGCTCTTGACGGGGCCGTCCAGTATGATGGTATTGAAATAATTTGAAGCCCTGTTCGTCCTCTCCCTTATATATGACAGCTGCGACCCGAGGAGAATAAGAAAATTTTCGGTAAATTTCAAATCCAGGCCGAGGCTTCCGGCATATCTGTCCCTGGTTACGGAATCCCTGTAGAATCTGGAACTCCTTTTTTCCATGGTCGTGTCGACGCTGCCTCCCAGGTTGATGGTCACCGGTCCTGAAGGCAAAATCTCGAAACCGCCGCGTATGCAGTAGAACCCGCCGCTGTTCACCCCTGAATTTATCGTAATGCCGTAAAAAGAGGTGAACTCGTCATACATGAGTTCTTTCTCCCGATAGTTGAGCGGTATCCTGTATTCACCCTCAAGCGCCACCGCGATAAAGCCGGCGAGGTTCCGGTATCCGCCGGCTATGATGCTGAACCCCCTGTCATACAGCAGCTGACGCGGCTCTGACACGGATCCGGCGAAAAACAGCTGGGATGTAAAATCCGCGTGGGTGTAGTATATTCTCGTCCTCCTGAGGCTCAGCCTGCCCGAACGCACCAGTATTCCCGCCTGGGACAGGGCGTCCCGGTACGAATACCCGATTGATATTTCCGCGTTCATCGCCTCGTTCGTTTCATTCGCATGGTGCCGCTGATCGATGCTGGAATTGAGCACGCCGGTATAACAAGAGCGTTCGTTTAAACGGGTATAGCCCAACGAAAGCTGGACGCCGATCGCGTGGTTTCCGGCAATTGTTGTGCCGAAAGAGATGACCGCGCGGGGAGAAACAGTGAGGGCGCTTCCCCCGGTCAGAGTAATATTCTGATCGGCGGCGTTCAAATTCACCGATGTTTTTTCGTAACGGTCGTACACGGTCTGGTATGTGTTGTCAGCGTCTATCGCAAAAGCGACGGCGCCGCCGGGGACCTTTTTTATGTATGACAGGTAGACGCTCCCTGCCGAGTACTTCCTTTCATCGTCTCTGTAAAGCGAAAGCCATGACGAGCGGTATGCATCATAGTCAAACCGGTGATCGTAGAAGGGCGGGTATATGATCATATAGCCGAGCGCATTGTTTTCGTTGTGTGATGCGAGCACGGACGGGCTTCTTATGGCGTCGAGCGAGCCGTCCGAGGACACGGTCTGGAGCCGGCCCAGGGAAAACGCGCTCGCCCGCGCTGCAGGCTCAAAAGCGGTGATGAAGATAAGAAAGAGAAAAAAAAAGGACGGGTATTTCATGCGGGTAAGGTTACCGGTACAATTCACAAAGTCAAACAAAAAACGCCCCGCCCGCTGCGTCGCGCGGGGATAAAAAATTTATTGACCCCGCCGGGTAATTCGCGTGAAGTAAAGCGATGATCATTGATTTTCACATACATATATTCAGCCCCCAGTTGTGTGAAGACAGGAGCGGCCATCTTGCAGACGGGCAGTTCAAACTCATATACGCGAGCCCGAGGGCGAAGCTCATCGATTACGGCATTGCGGCCGCGGCGCTGGAGGCTTCGAATATCGATCATGCGGTGGCGATGGGCTTCCACTGGGACAGGGAGGACTTCTGCGCCGAGCAGAACGAAAGCATGATCCGGGCTTTCGAGAGCACCAAGGGTGTGATCATACCGTTCGGATCGGTGCCTTTGAGCTGCGGGACGGGTATCGAGCCATGGGTGAAAGAGCTCAAGCTTCAGGGGTTTGCCGGGGTCGGCGAGGTCGCGTTTTACCGCGAAGGTCTCACCCCCGGAAATCTCAAGTACCTGGAAGAATTATTGGATGCGGCCCAAAAGCATTCGCTGCCCGTCTGCATCCATATCAACGAGCCCGTGGGCCATGCGTATACCGGCAAATACCCGCCGGAATTCCATCGTCTTTATCGGGCGCTTACGGATCATCCGGACGCGGTCGTCGTGCTGTCGCACTGGGGCGGGGGCCTTATCTTTTACGAGCTCATGCCCGAGGTCTCGGAAAAGCTGAAAAATTGCTACTATGACACCGCGGCCTCGCCTTTTCTCTTTTCCGACGCGATCTATGATATCGGCCCCCGGATCGCCGGTCCGAAAAAAATCCTCTTCGGAAGCGATTATCCGCTTATCCCCTTTGGCAGGTATCTTGAATCGATTGAGAGGACGGTTGCGGATTCCGATACGAGGTCCGGCATCCTGGGAAGAAACGCCCTCTCTCTCCTGAATATTAAAGGCTAGGACAGCTCCCCGTTGCTCTTTTGAAGGATTTTTGACGGACCCTGGCCGTCTATTTGCCGCCCGGCTTTTGGGATTTCAACCGGATCTCGCCGAGCTTTTCCCGGAGCTTCGGATCTTTTTCGACCTTGTCGTACATGTCCTTGTATTGCCGGTAGCTATACCCGTATTTTTTTGCAACTTCCTCAACGCGCTGCTTGTTGATCTCGGGGTCCGGAAGGTTCACCTCGTTTTCTATTTTTGCGTAATCCTGCAGGGACATCTTTTTCGTTTTGCAGGAAACGACTCCCGAGGTTATCAAGCATAATACCAGAAACAATTTTAAATACCGCATACGCCCTCCTTATAATAAATATATGGTTTGAAATTATTCATATATCAGGCCGCCGTCAAGAAATCTTTTTTTCCCCGGCGGGAGTGTGCAGGGACGCCGAAGAAAGTCGAATGCTATGCACGGGCATACACCAGGTTCCCTCCGCACAAGGTGTATTCAACCGATCCGTACAGCTCCATGCCGATGAACGGCGAGTTTTTGCATTTCGACAGGATGAACTCGTCGTTCACGACGATTTTTTTATCGGGATTTATTATCGTAATGTCCGCGGCCTTGCCCGGCTTCAATTCTCCACGGTCGAACTTCAATATCCGGGCGGGGTTCACGGTAACCTTTTCAAAGGCCTCATGAAATGAAAAGCCGTTCGCTCTCACCAGCACGGTAATGATCAGGGGCACCGCCGTCTCGAGCCCGATTATGCCGAATGGCGCGTATTCAAGCTCCTGCATCTTTTCATTCAGGGAATGCGGCGCGTGGTCGGTCGCGATCACGTCGATGATTCCGTTCCTGAGCCCCTCGACGACCGCCCTCCGGTCCTCCTCGGTCCTGAGCGGAGGCTTCATCTTGGCCATGGACAGGTATTCTGCGACCGCATCGTCGGTGAGTGAGAAATAGTGCGGCGCGGTCTCGCAGGTGACGCGTATCCCGTCCTCCTTGGCGCGCCTGATGATCTCAACCGATCCGCCGGAGGAGACGTGCGCCACGTGCAGCCTGCCTCCGGTGAGGCGGGTGAGTATGACATCCCTGGCGATCATCACCTCCTCGGATTCCTTGGGAATTCCCTTGAGGCCCAGGAGGGTCGAGTTTTTCCCCTCGTTCATGATGCCCTCTTCGCTCAGCTCAAGGTCCTCGGCGTGCGCGATGATCGGCACGTCGAACATGCGGGAGTATTCGAGCGCGCGCCTCATGAGGATGGAGCTCATGACCGGGAGGCCGTCGTCGGTGAAGCCGACCGCTCCCGCGTTGATCAGCTCGCCCATCTCCGATATCTCCTCCCCCTTCCGCCCCTTGCTGACGGTGGCGATGGGAAACACGTTGATCGGGCCCTTTTCCGCTTCGAGCCTGATGAAGCGCACCAGAGCCTGGTTGTCGATCACCGGGTTCGTGTTGGGCAGGGTGCATACGGTGGTGAACCCGCTTTTGGCCGCGACCTTCGACCCGCTGTAGATCGTCTCCACATCCTCGCGGCCCGGCTCCCTGAAATGCACGTGCATGTCGATGAGGCCCGGGAGGACGATGCAGCCCGATGCGTCGATGACGCGGTCGCCCTTCCGGGCACTGATGGCGCGGGACACATCGGCGATCGCATCGTTCTCGATGCGCACATCGAGGCGATCGTCGGTTCGGGACGCCGGGTCTATGACCCTTCCGTTTTTAATTATCATCATCGGCCGTGTCACGCTCCTCCGGCATGTCCTCAAGCGGCGCAGCCCCCGCAAGCAGGTAGAAAATCGCCATACGCACCGCGACCCCATTAGTGACCTGCTCCTGGATTATGGAGCGGTCGCTTTCCATCACCGAATCGTCGATCTCGATTCCCCGGTTTACCGGCCCCGGGTGCATCACGATGACGTCGCTTTTGCATTTGCGGAAGCGCTCCTCCGTCAAAGCGAACTGCCGGTGGTATTCGCGAAGTGAGGGGAACATCGAGCCCTTCTGGCGCTCCTTCTGTATCCTGAGCAGGTTTATCACATCCAGCTCGGGAAGGAGCTCGTCCAGGTTGTACGAGATATCCACGCCGTACAGGCTGAAGTCGTCTGGTACGAGTGTGGGAGGGCCGCAGAGGGTCACCTTCGCGCCGAGCTTTTTAAACGCCTCGATGTCTGAGCGGGCGACGCGCGAATGCTTGATGTCGCCGATTATTCCGATGTGGAGCCCCGCAATGTCCTTCCGCATTTCCATGATCGAATAGGTGTCAAGGAGGGCCTGGGTCGGGTGCGCGTGAAAGCCGTCGCCCGCGTTTATGACCGACGCCTGTATGTTGCGTGATAAAAAATGCGGCGCCATCGACGCCGCATGTCTCATTACGATATAATCCAGCTTCATGGCCTCAAGGGTATGGACGGTATCGATCAGGGACTCCCCCTTCACCACGCTCGAGGTGTTTACCGAGAAGTTAATGAGGTTGGCCGAAAGCCTTTTTGCGGCCAGATCAAAGCTCAGTTTCGTCCTGGTGGAGGGCTCGTAAAAAAGGGTGCATACGGTTTTTCCCCTCAAGACGGGGACGCTTTTAACGGTTCTGGTGAAGATTTCTTTAAAATATTTTGCGGAGGTGCAGATAAGAAGAATCTCCTCCACAGATAAAGACTGTATATCAAGGAGATCTTTTCTTTTCAGGGAATTCATATTAAAGCATTATATTTGGTTTTGTTTATGAAATTGTCAAATTAATTATCAGGGGACGGCGAAATAATTTGAAACCCGATATTCTTATTGACTGATCTTTTTAAATGTATATATGTGATAAGGAAACTTCTATAAACCTTTTATGGATGTTTCCTTTTGGGCACATTCAAGGATAAAACTGCTTTTTTTCGTTGTTTTAATATTGAAAAAAGCAGTTTTTTTGAGGTGTCCATAATGGGTTTCCGGTCATCGGCCCTGGTCTTAACCGGCCGGCACGTCAACCATAGCGAGGAATGATCCATGAATAACCAGGCAATTCAGATCAACCTGTCTATTGCACCCGCGTGGACCATGATCAAGGAGGTACGGGAAAGGATAGAGGACGCGATGAATGAAGAGAATTATCCGGCGGAGCTGATCGATGCCGGCATCATGTGCGCATCCGAGCTTGTGGAAAACGCGATAAAATTCGCGCCGGCCCCCGCCGATGCGGAACATATACGGTTTGCCTTCAGGATCGACCGCAGCCAGATCGCGATCAACGTATCCAACGGAATAAAAGATGAGAATGACCTCCGCAAGGTGAAGGAACATATCGACATGCTGAAAATGAGCGGCGATCCCTCCGTGCTTTACCTGAAGCGGCTGAATGAGTTAATGAAAAGCATCAAGCCGCGGGAGACCAGGCTCGGCCTGTACCGGATCGCGCATGAGGGAGAATTTAAGCTTGATTACCGGTTCAAGGACGAACTGCTGACCGTGATTGCGGAGAGGATGATCCGATGATGCCGGAAAGGCTGCTGCGATAAAACCGGCGAAGGGTCATGGGAGCGCACCGATGAATCACTTTAAGGACGAAGGCCTTGAAATAACCCTGACCGAGGGAGCAACAAATGTTCTGACATGGAAGGGAAAAAGCGAGTCGCGGACCCCCTCTGATCTGCTCATGCCGTATTTCAGGGAATTGGCGGAAAAGTTGAAGGGCAAGGAGCTTGTAGTGGAATTCAATCAGCTCAAATACATGAACTCCGCCACCGTGGCCTCGATAATACAGCTGATCAAATATCTTGAGGAGAACGGCACCGATTCAACCCTGGCCTATGACAGGCATTCCAAGTGGCAGCTCGCTTCCTTCAAGGTCCTCGAGAGCCTTGCGCGCACGATGAAACATATCAGGGTGGTGGGGGTTTGAACCAAGCCTGCCGGTGTTATCGCCGAAGGCTTCCGAGCTCCGCGGTAATAGGACCGCCGGTATCGATCAATGCATATCTTCCCTTCTGAAACGGTCCGGTATTGACCACCACGCAATCATCGAGATTTTCCCTTCCATAGGCCTCATGAATGTGGCCCACGATACACAGGGAGATGCCGTGCTTTTTTACGAACTCCGACACCGACACGCTCCCGCCGCGTAGCCCGAAAATCGTCTTATCCCTGACTTTTCTGGGTGGGGAATGCGATATGAGCACGATATTTTCGGCGTTTCGGATTTCATTGAATCCGGCGTTGAGAAACCCGCGTATCTCATCCTCGGAATATTCGCTGACCGTGCCGAAAGGGGTCTTGCTTGATCCTCCGACCCCGAAAAAGCCGATGCCGCCGATGGTCCTTCCCTTGCCGTGGAGGCTGTAGCCCTTTTCCTCGAGTAGATCGATGACCCCCTTACCGTCCCAGTTTCCGTGAACCGCCAGAATATTGGAATTGTATTTCTCTACGCATGAGATGACTTCGCCCGCGGATTTTTTTCCGCCCGAGGTCGTAAGATCGCCCGCGATCGCAACCAGGTCCGCGGACCCGATCAGCCCTGCCGCCTGCTCGAAGTACCGCTTTTCACCGTGGATGTCGCTGATGGCAAATATTTTCATGTTTTTTCCTTATAGCAAAGTCCGCAAAAAAGAAATTAGTATGGGAGCGGCCTCTACATTTGAAGATGTACCGCTGAAATTTCAAGAAAAATTACAGGGGTGTTTTATTCTTGCAAATATCCTCGTCGTTTACCATACATCCTTCAATTCGGGGAATAATTTCATGTATATCGATTCACACGCTCATGTCGACATGGTGCTTGAAGAGTACTCGATCGCGGAAGATGAGATGATCGGTAATATGGTCTCCTCAGGCGTTGTGCAGGCGGTCCAGGTCGCCATCGACGTGGAAAGCTCGCAATGGTCGTACGGATTCGCGAAAAGGCACGCCGGAGACGGAATACTCTTCACCGTCGGTATTCATCCGTCCTCACGCGCCACAGCCCGGGATCTCGGCAGCCTTCATGATCTGCTCGAAACAATCGAGGCAGGGGACGATGCAGGGCTTGTGTTCGGCGTGGGGGAATGCGGCCTGGATTTCTACCGGATGCGGCAGGACAAAGTGATGCAGATGGAATCGTTCCGCTTTCAGATCGAGTGCGCGAACCGCTTCGGCTTGCCGGTCATCGTGCATTCGAGGGAGGCCATGGACGAGACCCTCGGGATTTTGAGGGAAATGCGTCCGGCTGCCGGTATCATGCACTGCTTCCCGGGCGACAAAAGGGATGCGCAGCAGGCCCTGGACCTGGGATTCCACCTCTCGTTTGCGGGAAACCTCACGTACAAAAGCGCCTCCTCAATTCAGGAATCAGCCCGGTACGCGCCCCTGGATCGTATCCTGCTCGAAACCGACGCGCCCTTTCTTGCGCCCGTCCCCATGCGGGGAAAAAAGAACAGGCCGGAGTTCGTGGTCCACACCTACCGCTGCATTGCCGCGCTGAGGTCAGAACCGTTCGAGAGGATCGTCGCTGCCGTGCATGAAAACTTTATGGAGATACGCAGCCATGCGGCGCGCACGGCATAAATCAGATTTCCTGGTGATCGGGAGCGGCATCGCCGGGCTCACCTTCGCCATCAAGGCGTCGGGCCTCGGCAGCGTGATCATCGCCACGAAGAAAAAAAATTCGGACTCCAATACGAACTACGCCCAGGGAGGGATCGCGTCGGTGCTTTCGCCCGAGGATTCCTTCGAAAAGCACATTGAAGACACGATCGCGGCGGGCGCGGGCCTCGGCAGGAGGGAGGCGGTGGAGATGGTGGTGCGGTCCGGCCCGGAGAGGATCAGGGAGCTGGCCGCCTGGGGGGCGAACTTTTCGGGTAGGGCGCTTCCGGGCGGCGGCAGGGCGTTTGATCTCGGGAGGGAAGGGGGCCATTCGACAAACCGCATCGTGCATGCGCAGGACCTTACGGGTCAGGAGGTGGAGCGAGCCCTTCTTTCGAAGGTTTCAGGCATCAAAAACATCCGCGTGCTTGAAGACCACACCTCGGTCGACCTCCTTACCGAGCACCAGCTCCCCGGGCGCAGGAGGGGCGGGAGGACGCACTGCTACGGGGCCTACATCCTCGACAACGCCTCCGGCACGGTGGGGACCTTCACCGCGAAGATGACCCTACTCGCCACCGGCGGGGCCGGCCAGGTCTACCTCCACACCACCAACCCGGAGATCGCCACGGGCGACGGGATCGCCATGGCCTACCGGGCGGGCGCGCTCATCGCGGACATGGAGTTCATACAGTTCCACCCCACCGCCCTCTATTCACCCGCCAGCCCCGGGCCTTCGTTTCTCATCAGCGAGGCCGTGCGCGGGGAGGGGGGCGTGCTGCTGAATACGAAGGGGGAGCGTTTCATGGAAAAGGTTCACTCCCTCAAGGAGCTGGCGCCGCGTGACATCGTGGCGCGGGCCATGGACTACGAGCTCAAAAGGCACGGCGCGACCCACGCGTATCTCGATATATCGTTTAAGGGGGAAACGTTCCTGAGGGACAGGTTCCCGCGCATTTTCCAGCGGTGCATGGAGGAGGGCATCGACATCTCCAGGGAGCCGATTCCCGTCGTTCCCGCGGCTCATTACCTGTGCGGCGGGGTGAAGAGCGGCCTTGACGGCGACACCTCGATCAAAAACCTGTACGTGTCCGGGGAATCGGCGTGCACGGGCGTGCACGGAGCGAACCGCCTTGCCAGCAATTCCCTGCTCGAGGGAATCGTGTTCTCGCAGCGGGCCTATCTGGCGGCGGGGGAGCAGATCAAAAATTTCAACAAACGGGACAGGATTCCGGATTTTCCCGAGTGGAGCAAGAAGGGCACCTTCGACCTTGAGGAATGGGTCCTCATCCAGCACGACATCGAGGAGGTGAAGCGGCTCATGTGGGACTATGTGGGCATCGTCCGCTCGGACAAGCGGCTCCGGAAGGCGCATCGGCGAATGCTGATACTCGCCGAGGACATCCACGACTATTACAAAAAAAGCACCATCTCTCCGCGCATCGTCGAGCTTCGAAACCTCGCCACAGTCGCCAAGCTCATCATCAAAAGCGCGATCACGAGAACGGACAGCATCGGTCTCCACTACAATTCTGACCATCCCCTGCCGGGGGCGAGAAAGGTGAACGTCGTGCTCAGATCAGGCCGCGCGCCGGTACTGATGAGTCCGGACGGGAATTAATTGGCATCCGAATAAAATTTAGCTTTACTCTCCCCGGACATGTTTTAATTATAGAATAATTTTTTTCAAGCCGCTCCATGCGGATCAACGCCATGAAACTGTCGCTGGTGAACCACAATAATCCTGAAGACCTGGTGTCGCGCACTAGCAGCGCGATCCCGCCTTCCGCCATCAGGGAGTTCTTCGACATCGTGTATTCCACTCCCGATTGCATATCCCTTGGCGTGGGCGAGCCCGATTTCACCACCCCCTGGAGGATATCGGACAGCGGAATATTTGCGATAAAGGACGGCAACACCCATTACACCCCGAATCGGGGAATACCGGATCTCCTCGATCTGATCGCGCGCCATCTTTCCGCCGAATACCGGCTCGACTACGACCCCGAGAAGGAGATCATCGTGACCATGGGCGTGAGCCAGGGGCTCGACCTCGCCCTGAGGAGCATCATCAATCCCGGCGACGAGGTGATCGTGATCGAGCCCGCGTTTGTATCATATACCGCGCTGGTTTCCATGCTCCACGGCAGACCGGTCGTCGTCCCCACGCGCTTCAGGGACGGGTTCAGGATCGATCTCGGCCTGCTGAAGCAGTCGGTCACGACAGTCACCAAGGCGATAATCCTGAACTATCCGTCCAATCCGACGGGGTGCACGATCGACGCCGGCACGCTGGAGGGGATCGCGGACCTGGCGGTACGGAACAATCTTATCATAGTCAGCGACGAGATATACTCCGCCTTGACTTATAATGAAAGGCACGTATCGATCGCGTCGCTTCCCGGGATGAAGCGCCGGACCATTCATCTCAACGGTTTTTCAAAATCGCACGCCATGACGGGCTGGAGGCTGGGATGGGTGGCGGGTCCGGATTTTCTGACCGATATCATGCTGAAGATCCACCAGTATACCGCCCTGTGCGCCTCCTCCATGGCGCAGTGGGCCGCGGTCGAGGCGATTAAAAAAGGGGAGAGGGACGTGCACCAGATGAAGGGAGAGTACGTGAAGCGGCGGAACTTCATCTCGAGCAGATTCAACGAGATAGGCCTGCCCTGCCTCGTGCCCGAGGGCGCGTTTTACGTGTTCCCGGATATATCCGGAACCGGGCTCTCAAGCAGGGATTTCGCCCTTCGTCTTTTGCAGAAGGAAAAGGTGGCGGTTGTGCCGGGCACCGCGTTCGGGAGCACGGGCGAACATCATATCCGCTGCTCGTACGCCACGTCGATGGACAACCTCAGGGAATCGATGGTCAGGATCGAGCGGTTTGTAAAATCACTGTGACTGTGCGGAATGACACTTCTGATCGACGGATTCAACCTTATTTATAAATTTCCCTCCCTTGAGGAAAAAATGCTCCGCGGCTTTCTCGAAGAGGCGCGGCGCGGCCTTCTGGACCTGCTCAAGGAGTTTCAGAAAATTAAAAAATCGCACATCCGGGTCGTGTTTGACGGGAGAAAGAACCCCTCACGCGGCCTGCGCACCGAGCGGATCGGCACCATCGACGTGTATTATTCCCTCGAATATTCGGCGGACTTTTTGATCAAGGAGTTCATCAAGAAGGACCCCAATCCGAAAATGACCACGGTGGTCACCTCGGACAAGGACATCCTGTTTTACGTCAGCCGGTTCAGTGCGAGGACCATGACGAGCGAAAAGTTCGCCGACATGGTCACCAGGGCGATAGAGGAGCAGTATGAGGTGGCCCTTCCGGAGAAGGAGGACGACCCGGTCGTGAGCCAGGAGGAGGTTTCCTTCTGGGAGCGTATATTCACCCGAAAGGGCAAAAACAATTAGTCTGATCCCTTTTTGAGGCTCCGGTCGAAGAATCCCATTACCTGGGGAACCATGCCCGCCCAATATGTCCAGTCGTGTCCGGCATTCACGCCCCGTTCCCGGTCGTATACCAACTCGTAGCCGCCTTCCCGCTCATGGAGCTCCTTCAATTTTTCGGCGAGCATTTTCGTCTGCGCGCAGGGCACGACCGCGTCCCGCTCTCCGTGGCCGAGGAACACCGGCGTTTCTTTCAGGTTCTTTGCAAGCCTTATGAGGTCGGCCTCTTCCTCCCAACGGGAGGCGTGGTGGGTAAAGGGGCCGTATACCGATGCAAGAAGCCTGTCGTTTCGCATCGACAGGAAATCGTAGTCTCCTGAAAGTCCCGCAACCGCGCCGAATATCGAGCCGTGCTGAGACGCCAGAAGGATCGCCCCTCTCGCCCCCGTGGATATTCCGAACACGCCGGTCAGCTCCCTTTCCGTGGCCAGGCGGAACTTGTCCTTCAGAAACGGGATGAGCACCTCGACGATATAGCGTCCTCCGGGCATCGCCGCCCATTTGTTCGTCGTTTCAGGATAGTAGCGCGATTCGTACAGGGTGGAGCCCATTGACGGGCAGGCAAGCGCGAACCCGTACGCATCCGCGCTCTCCGCGACCGGGGTTTTATTCTCCCAATCGGACGGACGCTGCCTCCACCCGTGCAGGAGGAGTATCGTGCGCGCGGCAGCACCGCTTGTATATCCCCTGGGAAGGTATATGTCCACCTCTCCCTGCTGCTTTTCGCCGCCTACCTCATAGTCCACGGCCACGCGCGTGAGCCACTTCCCCGGTGCAATATCGCCGGAAGAAATGTCCTTTTCCGCGATCGAGCCGCAAGAGAAGAAAAGGAGGACGAATGTCAGAATGAATTTCATCTCTCTCATTGAACCGACCCTTTCATATCAACTCCCTCCTCGGTCCCATACGTACACGTTTCTCTGGGCCGTGGGTATGATGATCAGCTCCTGGATGTTTACGTGCTCCGGCGCGTTTATGATATAGAGCACCGCATCAGCGACATCTCCGGCCTGGAGCGGCTCATATCCCCGATATACCTGCTCCGCCCTCTCCCTGTCTCCGTGAAAGCGGACCTGTGAGAATTCGGTGTGGACCGCGCCGGGGCTTACTGACGACACCCGGATTTTCGTGCCGGCCAGGTCGAGGTTCATCCCCGCGGTCAGGGCCCTGACCGCGAACTTGGTGGCGTTGTAGACGTTTCCCCGGGGATACACCTGGTAGCCGGCGATGCTTCCCACGTTGACCACGTGCCCGCTCCCTTTCTCCACCATCAGGGGAATGAGGGTGCGCGACACGTTCAGAAGCCCCTTGATGTTCGTGTCGATCATCCGGTCCCAGTCCTCGAAGTCCCCCTCCTGTATGAGGGCAAATCCTGAGGCGAGCCCCGCATTGTTGATCAGGACATCAGGGAAACGGGAGCTCTTTTTCAGATTGTCGGCGAACGACCGCACATCGGCTCGCTCCCTCACGTCGAGCTTGTGAATGTCCACGGATACCGGATGCTCTTGTTCCAACCGGGATTTCAGCTCCTGCAGTCTTTCTATTCTACGGGCGGTCAATACCAGGTTCGCCCCGCAGGAGGCGCACTGCTCCGCGCACGCGCGGCCTATGCCTGAGCTTGCACCCGTGATGATGATCAGCTTTCCCTTGATCCGGTTCATTCAATCCCCCTCCGGAGATGTAACGCATCATTTTTTTGAAGTATCGTTTTGATGCGGATATGTCAAATTAAAAAAATTTGGAATCACCAGTCTTGGTGGATTTCGGAACGCAACCAGGCCCGCGTCACAGGTGCCCTCCCTCTTTCAGGCTGAGATACCCGGTGTTTGTGATTATCACGTGGTCGAGAAGCGGTATGCCCACGATTGCGCCCGCCTGCCTGATCCGCTCGGTGGTGGCGATGTCCTCCCTCGAGGGAACGAGCTCGCCGGTCGGATGGTTGTGCGCGATGATGATCCCGGATCCCCCCTCCCGTATCGCGTGCCGGAAGACCTCCCGCGGATGCACGATGGCTTCCGAGACCGTACCAACGGATATCACCGCGTTTTTCAGGAGATTGTTCTTGTTGTTGAGGATGAGGACGCGGAACTCCTCACGCTCCAGGCAGGCCATCAAGGGGATGAGGAGCTCCCATACGGCGCCCGGATTGCTTATATGCCGCGCTTTTCCCGGATCCGTGACCACGCGCCTGCCCATCTCGAACGCCGAGTGTATGCGCACGGACTTGGTTAGGCCTATGCCGTGCACCTGCCCGATCTCACGTATGCCTGCGGCTGCAAGCCCGGCAAGGCCCCCGTAGGTATCGAGCATGCCGAGGGAGAGGTCCATCACGTTCCGGTTTTTGGTCCCGCTTCCAATCACGATGGCGAGCAGGTCGTGATCCGAAAGGGAGCGCACCTCTCCGCCCGCAAGGCATCTCTGCAGGGGAAGAAAAAGCCCGTTTCCGTTCCTCGAATCAGCCATGGTAATTTATATCCTCGATTATATATACGAATAAGGATGCGGACATATGTATATTTTTTGAAAATATTCCTGGAATAATTCTTTTAAAAATTTATTATATATAAATACAGAATTTTATACGGGTTATTTTTTTCAAAATCCTCCGAAATGGGATTAACCCCCACCGGCCTTTGGCCACCTCCCCCTTGTCAAGGGGGAGGAAGGGAGAGGGTCCTTAAGTCCCCCTTTGGGGGATTTAGGGGGGAATAACTAGGCAACTCCGTATATAAGGTTATTATTTTACTACAAGATAACTATAAAGAATTAGCACTGAAAATATTCATGGAATCGGCCTGAAAACGAAAATATTTTACTTGTAAGCAGCCGATCCCATGGAATACAATGAAACGGTCAGGTTAAATTAAATCATGGCCGATCAATTCAGGAACCCGATACCCACGGTGGATGTAATCATTGAGCAGGACGGTGGAAAAAAAATAGTGCTGATAAAGCGCAGAAACCCTCCGCACGGCTGGGCCATCCCCGGAGGGTTCGTGGATTACGGAGAGACCCTGGAGGCGGCTGCGGTGCGTGAGGCGTATGAAGAGACGGGATTGCACGTGACCCTGCTCAGGCAGTTCCATACCTATTCCGATCCTTTACGCGACCCGAGGAAGCACACCATTTCTACAGTATTCATCGCACGCGCGGATGGTTCGCCCGTGGCGGGAGACGACGCAGCCGAGGCGGGGGTTTTCGGGATGGATTCCCTGCCCGGGCCCCTCGCCTTCGACCATGGTTCAATACTCAAAGACTATCGGGAAAAGAAATACTGAAGTCCCGGAGCCGGAGCATGAATATATCAAACACCCTGATAAAAACCATTGAGATCACCCTCGATACCATATTCAAGGCGTCGGATACGGACATAAGGATCCACGGGCTTGAAAACGTTCCGGACGGCCCGGTTCTCTACGTGATCAATCATTTCACGCGCATGGAAACGTTTTTAATGCCCTACATCATAAAAAAGAACATCAAAAAATACCCGATCTCGCTGGCCCATGAATCACTGATCACCGGCAAGCTGGGGGAATTTCTGGGAAAGCTTGGGGCGGTATCGACCTCTGATCCGGACCGGGATTCCATACTCGTAAGCGCTCTCCTCACCGACAGGCATCCGGTCATTATTTTCCCCGAGGGCCAGATGGTGAAGGACAAGAAGCTCGTGGAGAAGGGCAAGTTCATGGTCTATAACACCGGCATGAGAAGACCTCCCCATACCGGCGCGGCCCGTATCGCATCCCGGGCCCAATTCATGAGGGAAAAGATCCGGCATCTCCATGAAAGGGGCGACGCGAAAGGAGTGGCGGTTCTGGCCGAAAGGTTCGGCTTCGACCCCGATGATGCCGGCGCGATCATCGAAAAAGAGACCTACATCACGCCGGTAAACATCACCTATTATCCGATCAGGGCCAGAGACAACGCGATCAACAAGCTGGTGGGAAGGTTTGTAAAGGACGTCTCGGCGCGGATCGAAGAGGAGATCGAGGTCGAGGGGACCATGATGATCGAGGGGGTGGACATCGACATCAATTTCGGAACGCCGATGAAGATCTCGGGCTACGTCCATGCAAGCCCCGATTTCAAAACAATGCTGGCGGATGAAGATCTCCACCTCGACCCGGACGAGCTGAAGAACAAGGCTTCCCTCAGGAGGCTGTATCTCTCCATGATGCATGAATACATGGAGGCGATTTACGACATGACGACCGTCAACCACGACCACCTGTTTTCATATATCCTCATGAAATACAAGACAAACAAAATAAGCGAGAACGACTTTAAAAACCGGGTGTTTCTCTCGGTCGAGCATCTCCGCAGGTCGGGCATCACTAACTACCATACCGCCCTGGACAGGAAGCAGTTCTATTTTCTTACGGACGATCATCATGAGAAATACGCGAGCTTTATCAAGGCCGCCGTGTCCGAAGACCTGATAACCCTTGACAAAGGCGTCATTGCAAAGAACAAAAAGCGCTTCAGCAAAAAGTATGAATTCCACTCCATTCGGAAGGACAACATCATCGAGGTCCTGAAAAACGAGATAGAGCCGCTCCGGGACCTCACCGGGTCCATCGACCGCCTTATGAAGCTGCCGGCCGGGCGCGTCAGGCGGTCGATACGGGACCACTTTATCGATTTGGATCGGCGGCTGTTCGAGCAGGACTACCAGAAATACTATATTGAAGGCGAGAGCAAGCCCAAGAACATCGGCGCTCCTTTTTTTTTGAGGCGATTGTTCGGCGGCAGGGGAGTGATCCTGGTTCATGGATACATGGCGGCACCTGAAGAGATACGGCCCCTCGCGGACTTCCTCTACGGAAAAGGCTTCAGCGTGTACGGCCCCCGCCTGCGGGGCCACGGGACCGCGCCGGAAGACCTCGCGGTCAGGAACTGGGAGAAATGGTATGATTCGGTGAGCAGGGCATACATTATAATGAAAAACAGCATGAAGACCTTCGCCATAGCCGGATTTTCCACCGGGGCGGGGATAGCCCTGTTGCAGGCGTCAAACAAGCCGGGAAGGTTCGCGGGGATCGTATCCATCAACGCCCCCCTGAAGCTGCAGAACATCACCTCGAGGCTCTCATCCATGGTCGTCGCCTGGAATAAATTCCTCAAGGGCATCCATTCGGGAAGGGGAAGAATGGAGTTTGTAACCAACACGCCTGAAAATCAGCATATAAACTATTTCAGGAACCCGGTGAGCGGGGTATATGAGCTGGAGAAGCTCATGAGGCTCGTTGACGAGAGGCTTAAATACGTGAAAGATCCAGCTCTGATCATACAGGGCTCGAACGACCCGGTGGTGAATCCGGTGAGCGGGTTTGAGATATTTGAAAGACTTGGAACCGAGTATAAGCAGCTTTTCCATATCAATGCCGCTCATCACGGAATACTGAGGGGCAAGGAGGCGGACCAGGTCAATGCGAGGGCGATCGAGTTTCTGAATGAGGTGTTTAAGAGGTGAGAGTTCTTGTTAACAGCGGGTTTAAACCCGCTGTTTTACGCCAGATAACTCCCCGCCGCAACGCGGTTTATGTTCCCCTGCGCATGCATGGCGTGCACGGGATTTTTTTCAATAGCCGATTTCACCCGCGAGGCGAGCTCCTGGGAATTGAGGCCGTGCTCTGCCGCAGTAGTTTTCATTGAGCCGACGATCTCGTCCTGCACCGCCCTGACCGATCTCGATTTGTCGTTCAGATTTTTATACAGGGCGTCGATCCTGCCCGCGTGCTCGAGGTTGCCGTTTTTCAGATTGATCGCGATGTCCTGCATCGTCCTCATCTCGGAGGCGATTTCGGGGATTCTGGGGATGTTGCTTGAGGCGCGGCCTGCAAGCTGCGGCGGCACGGTGAAATGTTCCCCGAAATTTGCGAACACGGCCCTTATATCCGTCACCGCTTCGTTCACCTCGCGGGCGTTGATTTTGCCGGTGAACATCGCCTCTGCTGCGATGTTTTGGAGCCTGAGGGAAATCGCCATGGCGCGCTGTATCAGGTTTTGAGACATCTGCGCAATGCTCAGGGCCTCGCCCACGGAACGCTCGGAGTTTATCATTCTGTATCTGGGATCGGGTGTTGCCTTGACGGCCTGGGCCGTTTTCCGGGTAGCCGGTATTTTATATACGCCGATATTATGAATATCACCGTTGATTTTCATGTGCGGTCCCTCCCTGAGTACCCGTTTGCGGCATTCCGCCCGCACGATCAGAATAAAACGGGCATTTTTCTGTTTCTATATCATAAATTACTATACATTTGCATATTTGTCAAATTCAATTGCATCATTCTTTTTCGCACAGGCTGTTCAGCTCGTCGCGCAGGCCTTTCATCTCCTTCTGGTCCAGGCGGATTTCCGTCCTTCCTCCGCCCGGATGCACGAACCACAGGAAGCAGCCTTCGCCCTCGGCGCGCACCTTGAATTTATTCTGGTCCATCGACTTTACCGCAGGCGGCAGCCAGTCGTCGGGGTTGAACTCCGCACTTTCGTTTAAAAATTTTCAGGGGGCTTAAATTAATACTTGAATAAATTCGAAATTATTTGAAAACGCATTTTCACGAGGTGTACGATGAGATTTATTATATTGATACTGACATTGATGATCGCCGCGAGCTCATTTCACGGCTGTACGAAGGAACGCGAAAAGAACAGGGTTGATCTGGACCAGATCCAGGCGGATGACTCCAATGATTACCGTTATATATTCCGGGACGTCATACGGGAGGAGAAGCGCCGCAACAGCAGAAGCAAAAATGAAGATTTTTCCAGGAGCAAACGATGAACGGCAGGCTTAGGCTTATAATACCGCTCACGGTGCTTACCGCGGCGATTGTATTGAACCAGTTTTCGTGCTTTAAATCGAGCGACTCGCCTCTTTTCGGGGATATCGGCCAGTCTCCTCTCAGAAAGGATTCCGAGTCCTCACACGCGGTCGAGATCCAGGACACCTTCAGGAAAATCTTTGAGATGTACAAGGACAGCGTCGTGTTCATCACCACAGAGCAGACGGTGAGGGTTCCGCAGCACCCCTTTTTTGACGATCCCTTCCTGCGCGAGTTTTTTGGGAGGGGACGGAGCACGCAGTATGAAAAGCGACGAGGCCTGGGATCGGGGTTCGTGCTGAGCGAAGACGGGTACGTATGCACGAACCGTCACGTGGTCGCGGGCGTCGATTCGGTCACGGTTGGAATACACGATAAAATTTACAAGGCCACGATCATCGGATCGGACGAGAAAACGGATATCGCGCTGCTCAAGATTCATTCATTCAGTAAGCTCAAGCCGGTGTACATGGGCGATTCGGAAAAGGTCAACGTGGGTGACTGGGCGATCGCGATCGGCAACCCATTCGGCCTTGACCGCACCTTTACCGTAGGTGTGGTGAGCGCCATCGGGAGACGCGACGTCGACATGACCGGCGGATCGCACATACAGACCGACGCCTCCATCAATCCCGGCAACTCCGGAGGGCCGCTCATCAACATCTACGGAGAGGTGATCGGCATTAACCGGATGATCTATTCCCAGACGGGTGGCTACATGGGTATAGGATTTGCCATACCGATAAATACCGCCCGGACCGTTCTCGACCAGCTCAAGGCGCACAAGAAGATCAAACATGGATACATCGGGGTGAGCATGGCCCGGATCACGGAGGACTACGCCCGCGAGCTGGGCCTCGATAGCAGCGAGGTTGCCTTTGTGGGAGAGGTGGTTCAGGGGAGCCCTGCGGAAAGAGCGGGCGTGAGGGTTGGGGACGTTATCCTTGCCATCAATGACAAGCGTGTTGAAAGCTACCGGGCGCTTTTAAAGATCGTGGGAGAAACCCCGATCGGGCAGACCCTTAAGCTGACCGTGTTGCGCCAGCGGAGGCAGATAAACCTGTATATCAGGGTCGGAGAGCGGCCGGAATGATCCTCGCGCAGGATTTTCCCCCGGACCTCTTTTAATATGATTGCCAAAAAATATTTGATTTATTAAAAAGGAGATTATTCATTGTCCGTTGTTCACATACATGGATCAGGGCCAAGGAGCGGTCAATATGGAGAGCACGCTGAAAAAGAGCTTTTACTACCTGGGAATCGTCGCGGCCTTATATATATTTTTTTATTATGTCCTTCCCGTCATATTCAAGATTATTGGAATCGCCTTTAAAGTCATCCTTTATGTGATCATGCTGGCGGGAATCGTATTCATCGTTGTCATGATAGCCGCCTTTTTTATTAAAATCTTCAGAGAAAGATTTTGAACACATGCTACCTGGCAGGGGGACCGCGGCAGGCGCCGTGCGGTCATTAATTCGTTGTTATCAGGCCGGTAATGAAAAAGATTGAGATGAGAAAGATCGAAAAAATCGCATTGATTCTGTTTTTGTCGATCTCAGGCCTTGCCGGGGGAGTGTTCGGGTACGTGACCTCCCAGATTAAGAATTTTTCAGGTATCGAAAACCTGAGGGCCTTCCAGCCGAGCATCCCGACACGCCTGTACGACCTGCACGGCAAGGTGATCGCCGAGCTCTTTCAGCAGAAGAGGACGCTCGTGTCCTACGACGAGCTCCCCCAGTGCCTCATACACGCGTTCCTTGCCGCCGAGGACCAGAACTTCTACGGCCATTACGGCATAGACCTTCCCTCCATCGTCCGCGCCATGGCGAAGAATATCTTTGCATCCGTGAAGGCCATGAGACCGGTCATCGTGCAGGGCGGCTCCACCATCACCCAGCAGCTTGCCAAGAGGCTTTTTACCTCGGGCAGGAGGACGTACACGAGAAAGCTCCTGGAGGCGGTGCTCGCATTTCAGATCGAGAAGCGCTTTTCCAAGGAAGAGATTTTAGAGATGTACTTCAATCAGATATATTTCGGCCACGGGTGTCACGGAATAGCCCAGGCGGCCCGCTTCTTTTTCGATAAGGACATAAAATATCTTTCGGTGATCGAAAGCTCGGTCCTGGCCGCCCTTCCCTCGCGGCCGAACGGCCTGTCGCCGATAAAATACCCCCGGCGCGCAATGAAGAAAAACCGGGACATCCTCAACCGGATGGTGGACCAGGGGTATATCACAAGGGCCTATGCGGACAAGATATACAGGAATTTCTGGCCGTCCTTCGTGAACGCCAATATTATGGATTTTCCGACGAGATCCGCGCGATCGGGCATTGAAGACAAGGCCCCGTATTTCACGGATTACGTGCGCCAGATACTCGTCACCAGGTTCGGCGAGGATATGGTATACAATGAAGGCCTGGGGGTATACACGACCCTCGATCTGGACGAGCAGAAGATGGGCCAAAAGATACTGGGCGACAGCCTGAAAAAGCAGGATGTGATTTCCTCCAGGCAGAACGCAAACGTATCGGCGGTCACCGAGGCGGGAGTCATGAGCGATTCGTATGAAGGCCTGCGGATGATATTTTCCCTTCCGTCCGTATCCTTGAGCAGGGACGGGGAAACAGCCTTCAAGCAGGTCATGGCCGATGACCTGCTTGACGAAGCAGAGCTCGTGACATTGTTCACCGGCGCCCCGAAGTGCAGCAAGGCGCTCGAGTCCTATCATTCCCAGGTTTCCGACGTCTCGTCGGTCATGAACGTCGAGGGAGCGTTGATCTCGATCGAGCCGTTCAGCGGTTACATCAGGACCATGATCGGGGGAACCTCTTTCGAGGTGCAGAACCAGTATAACCGCGCAATCCAGGCGAAGCGCCAGCCCGGTTCCGCATTCAAGCCGTTCGTATATGGAGCCGCCTTAGAAAATAAGCTTGTCACCACCGAGACCCTGCTCCCGGACGCACCCATTCTCGACATCGACGCCATCGGCAACACGTGGATGCCGGGCAATTACGAAGGCGAATTTCGCGGCATGATTCCGATCAAAAACGCGCTTTCCGCATCGATAAACGTGATTTCGGTCAGGCTTTTCGACCTGATGGGGCCCGATAAGATCATAGATTTCGCATCTAAGATGATCAAGCTCCCGCCGAGTGAATTCGGCACCACCCCGAGCCTTGCCCTGGGCACCACCGAGTTCACGCCCTTTGAGATGGCCACCGGTTACGCCATATACGCGAACAGGGGCAAAGACGTCATCCCCTTCGCGATCAGGTATATAGTGGACCGTGACGGGAATGAGGTGGCGAACATAGAAAAGGAAGTCGGCGATATGCTTGTCAGCCGGGCCAAGGCCGGAAGGATCCAGGTGATATCCGAGGACGTAGACTGGATCATGACCCAGCTCATGATGGGGGTCATCGACCGCGGGACCGCGGTCGAGGGGGTCCGGGTCAAGGGAGGATACACGAAAAAAGGAGCGGGCAAGACCGGGACCACTTCCAACTGGTCGGATGCATGGTTTTGCGGGTATACGCCGGACCTTGCCACGGTGGTATGGGTCGGTTACGACCAGTCTTATCTTTCATTGGGAAAATTTCAGGCGGCCGCCGAAGTGGCGGCTCCGATATGGGGCAGGTTCATGCGCGAGGTGTATAAGGACCGGCCCGATCCTGTGTTTCCATCCAGGCCGCCCGGGGTGCTTGCGTACGGGAATGGCTGGGGTCTTGAGGGTGCGAGGGCGCAGTACTATGATACGGACAGCGAGCACGCCATGAAATCGGTGCTTGAACGGTATATGGAGATAAAGGGGCTTATTCAGGAGGACAAGAAGCCTAATGAGTAAAAAATATAAGTCTTCCCCTCTGTCCGGAGGAAAGAGTACAAATATATAGATTTGTTCAATAAGATGATTGTTAGACTAACCCCTCCTATCGGGGGAGGGGAGTCAAAAAATCGCCTAACCCGAGTTATCAGTGTTGAAATATTTTTGTTTTAAAATTGTATTTGGCCAATAATTCTGCTTGAAATTAATGAATTTTTATGATCGGATATTGCAATCGAGAGGGTAGTGAAAAATATGTTTAAAGTGGGGGACAATGTGGTCTACCCTATGCATGGGGTAGGAGAAATTGTATCTATAGAAAAAAAGGTTGTGCTCGGCAAAAGAAGCGAATATTATATAATAAACATCTTGAACAGCGGCATGAAGGTAATGATCCCTGTTAAAAACGCCGAGACGATAGGCATCCGGAGTATTATTCCGAAAAGGGACGTGAAAAAGGTTTTGAATATTCTGGCCAAAGACGAGATCAGTTCTGTGGATGATTGGAAGGAGCGATATCAGAACAACATCGAGAAGGTAAAGAGCGGTTCAATATATGAAGTGTCGGAAGTGGCGCGGGACTTGTTCCGGAGGGGTCGTGAAAAGGAGCTCTCCATCATGGAACGAAAGCTCTACGAAAATGCATATCAGCTCGTAACTCATGAAATTGCCCTTTCCAAGAATATAGATATCGAAGAAGCCGGGAATCTGGTATCGGTTGCCCTCTCAACGCATCACAAATAACGGTTCTTTTTTCAAGGCATGATTCAAAGGCTCATCCGCCGGCCTTTGTAAGAAAAGAATAACGTCACGTGCCCAGTACGATGTATTGTTCGATTCAAATGGTTCTCTATGGCGATACATGGATCGCGCCAGCTCATGATGCCTTACATTTACAGAATTTAATTAAGGAGTGAACCATGATTATTGTATTGCGGATATTATTCATCGTTTTATCGGTATTTTTTTCTTCGTTCTATTTTATCGATAAATCCATCTATGCGATGCTCGTGGCCGCGGGCATCGCCGGGGTCGTATCGCTTCTGGTCATCATCGTCGTTGAGTATGTGCTTCACACCTTTTCGGCGCGCATGTTCGCCGCCGCGATTATGGGCCTCATCATCGGCTTTACGCTCGGGTTTCTCATAAATCTTGCGTACGGGGCCCTGCACATAGCGGTGCTGGACGAATACGCGCATATCGTCTCGCCGCTCATATACCACTTGTCCGCATTTTTCATGATGATGTATTTCGTCATCAATGCCGACGAGATCGCGATTCTGGACAAAATCGTCCATTCTCCCTTGGAGAACGCCGAGGAGATGGTGGCATACAAGATCCTCGACACGAGCGTCATCATAGACGGCAGGATCGCCGATATCTGCGACACCGGCTTCATAGAGGGTATACTGGTCATTCCGAATTTCGTGCTGAACGAGCTGCAGATGATCGCGGATTCGGCGGATTCGATCAGAAGAAACCGGGGAAGGCGCGGGCTGGACATCCTGAACAAGATGCAGAAGGACCAGTCCATAATGGTCAAGATATCGGACATGGATTTCGCCGACATCAACGAGGTGGACGCAAAGCTCGTGAAGCTGGCGAAGATAATGAACGCCAAAGTCCTCACCAACGATTTCAACCTTAACAAGGTCGCCGAGTTCCACGGCGTCCAGGTGCTGAACATCAACCAGTTGTCCAACGCCCTGAAGCCGGTGGTCCTGCCGGGCGAGGAGATGAGGGTTGCCCTCATAAAGGAGGGCAAGGACCTCAACCAGGCGATCGGATATCTGGACGATGGAACCATGGTGGTCGTGGAGAACGGGAAGAGGAGGCTGAACGAGGAGGTGGAGGTCACGGTCACCTCCGTTCTTCAGACCACGGCGGGCCGCATGATATTCACCAGGCTCAAAGACTGACCGCCCGGGCGGCGCCATGACGATAATCAACGAAGTCACCGTCATCATAAAAAAAAGGAGCTTTCCGAGCTTCATCGACGAGATGTACAAGCGCGGGCTTGATCTCGTCGATATGCAGCGGATCGAGGAGACCGGCGACGGCCTGCGTTACGTTATGGGGATCGCGTCCTCCGGGGTGAAGCGCTTTGAGGAATTCATCTCGCTCATCGGGGGCGCATCCGAAAAATACAAGATCATAGCCGTGAAGAACGTGCTCGAAGAGCGGGCCGCCGGGGGGCTGCTCAACGTCGCGGGAAAGATGCCGGTGGAGACCCTCGCCGATTTCAGCAGCTGGATACTGGGAGCGGCGGGCTTCATACAGGACAAGATACGCGCGGGTGAGGGGGCCGCGTACACGGGAATCGGCCGCAGCGTCGGCCTGATCGCCGGGATAAAGGCCGGAAGCGAGACCGAGCGCGAGCGCCTTCTGTCCGGGCATGCAGAGGCTGAGCGGGACGCGGTGATCATAAACCGGTTCGCGGGCCTGAACGGATTTCCGATCTGCGTGCGCTACGACCATCCCGAGGACGTGATCAAGCTTCTGAAGCAGATCGAGCAGAATTTTGCGGCTTTGCGCGTCATCCGCTTCGAGGACGCCACGCTCATGCTGTATGAGCGCCTCTGCGCGGATACCGCGGTCCCGGTATTATCGCTCGAGCACGACGACCTTCCCCTTTACCTGTTCGTGCTGATCATAAAGATCCTTCTCAAATACCGGCTCAAGCCCGAGGAGTCCACGATCGGGTTCGTGGGCATAGACCTTTCGGCGATACGCCTCGCCGGCCTGCTCGGCGCCATCCGCTTCCGCCGTATTCTTGGCGCCGACCGGAGCGAGAAGACGATGCTCTCCCTGGAAAACCAGGGAGGCCTGGCGACCACCGCGGAAAACATCTTCAGCAATGCGGATATCACTATTCTTCTGAAAGGCGGCTTTACGCGGGAAGAGCTTCTCAAGATCAGGCCGGGGCAATTCGTCATATCCCTCCTGGACGACGACATCGCGGATATGGACGTCATCGCCGCCAAGGGAGTGCGGGAGTTCATACGGAGGAGCACGACCGACCTGGCGGTGCTTTTTCCGGGGATGCTCAAGGGTATCATCGGATCAGGCCGGAATTTCGTGAGCGACCAGAAAATGATAGAATATTCCAGGAAGCTCGTCACCTTCCTGTCCGATTCGTTCGAGTTTCCTCCCATGTTCAGCGACATCCATGGCCGGGTCGCCGACATGATGAAATCCGGGGCGGGACGCGAGTAGGGGCGCTACTTCGTTATGATGATCCAGTTGAGGTTGCTGTAGCGGAGCGTCTGGCACCATTCAGTGCCGCCCGATGGACCGGTGATCCGGAAGAGGGCCTTTCCTGAAAGGGCGGCGAGATCGATTTTTTCGAAGCCTTTGAAGCGGGTATTGATTTTCAAGTAATCGCCGGCGACCGCGTAATCGCCCCCGGAATCGACGATGAAGGATCTTTTCCCTATGATGTCTTTGATTGTTGATACCTCAACGATGAGGATGAATATTCCCGGCATGGTGTCCGCGCCGCTTACCTTGCCCGACACGGGAATCGTGTAGGATTCGTCACCGGGAAGCCTGGACGCGCGCCCGATATAGGGATTTGTCGCCCTGTTTTCGTAGCAGGCGTTCAGGACCGTATATTTCAGATTAGTGATTACATTCCCCGCGAACAGGTCGTTGTTGCGCATGCTGTACACCACCGTTCCGTTTTTGTTAATGATGATAAAATCCGAATACGCCCCTTCGGTCACGGAGCGTATCAGCGCGGTGATGTTTTCTCGCTCGAGCAGGTAGTATTTTTTTCCCCCGTTGTCCATGCGCTGAAGGTGCGTCAGGTTCTTGACAAGGTCCCTTTCGGCGATCACCCGTTTCGCCTTTTCGAGGTCTGATGCGCATCGTTCCAAGAATTGCCTGAGCAGTCCCACGTCGGGAGGCGACACGGGCAGGGTCGCGCACGAGAAAAGGAACATAACCGGTATCAG
>CAZHAD010000033.1:0-5314 GCA_964529965.1 uncultured Leptospirales bacterium | reverse complement strand
ATGGCTACGTAACTATCTTGATCGGATTTCCAAAGGTTACATTGCGATCGCTCTTTTAACTATATCATCCAGGTTCGCCGACTTCTGGGCGATTTTTTTCGTAAGATCAAGCATTTTTTCATTGCTGTTTGCAAGCTCCTGCGACATTTCCGAAAGCTTCGTGACCAATGCGGTCATCTGCTCCATGGAGCCCGTCTGCTCGCGCGACGCGGACGCGACCTCATTGGACATCTGGTCGATGAATTCGGCCTGTTTTATCACCTTGATCAGAGCCTTGGTCTGGTTGTCCATCAGCTCGATGATCTGATTGGTCCGTTCATTTATGGCGTTCGCCATATCCAACACCGATACCGTGGAATTCTTCGTCTCATCGACTATCTTCATGCCTTCGTTGATGTCATTCGTTATGTTCGATATTTCCTTTGATATCTCCTTCGAATTGACCGATGTCGCGTCCGCGAGCTTTCCGATCTCGTCGGCGACGACCGCGAAGCCCTTTCCCGCGTCGCCGGCCCTCGCCGCCTCAATGGCGGCGTTCAAAGAGAGCAGGTTGATGCGGTCGGATATATCGTCGATCAATGCGATGAAATTCCTGATCGAGGAGCCGCCCCTCTGGAGCACGTTCATCTTTTCGATCATTTGCCGCAGGTTGTTCTCAGTTCTTTGGGCCGCCTGCAGGATCACGGATACGCTCTCTATCGCCGATCTGTTCCCTTCATTCACCTTTGTCTGAGCTTCCTGGAGCAGGGCGATGAGCTCGCGCGTCTTTTTCACTTCGTTCATCTGATCCACGGTTGAGGCGGTGATGGTCTCGGTCGCGCCGGTCAGCTCCTCGAAAGAGGAGGCCATCTCCTCGGAATCGGCCGCCTCGTCCATGGCCATCTTGGTCAATTTACCGCTGATCGTATCGAGGTCGGTGCTCACGGTCAGCAGCTCCGAGGACGTCCGGTCTATGGTTTCAACTACCCCGTGAAGAAACCCGGCGCGCTCCTTCGCCGTTTTCTCGCTTATTTGCAGGTCTTTGTTCGTCTTCACGAGGTCGTTCTTAAGCACGTTGATTTTATCCGCGAGTCCGAGCGAGAGGAGGACAATCGAGAGAGCGGAGAAGAGCTGGAGACTGTAGCTGGTAAAGAAATTCGACGGCAGTATGCCAGCGCTCTTCAGTCCGTAGGTTAGCGCGCCGATCACGAACAGGAAAAAGGCGATAAGAACGACGCGCGCGGGCCTCGATTTTTTTATCACGAGAATAACGATGATGATCATGCATAAAAAATTGGCGCCCGGGACCCAGACCGTTGCAATCCTGATCGCCAGGGAATAGCTCAATAAAAAAGAAGCAGCCGCTAACACATAACCCGGCAGCTCAAACACGAATAACAGGATCTTGTCATATATCGGATAAAGGGTTTTTGTTTCAATATAGGACCGATAAAAGAACATGTGCAAGCCGAGGCTTATAAACAGTGAAAAGGGGACCGCTATGTTCGCCCACCAGGGAAAACCAGGCCAGAGATACTGGTAGGCCAGGCCGGACAAGGCGAGCTGATACAATACGGTCGATATGAGGTAGAGTGAGAATGAAACATACCCCTTTTCACGCGCGAATATTGAAAGGAGAAGATTGTACAGGATCATGACGACCAGCACGCCGTAATACATCCAATGGATCGGAAGCTCCTTCATCGAATTTTCAATAAAGGCCTTGGGAGCCCACATGATGGTGGAGAAATTGATGGGGCCCGTCGTTTCAATGCGCATGTAATAGGTATGAATCCCCGGTCTCTCTTTCAGGATAAAGACCGGATCCTGATAGTCTACGTCCCGTTTGTTGAAAGTATAATGGTCGCCGGTCTGCTTTTCCGTGAAGGTGCCGTCTTTATTCGGAGCATATAGCGTGATATAATCGAAGAGCGGATAATTGATTTCAAGATACCACTCCCTCTCTTCCTTCAACGGGTTATTGATCGTGAAGCGGAACCAGTACACTGCTGAAGAGTATCCGAATTTGGTGCTGCTGGTGTAGTTTCTTTCCCAGGCGAGGGTTTTATCGGTACTGACCCTGCCGATGGTCAGTTTTTTATTCTTATCTATGATATAATCGATCTGGTTGGTTATATTTTCCCTGCTCAGGTTGCTCTCGAGAACAATCCCTTCCCCGGCAGCAGAAAGCTCAATCGCTGCCGTAAGGATGGTGATGCACATTGCAAAAGTTATTTTTTTCATATAGGTCACCCATTTGAGGATTTGTCGTCCCGGGATTGCGAATTTATTATGAGAAAGAACAATTTTCGGGTATGAATATTCTCTTTTGTCCAGAAACACGGCTTCTGGACGCGTCCTGGCGGATAATTGACGGCCCTTTTAATTATCGATTCAATTTGAGAATAAATTAAATTTATATGAATGCACGAAATTTATTTTTCATTTTTTTTATTAATAAAATAAATCCCGGAATTGTCAAGCACATATTACATGAAGAGTCGTGCATGACAATATCTTCTTTTCGAAATTGACAAAGTCGCCGAGCCGTGCGTTATTGTTGCGATAACGGCGGAGGCATTTTTGCCGATTTTTAACCTGATTACTTGAATCAGGAGAAAATATACATCGGATTTCCAGATGTCATGCGATAGAGATGCATAATTCATCGAAATACAACCGGACAACGGGCAAAACGGCATGAAAAAATTACCAAATCTTATCGAGGAATGGGTCCGTGAAGGCCTGCTGACCCAGTCGCAGCATGAAAAGATATTGGAATACGAGAAGAACAGGCACAGGGCGGGCAAGCCCCAATGGGTCCTGTACGGCTTCCTTATCCTGGGGATCTGCATCGTGGGCATCGGCCTGATATCCCTTATCGCGGCGAACTGGGAAAAGATCCCCGGCGGGGCGAAGATCGCGGCGGATTTCATCGTCCTCTGCGCCGTGGCCTTCGGCGTGTACATGCTCGACCGGGCGGAAGGCGGATGGAGCGACATATTTTTCGACGCATTGAGCGCCTTTTTTATTCTTTTATGCATGGCCTCGATCGGGCTCGTGTCCCAGGTTTTCCATACCGGGGGGCAGCTTTATCAGGCCCTTCTTTTCTGGCTCATCATCGTTTTGCCGTTGACGCTCCGCGGAAAAAAATATTTTCTCTTTCACCTGTGGGCCGCGGGTTTTTTGACCATGCTGGTCGCCTGGTCTTCCGCTGATTCATCTTTATATGATCAGAGGCACGCGTTCGTACTTTTTTTTCTGACGCTCCCCTTTTTTCTGCTGTTCATCGTGCACCTATTGTTTCTTGCGGCCAAAACGGGCAAGGCCCGCTGGGCCGAGCGCTTTGGCGGTGCTTTTATATTCTGGCTGATGGTTTCATTTATCGTCATGCTGTTTTTCGTGGAATTGTCCTTTCTCACCTCCCATTTTGAGGCGGACGCGGGCCTCCTGCCTTTCATTATTTTGTACGCGTGCATTGTCGCAAGCCTGGTTTTTACCCTGTTTTCTTCTTTTTTTACAAAGAAAGAAAAAATCATAGTTTTCATATTGATCGCGGTTTTTACCATTTATTGCCTGCCATTAATAAAAAACGACGAATATTCATTGTGGCTTAACTCGATCGTACCCCACTCGGATTCCGAGATCATAGAAAAAATCGCGGGGCCCGTTTTTTCAATACCCGCAACCATGCTTCTCTGCATGCTTTTCATCATGCGCGATCAACGGCGGCTTTTCAATATAGGAATGATCGCCGTCGGATTACGGTTCCTGATCATCTACTTCCAGGTCCTCGGCGACCTCGCCACCACGGCGCTCGGGCTCATCGTCACCGGCGTTGCGATCGTCGGGATCTCCTTTCTCTGGTTTAAAAAACGAAGCACCGTCGAACGCTGGCTCGGAGGATTATTAAAATGAAGCTCAACACAAGGCTCATCATTTCTCTTGCCGTACCCATTCTTTGCCTGGCTGCGTTCGTGGTGTACAAGGCGGCGATACTCGCCCTCGGCGTGAAGCTGGTGCTTCCCGTGAGCGGCTATGATCCGCGCGACCTCCTGTCCGGCCACTACCTGACCTACCGGGTGGATTACAACCGCCCTGATTTGTGCCGGGATTCGTATGCCTCACCGGGTGACCGAGTGTACGTGTGCGTGCGGCAGAAGGGCGAGGAAGGCGTGGAGTCCGAGGTCATAGGATCTTTGCACTCCATCCCAGCGGAGGGCTGCACCGCGGTGATAAGGGGTGTATGCGACGAAAGGGGAAGGTTTACCGCCGGGATCGAGCGCTTTTACATTCCTGAAAAGGAGAGCGCGATGTTGGAGCGCATCGTGTGGGACCGCAAAGCCATGATCGTCGTCAAGGTGGATAAAAACGGGACCGCGGTAGTGCAGGATATGCTCTTTGACGGCATGCCGATGAATAAATTTTTGAAAAAGCACCGCAACGAAAAACGGCGATAGCAGAAGTCCGCGACAATGAAAAAAATCCTCGCCGCATCAGCTTCATTATTGACCGCGCTCATCGCCGTGCTCGCGTTCGCGGCCAAGATGAACGTGCGCGGCGTTGCCCTGCGCTTCATCAGGCCGGAGGCCCCTTTCACGGAGCCAGCGGTCCCGCCTGCGCCGGACTACGGCCTGGAGCGCTTCTGGGCCGCGCTGCCCGGCGCACGGGACGAGGCGGACCTCGTTCCCGCTCGCGACGGGATCGACAACCAGGGCACCGCGCCTGCCGACGCCTTCTACATACACCCGACCGGGTACTACAGCGGGGCGAACTGGAACTCGCCCCTCGACCCGGCAAGCCGTGCGGCGCCGCTCACGCGCCTGATGCTTGCAGGCCAGGCCTCTGCCTTCAACGGCTGCTGCAAAGTGTACGCGCCCCGGTACCGGGAGGCCACGCTCTACTCATTCATCGACCGCGGGGGGAGCGGGAGGAAGGCGCTCGATGTCGCCTACTCGGACGTTGCCCGGGCCTTCGATTATTACATTTTCCATTTTAACAAAAACAGGCCCTTCATCATCGCGTCGCACAGCCAGGGATCGGTGCACGCGATACGCCTGCTCGAAGAAAAGATCGACGACACGCCTCTCATTAAGCGCTTCGTGGCCGCCTACGTCATAGGCATTCAGGTGCCTATGGACAAGTTCAGTAGGTCCTACCGGACGATCAGGCCGTGCGCGAGCGCCGCCGACACCGGGTGCGTGGTTTCCTGGAACACCTACGAGACCGGCTCCGAGCCAGAGCGCATCGTGCCCGCATGGTACCGAACCGGGTGGGAATCGACGAAAGGCAAGGATATCCTCTGCACCAACCCGCTTACCTGGCGCATTGACGG
>CAZHAD010000032.1:9623-32686 GCA_964529965.1 uncultured Leptospirales bacterium | reverse complement strand
CCGACCTGGACCTGCCAGGCGCGCAGCCAGACCGAGTAACCGGGCAAGGCGATCTCCAGCCGCAGCCACTCGCCGTTCGCCTGGCGCAAAGGCGTGATCGGCAACTGTCCGGGGTCGTTATACGGGAACAGCGCCTGTTGCGCTCCCTCCTTGTCGATCACCTGGCGAAAATAGCCTTGCTGGTACAGCAGACCCACGCCGACCACCGGCACGCCCAGGTCGCTGGCGGCTTTGAGCTGATCGCCTGCCACATTGCCAAGCCCGCCCGAATATATGGGCAAAGCCTCGCTCAACATGAATTCCATGCTGAAATACGCGGCGCAGGTCAGGGAAGCCTCTGGATGATTTTGCTGAAACCACGCGGGCCTCGCGGCCGCGCGCTCCTTGGTTTGAATGAAATTGTTTATTTTCTTACGGAAAGCGGGATCGGCCAGATTATGTTCGAGACGGTCCCGCGAGACCGTTTGTAAAACGACCCACGGGTTATGCGTGATTTCCCATAGTTCGGGATCAAGCTGCCGCCACACGTCGTCGGTGGCATGGTTCCATGACCAGCGCATATCCAGGGCCAGCTCGGCCAGGGAATCGAATCCCTCGATATTCGTGGGAAGAAGGCTGTATATCGGATGGCTGACACGCGTTTGTTTGCTCATGACTTCTCCTTCATATTTGTGTTGGGCTGAATCACCGGCCGTGGGAGGGGGCGCCTCTCTCGCACGATCTCGCGTTTCTGCGTTCGTCTTCTTAACAGGTCTAGGGCCAAAGAGAAAAGACTCGCTGAAAGAGCGAGGTCTTACCATTATTAGATTTTAAAACAAGTTCGTCTCCCTTAAACGCGACGATCGCGCTTGAGGTAATCCTGTTCTCCAAACGCTCGTTTTTCGCGCGGGTGATCCTCAGGGTGATGGTTGCGCCGGTAATTTTCCAGGTTCCGTGAATCGTTCCTGTCACACCTTGAGAAAGAGTATTAGCAATGAATCCCCTGGGTTGTAGTTGGCAGACGAAAGTGCCGTCACGATCGAGTGACATTGTCTCTTTCGAATCGCCAACCGTACCTTGCCAGTGTCCGACGATTTTCGTCGAATATTCCGCCTCAGGGACTGGTGTTGAATTGTTTGCGCAGGACGCTAAAAAAAATCCCACAACGACTGCTACGATTGGTCTTACCCAAGGTATGTAGTTAGTTTTCATAAGATCAGATTTTTTCATCATTTTCCCTTGAGATCTGTTGTGGACGGAGCCGCCGGCGCAATCGCATTGTTCACGATTGTTTGCGCTTCCTCCAGGATGCGGCGCAGATGATCCGCTCCCCGGAAGCTCTCCGCGTAGATCTTGTAGATATTCTCGGTCCCGGACGGACGCGCCGCGAACCATCCGCTTTCGGTTATTACCTTCAAGCCGCCGATGGGCGCGCCGTTGCCCGGCGCGTGGGTGAGTACGGTCTTGATTTTTTCCCCCGCGAGCGCTTCGAGCTTGACCTGCCGGGGCGAGAGATTCGCCAGGAGTTTTTTTTGATCCGGAGCGGCAGGCGCCTCGACGCGGTCATAGGAGGGCTCACCAAGCTCGCGCGTGAGCTCGCGGTATATTTCGTCGGGATCGCGGCCCGTCCGCGCCGTGATCTCCGCCGCAAGCAGGGCCGGGACGATTCCGTCTTTATCCGTCGTCCAGACGCTCCCATCCAGACGTGAGAAGGAGGCCCCCGCGCTCTCTTCGCCGCCGAAGCCGAGCGAGCCGTCGAGCAGGCCGTCCACGAACCACTTGAACCCGACCGGCACCTCGCAGAGCTTCCGGCCGATCTTGGCGGCGACGCGGTCGATCATCTGGCTGCTCACCAGCGTTTTGCCGACCGCCGCTTCCTTGCGCCATTTCGGCCGGTTCTGGAAGAGGTAGAAGACGGCGACGGAAAGATAGTGGTTGGGGGGCAGCAATCCCGCGCTTCGGGTGACGATCCCGTGCCGGTCGTGGTCGGTGTCGCAGGCGAAGGAAAGGTCGAAGCGGTCTTTCAGGCCGATTAACCTCTGCATCGCATAGGGGGAGGAGGGGTCCATCCGTATCTGGCCGTCCCAATCCACGGTCATGAAACGAAAGGTAGGGTCCACGGCATCGTTCACGACCGTGAGGCTCAACCCGTATCGCTCCGCAATCGGCCCCCAGTAGTGGACCCCTGCGCCGCCGAGCGGGTCCACCCCCAGCTTTATCCCCGCGCCGCGGACGGCCTCCATGTCGATCACGCCGGCGAGATCGGAGACGTAGGCGTTGAGATAGTCGTGCCGGTGCGTCGTGGGGGCGCGAAGTGCCTTTTCAAACGTTATCCTCTTCACTCCTGCAAGGCCTGCGTCGAGCAGGTCGTTCGCCTTCGCCTCGATCCAGCCGGTGACCGCGGTTTCCGCGGGCCCGCCGTGCGGAGGATTGTATTTGAACCCGCCGTCATGCGGCGGATTGTGCGAGGGGGTGATCACGATGCCGTCGGCGAGCCCTGACGCGCGACCGCGGTTGTACGTGAGGATCGCGTGGGAAACGACCGGGGTCGGGGTGTATTCGTTCCCCTCCGCGATCATGACTTCCACCCCGTTCGCCGCCAGCACTTCAAGCGCGCCGGCAAGTGCCGGCACGGAAAGGGCATGCGTGTCCATGCCGAGAAACAGCGGGCCGTCGATTTTCTGCTGATTGCGATACAGACAAATGGCCTGGCTGATGGCGAGGATATGCCATTCGTTGAATGCTTTGTCAAGTGCTGAACCACGATGTCCCGAGGTGCCGAAAGCAACCCTTTGTTCCGGCACTGAAGGGTCGGGCTCCTCCGTATAGTAGGCGGTGACGAGCCTGGGTACGTTCACCAGCATCGACGGCTCGGCCGGCTTTCCTGCGAAAGGACTTACTTTCATGACTCTCTCCTCAATTGTCTCATGGACATGTACGCCAAGGTCCCCGTCAGCGTGCCGCTTCTCCTTTCCGTGGTGCGGCAGAGGATACGGGAAATCATTTTTTGAACTTGATGCCCGTATGGTCGAGCGCCGGATAAAACAGGACCTTAAAATAATCGGTGATGAAGAACGCGGTCACCGCGTAGGCCCACACGAAGCCTGCCAGCTCCCATCCCATGGCGGGCAAAAGGATCCCGTACACGGTGATGAGCGTCGCGATCGTCTGCGTGCAGATCACCGCGACGAGGAGGGGCTTCGCCGGCTTTACCGACCAGAAGTGTCCCCGGGTGCGCGCCACGAACACCGTGAGTTGGCCCGCGACCGAGAGCTTGAGGTAGATGAAGGACTGCAGCACCTCGTTGCTCAGGTGGAGCACTTCCTTGCCGATGAAGAAAATACCGAACGAGCTGAACACCCCGATGACCCCCAGGAAGGTGGCCATTCCCAGGGTCGTACGCATGTTCCACCGGTCCGGGGCGTTGGAATACTTGACGTTGTCGAAGGCGATGGTCATGATCGGCGCGTCGTTTAAAAGAGCCAGCAGCACGATCATGAGGGCCGTGACCGGATAAAAGTGGAAGGTCAGGATGGACGCGGTGATGAAGAGGAGCACGCGGATCGTTTCCGAGATCCGGTATATCGCGTAATTCCCCATCCTCTGGAATATCTTTCTGGCCTCCTTTATCGCGTCGATGATGACCGAGAGCCCCGGCTTGGTCAGTATGATGGACGCCGCGGACTTGGCCGCGTCCGTGGCCCCCGCCACGGCGATGCCCGCGTCCGCCTTTTTCAGGGCGGGCGCATCGTTCACGCCGTCGCCGGTCATGCCCACGATATGGTCACCCTTCTGGAGCAGCTCGACGATATGGTACTTGTGCTCGGGGAATACCTGGGCGAAGCCGTTTGCTTCCTCCATTATCTTCTGCGCGTGCCGGTCGGATTCCTTGAGAAAGGACTCCGCCTGCAGTATGTTGGTCTTGAGGCCGATCACTCTCGCGGTTTCTTTTGCGATGGCGACATGATCGCCGGTCACCATCTTTACCTCCACCCCCATGCTCTGCGCGGTCTTGATGGTCTCGGCCGAGTCCTCCCGCGGTGGGTCGTACATGGGGATAAGGCCCACGTAGCGCCACGAGCCCTGCGGGTCGGCTTTGGCCACCCCGAGCGCCCGGTAGCCTTTTTCCGCAAAGGCGAGGACGTTTTTTTCTATTTCCGCCGAGAGGGGTTTTTTATCATCGATCAGATCAAGTATTACCTGGGGCGCGCCCTTGGAGACCTTGAAGCTCGCCCCGTCTTTTCCCTTGACCGCCGCCTCGGTACGCTTTGACACCGGGTCGAACGGCGTGAATTTTCCAATCGTATAAGAGCCCGGCAGATCCGAGATCTCTTTTATCGTGGAGGTCTTGGCGATGATCGCGTTGTCGATGGAGTCCCTGTTTTCCTCGTTGGACGCCAGGGTGGCGTACAGGAGAACCTGATTGGAGTCGAAGCCCTTGAACGGCACCACATCCGCGACCGTGAGCTCGTTCTTGGTTATCGTGCCGGTCTTGTCCGAGCAAAGGATGTCCATCCCCGCCATCTCTTCAATTGCGGCGAGCTTGCTCACGATCGCCTCTTTTTTCGCCAGGGCGATGGCGCCGACCGCCATGGTCACGGACAGGACGGCAGGCAGGGCCACCGGGATGGCCGCGACCGTAAGCACCAGGGCGAACTCGAAAAATTCTATGAGGCTGTCATGCCTGAAAAGGGCTACGATGAAGATCACTAAAACGAGGGCGATGGCGAAAAAGATCAGGTAGTTGCCGATTTTTATCACCGCCTTCTGGAAGTGGCTGCGGGTCCTGGCCTCCTCGACCAGCTTCGCGGTCTTGCCGAAGAAGGTGTTCATGCCCGTGGAGGCGACCAGGCCGTTCATCTCCCCCTGGCGGATGATGGACCCGGAATAGGCCATGTCCGAGACCTTCTTCTCCACCGGCAGGGATTCGCCCGTCAGCGCGGATTCGTCGATCTGGAGATAATCCCCCTTTATAAGCTTGACGTCCGCGGGAATGATATCCCCCATCCTCATCCGTATTATGTCGCCGGGAATGAGCTCGGCGGCAGGGATCTCGGTCCATTTTTTGTCCCTGAGCACGCGCGCCATGATCGCGAGCCTCTGCTTCAAGAGCTCGATGGCGTTGTCCGCCTTGTATTCCTGCCAGAAGCCGACCACCGCGTTTAAAATAAGAAGGGCGAGGATGATCCAGAAGTCTGCCCAGTGGTTGATGATGGCGGAAAGCACGGCGGCGATTTCAATCATCCAGGGAATCGGGCCCCAGAAGCTTTTCAGGAATTTCAAAATCGGATTGATTTTATGCTCGGCGATTTCGTTGCTTCCGTAAAGGTCGAGCCGCTCCTTCGCCTCCGGTCCGGAAAGCCCCTGATCGCTGCTCTTTAATTTTTCGTACAGTTCGTTTACCGGAGCCTTTTGAATCTCTTCACTGGTCAGTGCCTGAGCGTCCATGTTCATTACCCCCTGGAAAGATTAATTATGAGGAAAAAGCTGTTGCTGTCGAGAAAGCACTCCTTAATTTTTAAAGTTCATCTCGTGAAGCAGCTTTTCGGCGACGATCGGTGCGTTCAGCTCCGCGTCCTCGTCCTCGATCGCGGAAAGCAGATCGTTGAACCGGGGCGGCCCGTCGAGCTCTCTCATCTCGCTGAAGTAGTGGTGCGCGCCTTTTCTGAGCAGTACCGATTTGGATTTTTTCACCAGCTCTTGCAGGAGCGGCCCTATCGCGTGCGCACCCACCGCGATGAGGCCCTCGGCCGCAAGCCAGCGCACCTCTTCATCCTTGTCGTACAGCGCGGCAATGAACAGGGGCACTGATACCGGATCCGCGATCTGTCCCAGCGCTTTCACCGCTTCCCAACGCAGGATCGAGGCGGGCTGGTCGATCAATTCAGCAAGATGGCTGACGGCGGGAGAACCGATGGCCACCAGCTTTTCCCTCGCCTTTTCCCGTACCACCCCGTTTTTGCTTTTGAGATCGAGAATGAGCGGATGAATCCGGTAATATAGGTCGTCTTTTTTTAATACGGATTTCTGTTTTTTCATTACTAAAGTCTCTCCAGTAATATGTAGATGTTATTTTATTATTTTTGATTCATTCAAATCTATATTTTTTTTGCAATACACCGAAAAAAGCAGACCGGTATCAACCCTTCACCACATTCGCATGGTAATGCGGTTATATATAATCAAAATATTGAAAAAAAAATTAATGGCAAACAAAAAAATAAACTTATTTTTTTTCATCTTCATCGCCGAAAATTTTATGAATGATCGACTTGCCGCCCAGGGCAGTCAGGATCACGGCAAGGGCGTTCATGGTTATGAATAGTATGACGAATCCGATCACCACGATGTCCCTGGCGACGTCCAGTTCGGCCAGAGCCATGGCTGAAAAAAACAAAATTATTTCCGCTTTCAGGAAGCGGGCGGCCAGGTTAGCCCTGGGAATATTATCCCTGCGAAGGGCCTTCTGAACCGCATTCGACGAGGCGGAGGCGATGAGCCAGCCGAAACCGAACAAAAAAAGGGAGATGAGGATTTTCGGCAGCAATGAGATCCCCCTCTCAAGAAAGCTTGACAATATGGTCAGGTCCCACATTTCAAACGAGAATATCATGAAAATGAGAAATACGGTTATAAAGGCGATATTGCCGAAAAAGGCGTAAAAGCCGTACCTGACGTCACCCTTGGAAAAGTCCTCCCCCCATCGGAATCTGGTCATGAACCTTTCCAGATGGAGCACCGAACAGAGCCTGATCGTTATCCGCTTGACGAACCATCCCGCCGCCCATCCCACGACCAGAAGAAGAAGGCCGGCCAGGATGCCCGGCAACGATGTTATGAATTTCTCGGTGAATTTATTGAGCAACTCATTCAGCGTACTCATCTTTTTCAGCCTCCTTTTTCACGGGATGGACGATCCAGTCCCAGAAGGTTTCCCTTTTCTCATATTCCTTCAGCCAAAGGACCGGACAGCCCGCCTGTTCGGTGATGTCATGGGCGAGGGTATTCCCCAGCAACAGCTCCAGTAAGCTCCCGGTCTGTGCGCCCATCACCAGGAGATCCGATTTCCTGGATTCCCGCACAATGCCCCTGAGTATGTCCCTCTCCTCCAAAATCTTGATTTCAGCGGATAATTTATTATCGCCGATCAATTTATGCATTAACTTGATCTTTTTTTCCCTTGCCCATTCCGGATCGTCAGGGTCGATAACCGCCAGAATAGTGAGCTGGCAGCCGAAGTATTCTATCAGCGCGGGTGCGATTTCGGCCGCCAGGTTGGTGTGCACGTTCACGCTGAAGGGGAGCAGCACCTTCCGGATCTTTCCCGGGCTCAGCTCGCCGTGGAGGATCGCCACCTCGCTGGGCGCCTTCTGGATTATGATGTCGATCAGCGAGGAAAAGACCCGGTCCATGAAGTTCGGGCGTTTTTTATGACCGAGCACGATAAAATTGCATTCCTCTTCTTCCGCCGCGTCCAGTATTCCCAGAGATATCCGGTGGGTGATTTCAATCAAAGAGTGCGAGGAGATCCCCTGCTCCTCCGCCATCTCTTCGGCTTTGTCGAGAAGGTCCTGCATTTCGGTCAGATCGGTTATACCCGCGCGCAGGGGCTTGCCCTCTCCGACTTCAACGAGGTGCATGAAGGTTATGGTCGCATCGTGTTTTTTTGCGATGGCCAGGGCGATTTGAATCAGGCTTGAAGAGGATTTGGGATTTGAAAGGCATGCGAGTATATGGTATTCCTTTTTTATAATCTTGCCGATGGCCTGGACCATGCGCGCGTGCTGGATCTCCCGTCTTGAGGCGTACACATAATATATCACCATCCCGACGACGATCCACACCCCGGTGATCAGCCACGCGACAGGGCTGTAATCGTACATATACACGGCGAGAAACAGAAGGGAGAGTATCCCCGCGACCGACAGCCAGGGGAACAGGGGGGCGGTGAATCCGCGCTTCAGGTCCGGCCTTTTTTTCCGCAGCCTGATCATCGCGATGTTCACCTGGAGAAAAAGAAGGAGGAACATGATATCGGTCGCGCTGGCGACGTCCTCGATCGGAAGCGAGACCGCCATAAGAACGATGATGACGAGCGACACGAGGATCGCCCAGTGGGGGGTGAATTTTTTTTGATGCACCTTGCTGAAGAAGGCGGGGAAATTCCGGTCGCGGCCCATGGCAAAGGCGACCCTGGAGGATGAATAGATCGTCGCGTTCAGCGCGGAAATCGTGGATATCAGACCTCCGATCAGGATCATGACCCCTCCGCCGGAAAAGAACTTTTTCGCGACCTCCACGAGCGCGAGCTCCTTGTGCAGTGCCAGGTAGTCCCAGGGGGTCATCCCTGAGGTAGTCACGGACCCGAGCGCGGAGGCCGCGATCAGGAGATAGATCGGAACCACTATTATCAGGGAGAGGAACACCGCGCGGGGGATGTTTTTTTTGGGGTTTTTTACCTCCTCGGAGCATTGGGCGATGATTTCATATCCCTCAAACGCGATAAAGGTCAGCCCCATGGCCTTGAACACCCCGCTCCACCCATGGGGCATGAACGGCGTGAACGCGCTGTGCCAGTCCGGCTTCATCAGCATGAACTGAAGGCCGAAACCGATGAATACCGCGAGTATCGCGATCTTCGCCATGGTGGCGATGTTCCCGACCTTGCCCGTTTCCGAGGCCCCGCGGTAATTAATATAGCCGAAGGTTATGGCCACGGCCGCGGCCATCATCTTCTGCGGCGACAGCACGCCCCAGTGCGGCATCGACAGCCCTAGCTCATTGAAGAGGTATTCGAAGTACGCGCCGAATCCGATGGCGTAAAGGCTGCAGGCGACCGCGTGCGCGAACCAGCTCATCCACCCGGAAATGAAGCCGTTCCATTTGGGAAGCCCCTCCTTCACCCAGAGATACCCGCCTCCCGCGTCGTGAAAGCACGATCCGAGCTCCGCGTACGACATTGCGGTCAAAAGGGCCACGATGCCGTTGAGTATGAAGACAAGTATCAGGGCGGGGCCCGCGACTCCGGCCGCGATTCCGGTCAGCACGAATATACCGGCCCCGATCATGGCGCCGACGCCGATGAGCGTGACGTCCATCAGCTTCATTTCGCGCGCCAGCCGCACCTCAGGCTTGTTTTTCTTCATGCGGGATGCCCCCCATCAAATCATCTACAGCCCGGATCTGTCGTAAGTGCCATCAGGAACGGATCAGGAGGCTGTAACGTGTATATGCAGTATGGGAAACGTGTTTGGATTGTATGAACTATTCAGCTATGAATTCCGGTCAACGGCACGTCGGATATTATATTATCGTACTCTCACGCGCAAGCATTTATTTTCGGGAAAGGGAAAGCGATTCGTAGACGGCTACTTCCTGGATTTTTATGCCTTACACCGTCAAGAAAAAAACATTCGTGTTGCATTTTTTAAAATTTATATATTTTAACATATGCAAAAAAAATTTGTTTGCCTTATTTTGCAAATACGATTATTGTTTGTCCGCCGTATTAGGGATCCAATGTAATTCCCGGCTTTACAAGCCTGTCAAGAATCGATTGCAAATAAAATACGCCGCAGTCCCGGGGTTCAGGGACACGGATTTTTTCATATAAGGAAATTTTTATAAACACTTAAATGATATTTCCCTTTGAGTGCTGCGATAAAAAAATCCGGAACCGGATGTCAGTAAAACTCAACGCGTGAACGATGGGGGGATCCAGTGGTAAAAAAAGGCGCAATTTCGTTGTTGATATGCGTTATATTTATGGCTTTTCTGTTTCCCGCGGTCTATACGGCGCATGGGAATGCCATTGCGGCAGAGCGTACACAGGTGAACCGGCAGGCTCCCGGACAAGAAGGCCGGCCCCATAAGGTTGATGCCAACAATCAGACGATGGAGGCTGAAGGCCATCATTATCATGTTGACGGGAAGGAGCTCTCCCTACTCTGGGCGATTCCGTTTGTCGGCCTTCTTCTTTCCATCGCGATATTTCCACTGGCGGCGCCTCATTTCTGGCACAACCATTACGGAAAGGTTTCCCTCGCCTGGGGGCTTGTCTTTCTCCTTGCCTTCACCATACAATTCGGCCTCGGCACAAGCGTGTTTTATGTACTGGAGGTATATCTCAGGGAATTTATTCCCTTTATCATATTGTTGCTCGCCCTTTTCACGGTATCCGGTGGCATACAGCTCAAAGGCGAGCTGATAGGCTCGCCTGCGGTGAACGGCGGGTTTCTGCTCCTCGGCACTCTTCTCGCGAGCTGGATGGGCACGACCGGCGCGGCAATGCTCCTGATCCGGCCCCTGATCAGGGCGAATGCCTGGAGGGCGCACAAGACCCATGTCATAGTATTTTTCATATTTCTTGTGGCGAACATCGGAGGGTCCCTGACGCCGCTCGGCGATCCCCCTCTCTTCCTCGGCTTTCTGAAAGGGGTAAGCTTCTTCTGGACCATGACCCATGTGTATAAAGAGACGCTGGTCGCTTCGGGTGTGCTTTTGATTTTATTTCTGTTATTTGATTGGTATTATTACTCAAAAGAAAAAGACATTCCCCGGAAAAGCGAGGCGGGGGAGTCGCTGTCGATCCGGGGAACGTCGAACTTTCTGCTCATTGCGGCGGTTGTCGGCGCGGTCTTGTTTTCCAGCATCGACATGGGCACCGCCTTCCTGCTGCACGGCGTTTCCATGCCGACGTCAACGCTGGTGCAGATCGGGCTCCTTGTGCTGATTACGATCATTTCGATGCTGATCACCGATAAGGAGATACGGAAGGGGAATGAATTTTCATGGGAGCCGATCAGGGAGGTCGCCAAGCTGTTCGCGGCGATTTTCATAACCATGGTCGCGCCGATCGCGATGCTCAAGGCCGGAAGCGAAGGTCCCATGGGGCTTATAATCAGAGGCGTGGTGGACGCGAGCGGCGAGTTCAGGAACCCTCAATTCTTCTGGGCGACCGGTATGCTCTCGAGCTTCCTGGACAACGCGCCGACCTATCTGGTCTTCTTTGAAACCGCGGGGGGCCACGCGCTTGACTTGATGACGAAGCACGCCAATACCCTCGTGGCTATAAGCGCAGGAGCGGTGTTCATGGGGGCGAACACCTATATCGGCAACGCGCCGAATTTCATGGTGAAATCGATCGCTGAGGAGTCCGGGATTAAGATGCCGAGCTTTTTCGGCTACATGTTTAAATATTCCATTCCGATTTTGATTCCGGTATTCATCATAATCACCATCCTGTTAATCAAGTAGGGCTCTGACCGGATAAATCAGAGAAGGTTGCGGTACCGGGGCGCTCGGACTGTATATGTTTATCAACGATTCACATCATCGGATAGGGCGTGTTACATTAACATAGGGAAACTTCTAAAAATCTTTAATGGATGTTTCCTTTTAGGCAAAATTAGTGTTTGTATTTTCAATAGAAAGCTGTTTTTTTTATTTGTTAATATAATGAAAAGGTCAGTTTTAGAGGTGCCCATAACAAATAAAGGGAGGACGTATGCTGAATATAAATAACGTAAAAAATATACTATATCCCATAAACTTAGATTCGAAAAACGTATCGCTCGTGGTCACGGCACTTGAAATCGCGAAAGAATTTAAAAGCAGGCTGCATATACTCTATGTCAATGATGAGGAAGCCGGCTACCGCCATCCCACCGACCGTGAGGATGCGGTCGCCCTGAGGGTGGAGGAGACCGCTCCACACGAGCTTCTGGAAAGCTCCACGGTGGTTTACGCGGTATCAAAAGGAAAGCTGGACGAGGAAATCATGAAATATTGCCGGGACAACAAGATCGATCTGATAATCACCGGCCATAAGCACAAGAATAAGCTGTACTCGATGCTCTTCGACACCCCTGATGAAAATATCATCGACACGATAAATCTTCCGGTCCTGGTGATACCGAAAAAATAGCCCGGTTACTTTTCGATGTATATCGTCCTCGTCGGATATGCAAACTCGATGCCGCGTTGCGCGAATTCCGTGAATATTTTGAGATTGATTGAATGCAGGGTATCCATGTAGACATTGTAATCCGGGCTCAATACGTAGTAAACTATTTCGAAGTTCAGGCTTGAATCCCCGAATTCCTTGAAGTGGGCCCTGTCGAATTCTGAATGTTCCGTACCCTCGATGATATTCCTGATGATTTCGGGGATGGCCGCCAGATGTTCCGGGCTCGTCTGATACACCACCCCGATGGTGAAGAGGACCCTCCGCGTGTTCATTCGTTTATAATTGTGGATTGTATTGCTCGTCAGGTCTGTATTGGCGATGATGAGCTCCTCCCCCCCAAGGCTTCTGATCCGGGTCGTTTTGATTCCGATCTTCTCAATGGTGCCGGGCTTGTCTTCGATGATGATGAAGTCGCCGATCTGGAAGGGCTGATCGAAAAAGATCACGAAATAGTTGAATAAATCCCTGAAGATGTTCTGCGACGCGAGTGCGAGGGCCACGCCGCCGATTCCCAGGCCGGTGAGCACTGCGGTGATGTTGAATCCGAGGTTGCTTATCAGAAAAATGATGCCGAGCACCCCAATGACTATATTGTTGAAGGTGGAAACCCCGCGCACCCTCTGTTGTATTTCCCGGATATCTTTATCCTTTTCGCGTTTCTTCAAGTATGAGGTGAGCGATGTTCTTGCCAGGGTTGAAATCAGCCGTATGCCGTAGTAGGTGATTGCGACGATGAATATTATATAAATAATATGCTCCACGCGTTCGGGAAAGGTCAATATTCCCCGTATCGATGAGTACACGATGATCACGATCAGCAGCGAGGCGACGTATTTTTGTATATTCGCCGCCTCGTTCCCGATTCCTGCATCGCCGCCCCAGGCGGCAACGGGGTGCTGTTTTTTCTTAAGAATATGCGCAACAATCAGGATGCATACCACGCTGACGATGATCAATGCGGCGGACATTGCATAGTGCAACAGCGTGTTTCCGTAATATTCCTGAGCAAAAAATTCACCAACCATACGGTTTCTCCACTAGTGGTATGTTTTTATGCATCATGTCACCCGCCTCATTATATCCGGAAAAGGTTTATTGTCAGCAATAATTTCACATGAAATAATGATAAATTCTATAATTATTTTTAAAAATTTTTTATTGCAGCGTAGAATTCACATAACAATTAATTTAATATTGTAATCCGGTCATATTTTTTGTTTATACGTTAATTATAATTGCTAACCGCAATTTTTTTTTGTAATTTAATAATAAGTGTATTAAATATCCCGGAGGAGACGGCGATGAGTGAAAATCACTACAGCATCGGCGATGATAAAGAAAAAAAAATTAAAAAATCGTTTGATGCTTCAAAAATTATCACGCTGCTAATTGGTTTGATTTCAATAATATTATTTTTTAGATTTATCATTTATCTTTCAAAAGGCTGATATCCCGCGCCATTGTACAGATTAGTGAAGTACAGGCAGGTGCCACCGAAAAATAAGAAGGATCGCGATAAGCTCAACCTCCTTGGTTTTATAATTTCAACAGTATCCTGGTTTATCGCAGTGCGCCCGTTCTTTCCGATAGGAAAGCCTATAAACCTCGTTCCGAGCTCGGGGGACGAGACGCTCAAAAGGAAATATCATTTAAATGTTTTAAAAAATTTCATTATGCGAAAACATACCCTGTCCCGACTCGTCGGGACTGCGCGGGTACGTTATAATCGAAAAAGGTGGGAGCATAATGTCGAAGCTGATATTGGTATCGAACCGGCTGCCGGTGACCGTGGAATTAAAAAAAGACGGAAAAATTTCATACAGCCCGAGCCCCGGAGGCCTGGCAACGGGCCTGTCCTCTCTGGCAAAAAGCCGCAACTGCGTGTTCCTGGGCTTTAACGGGGTCGCCGGCGACAGCCTGAATTACAACAAGTCCGAATCAATTCGGTGCGATCTCATTGATAATTATCAATCGTATTCCGTGCCACTGACGTCAAATGACGTCAGGCTGTATTACAACGGCTTCAGCAACAAAACGATATGGCCCCTCTTCCATTACTTTTCACTCTATACAACCTATGAAACCGAAACATGGAAGGCCTATGTGAAGGTGAATCAAAAATTTTACGAATCATTGAAGAACCTGTATGAGACCGGGGACCTCATATGGGTGCACGATTACCATCTGATGCTGCTGCCCGGCATCATCAGAAACAACATTCCGGATTCACGGGTGGGTTTTTTCCTTCATATCCCCTTCCCCTCATATGAGATATTCAGGCTTCTCCCGTGGCGGAAGGAGATACTCGAGGGGCTTCTCGGAAGCGATCTCATCGGCTTTCACACCTTCGGATACGTCCGCCATTTTTTGAACAGCGTTCAGAGGATAATGGGCATCGAGCATTACCTGGGCCAGCTTCAGATTGAAAACCGCAGCATCAAGTGCGATATATTCCCGATGGGGATCGATTATGAAAGGTATTCGGACTATCTCGGCAACGGCAAGATAAAAAAAGAGGTGACCAACCTCGCCAGGGACCTGCAGGGAAGGAAACTGATCCTGTCCATGGACCGCCTGGATTTCACCAAGGGCATCATAGAGCGGCTGAATGCTTACGCGCGGTTTCTGGAAAAATATCCCGAATACCATCAAAAAGTCATCATGATACACGTCGCCGTGCCTTCACGCACGAAGGTGGATACCTATATATCCCTGAGGGACAGGGTGAACGAGCTCATCGGCAGGATCAACGGGAAATACAACACCCTGAACTGGTCCCCCATAAGGTATTTGTACCGCTCCCTCCCCTTTGAAACGATCATGACCCTGTATCATTGCGCCGATGTTGCGCTGATCACTCCCCTGCGGGACGGCATGAACCTGATCGCCAAGGAGTATGTCGCGTCAAGGACCGAAAGCGACGGCGTGTTGATCTTAAGCGAGATGGCGGGGGCCGCGGAGGAGCTCGGAGAGTCGATCATCGTCAATCCGAACAATTCCGAAGAGGTCGCGGACGCCATAGCCGCCGCCCTTTCAATGGATCGGGAGGAGCAGCAGGCGAGGATGTCGGTGATGCAGTCGCGCCTGAAGCGCAACAACGTTTTCAAATGGGCGGAGATATTCGTAGAGAGGATCGCATCCACCAAAATAAACGAGCCCGAATCCCTTGCGTCGTTCATGAGCACCGAGGACAGGGATGGGATTGCGCGGAGTTATCGCTCCGGCACGGCACGGCTTCTGCTGCTGGACTATGACGGCACGCTCGTTCCCTTCTACGCCTCTCCATCGAGTGCGGTTCCCGATCCCGATCTTCTTTCCCTGCTGGAGCTGCTCGTCAGTGACCGGAAGAACACCGTGGTCCTGATCAGCGGAAGGGGCTGGACGTTCCTCGACCGGTATTTTTCTTCGGTACCCATCATCCTGGTGGCCGAGCATGGCGCGCTGATGAAAATGCCCGGGGATCAGTGGCAGACCTCGGTGACGTTGAACAATGAATGGAAACAGCAGATTCGTCCCCTCATGGAACTTTATTCGGACATGACGCCGGGATCGTTTGTCGAGGAAAAGGAGCACTCCCTCGTATGGCACTACCGTAAATCGGATTCCGAGTTCGCCCATATCCGCACCATCGAGCTCAAGAGCAACCTGATGCAGATGATCGCGAATCTGAACCTCGGCATAATCGAGGGGAACAAGGTCCTCGAGGTGAGGAACCTTGAATCCACAAAGGGGAAAATCGCCTCGCATTTCATGGCGCAGCAACATTATAACTTTGTCCTCGGAATCGGGGATGACGTGACCGACGAGGACCTTTTTGCCGTGATGCCGGAATCCGCATACACCATAAAGGTGGGCCGCGGCGCGTCAAAGGCCAGGTATCATATCATGAGCACCGGCGACGTGCGGCTTCTGCTGAAACAACTTGCCTCCGGGGGGGTAATCTTTTTTTGAGCGCGTGATCATGTCCTGTTTTTCAATATGTTAATCTTTCCGATTTCACCGGCGATGACGATGGAATCGCCCGTCGAAAAGACGTAGCCGGGATCCGGGATAACCTTGAGTTTTGATCCCGGCTTGGCGTCGTTCTTGATGAGAATAATGTCGACACCGAATCTTGCCCGCACGTTGATTTCCCTTATCGATCTGCCCTCGAACCATTTCGGTATGGGGATTTCCGTGATGGCGTAGCCCTCCATGAATTGGACGCTCCGGTCGACATCCTTCATTATAATCTTGCTTGCAAGGTTTGACGCGATATCGCGATGCTCGATCTCCCTGTTGTAGGCGACCAGAACGTCCCTGCGCCATATCATGCCCAGAAGCTTATCGGGCCTGTTCGGCGCGACCACCGGCATCCCTTCGGTATTCCTTTCCCTCAGCCTGTTGAGGACGGTCTGGCAGTTGTCCTCAAGGGTCACGCTTTCGAAGTCCTTGACGGCTATGTCGCCCGCGATCAGGATGTCCTTCAGCACGTCCTTTTCAAAGAGATTGTCCTTGACGTCATCCAGGGTGATCATTCCGACCAGGCTCCCGTTTTTGTCGAGCACGGGGAAGCTCGTGTTCTTGCCCGAAAGCACGATGTTGATGATGTCGTTGAAATTGGTGGCAGAGGGTATCGTCTCCGCCTGATGGGTGTAGACGTCTTTGACGAACATGGATTTCATGATATCGATTTCCGCGCCGAACTTGAGGAAGATATTCCTGAGGACGAGCTTGAGCGTGTAAATCGATTCGCGCGAGAGGTTTGTGGACAGGGCGGTGCTGATGATGCAGGTTATCATCAGGGGGAGTATGATATGGTAGTCGTACGTGAGCTCGAACACGATGATGATGGCGGTTATGGGCGCGTGCATGGCGCCGGCCACCAGTCCCCCCATGGCCACCAGGGCGTACGCTCCGGGGGTCGCCGTACTGTGGGGGAAGAAGGAGTGTACAAGCCCGCCGAATGCGCACCCGATCATTGCGCCGATAAAGAGAGAGGGCGAGAAGACGCCGCCTGCGCCCCCGGAGCCGAGGGTCACCGAGGCCGCGATGATCTTGACGAATATGAGGCCCAGGGCCAGGTACCAGAGCATCCCGTCATGGAGGGCGGTGTTGATGGATTCATACCCGAGGCCGATGATCCGGGGCGCCGCGAGCCCGATTATTCCGATTATCAGTCCCCCCGCCGCCGGTTTGAGATATTCAGGAATGGTGAGCTTTTTTTCGAAAAAATCCTCGCAGACATAAAGGATTTTGATAAAGACAACCGCGGCGACCGCGCACAGGACGCCGAGGACGAAATAAAACAGGAGCTCCCCCGGGCTGACCAGATCATACGTGGGGACCTGGAAGGCGGCGAAATTTCCCTCGAAATTTTGCTTTATCACCGTGGCCATAACGGAGGAGATGACGACGGGTGAAAATTGCATAAAGGTGAAATCGCCGAGCAATATTTCAAGGGCGAACAGCGCGCCTCCGACCGGCGCGTTAAAGGTCGCTGCGATGCCCGCCGCCACGCCGCAGCCGACGAAGGTCTTCATGCGGGATGGGGACACCCTTAAGAACCGCCCTATGATTGAGGCGAAGCCCGCGCCGATCTGGACGATCGGCCCCTCGCGGCCCACGGAGCCGCCGGTCCCGATGGTAATGGCGGATGCCAGGGTCTTTATGAACGGGACCCTGGTCCGCATGACGCCGCCCTTGAGAATGAGTGACTGCATGACTTCCGGCACGCCGTCCCCCTTGGTCTCCGGAGCCAGGAAGAAAATGATCGGGCCTGCGATGATCCCGCCGATCAGGGGCACGGCTACGATGACGTACCATGGCAATGACGAAAGATTTTCAATCAGGTCGCCCGGGCCCGGAAAGGAGAGGGTGGTAATCCATTGGATCATCCTGCTTGTGATGATGGAGCCGAATCCGCCTATCACGCCGATAACCAGGGCGACGATGATCATGAAGGTGTGCTCCGTCATTTTTGCTTTGTCGGTGAGACGGATGAAAATGCGGGAGACGGTGTCGATGATATTTTTTATCTGTTTCCGCATGAAGACGTTTGAATTTGGAATTTTTTTAAGTATTCAACGTAACAATTCAAATATTTGTCAATTAATTTTATTTATATTACTTGACTCAGTATTTTTTTATTTTATCTATTGCTTCCCTGCTTTAAATATAGTAAATATTGAAATATCCTGCGGCGCATGCTACTATTATTCAGGTAAGGAGGGGGGATGTCCTCGGATTTCGATCCATTGAAGGAGCTTACCAGGGCCGGGTCCCAGCTCACGCGCCAGCTCGATTACAAATCCCTCATCTCCATAATCGTCGAGCAGTCCCTGGATATCACCCAATCCGACCTGGCTTGCCTTTACCTGAGCGGGGTTCATGAACAAAAGAAAGGGGACCTGAAGCTGGTATACAAGAGGGGACGGTTTGAGGCGCCGCCTGAAATCTCCGCCCGATCGCATCTTGTCGATTTCATCAGGGACTCGAACGAGGCGGTCGTACAGCTGGGAAGAGACGGCGGTCCTTTTACCGAACTTTTGCTGAATCCCGACATGTCGAGCGGGATCGCCCTGCCGGTCTCGATTTCCAAGTCTGATCTTGGAATTCTGGTGATCAATTCAACAAAGCCGGATTACTACAACCGGGAGCGGTTCCTGTTCCTCGACTCCTTTACCAAGCTCGCCGCGGGAATGATCCAGAGCTCGCAGCTGTACCAGCAGACCAGGGATTACCTTAAGAGAATAGAAGAGATGCAGTCGTACCAGGAGAATATATTCACCTCCATGACGAACCTTCTCGTCACCACCGACACGGATGGGATGATACGCTATTTTAACAAGCGGGCGGGGGAGAGACTGAAATTCACCGATCAGGACCTCGGGAAGAATATCAACGAGGTGCTCAAGCAATCGATCGATAAGAGGATACTCGCGGCAGTGGAATCCTCGTTGACCGATCGGAGCGAAAAGCCGGAGATTCGGGGGATTTTTCATTCCGACGAGGAAATGGATTTTTCCTTGAACATCAGCCCGCTTACATCGAAGAGGGGCAGGTTCGAGGGACTGACCCTGCTTTTCACGGACCAGACAAGGGAGCGGGAGCTGCAGGAGGCGGTCGACAAGGTCGTTGAGGAAAGAAGGCTCATCAAGGACATGTTTTCCCGTTATTTGTCGCTCGAGGTCGTGCAGAAGCTCACCGAGTCCCCGGAGTTGCTGAAGCCCGGCGGTGACAAAAAGGAGGCAACGATATTTTTTGCGGATATACGGGGATATACCTCCTTTTCGCAGGGCCGTGACCCGGAATATATCATAACAATACTGAACGAGTACTTCAGCGAGGCGGTGGAGGTGGTGATCAGGCACAAGGGGTACATCGACAAGTTCATCGGCGACGCGATAATGGCCGCATGGGGAGTCCCCCTTCAGACGACCGAGGAAGACGCCGTGATGGCGGTCACCTGCGCCCTCGAGATACAGGAGCTCGTCAATTCGAGCAGGAGGCGCTTCTTCAAGGGGGATGCGTCATCTTTAAAGATCGGGATCGGTTTGCACACCGGATATCTTGTCGCGGGAAACCTGGGGAGTCCGCGGAGGATGAATTATACCGTGATCGGGGATACGGTCAATATTGCGTCCAGGCTGGAGAGCGTCGCCGGCCCCGGGGAGGTGATCATCACCCGGAGAACCCGCAGCCTTCTGGGCGATTCATTCGTGATCGAGGAGCGTGATCCGGTGAGGGTCAAGGGTATCGTCGAACCGATTTTCATTTACAAAGTTATAAGGAAAAAAAAGAGGGGATAAATCCAGGAGGGAATATGCCGGATGTCAGCCTGATCATCTATTACGGGTCGCTCGTTTTTCTCGGTTCCGTTGCTTCGATCGCGATGATCGCCGTATCACGGAAATCGTACGTGAGAATTTCCATGTTTTCGAGGATGAGGAGGGTCGTGCAAAACCCGGAGCTGGCAGGGCCGCTTCTGAAAAAAAAGTACCGCACCGGTACGCTTTTGCGCCGTTCAAAGCTCTTTGAAAAATTTGCACGCAAGAACGGCGATGAGATCATCGCCCTTTCCGGCATAGACGAGATATGGATCCGGAGGCTCGTGTCAAGGAAAAAGAAAAAAGACTACGTCAGGGTGCTTCGCCATGCGGCCGAAAAGGGGCTCTTCAAATGCTTCCTCGTAAGCCTTCAAAAAAAAAGATACGCCGGGCTTCTGATCTCGTGGCTTGAAAAAACCGGCGACCTGCTTCCGATGAGAAGGCTTTCTCTTGCAGGCAAGGGTGAGGAGTTCGACGGCGATGCCGCACGAGGAATATTCAAGGACAAGATGCCCGAGATCAGGGAGATGATGGGAGACCCCGAATGGGCCTCGCGCTATTTTGCGGTCAAATTCCTTCTCCACGACAGCCGGGATGAGAAATCCTCGCGCGCGCTGTGGGAGGCATTTAATGACTCCCACCCCCTGACAAGAAAGACCGTCGCCTCGGAATTCTTTACCCATGAGATGGACCGGCTCGGCGAAGAGCTCAATAGGCTCGTCCTGAATGATCCGGTGTTTGAGGTGAGAAGGGCGTGCCTTGAGAGGATCCGCAGGGAATTTCAGGATTCGTACAAGCCGGATGTAGAAAAGCTCAGCGAAATCCAGATTTTCCATGTGCTCGAATTGTTACGGGACGGCTCCCAGGATGACGAGAACATCGCCATGCATTTCCTGCCGAGCGATAATCTGGAATTCAGGTTCATCGCCGCCGATTATCTCAACAGAAACGGCGCCCTTCTCAGGCTCGTCTCCGGGGTGAACCTGGGAGACCGGAAGGATTTCGAGAGAAGATATGACCTCCTGAAAAAATCGTGCGAGGTCAATGTCACCTCTTTCCTGTCGGCGATAGAGCACACTGAAAACCCCGGGACCCTGCTTATATGCGCGAACCTGCTTCACGATAAGGGACACCGATCGTATATCACGACCCTGGCGAAGAAGGCGTTCGCGCTTTTTGAGGGAAACGGCGGGCAGCCGGAGCTGTACGCAAAGGCCGCCGAGTGCATCTCAACGAGGGGAAACGACGAGGCGATCAGGCTTTTTGACCGGGAGCTCAATAAGAGAAGAAATGACAATACCATAACAATTCTCCTCCCGTATGTGTCGGGCCGGGGCGATGAAGTCATGGCCAAAACCCTGTTGTCCTTTTTAAAGGACGAGGAATTTGCGCACGATGCGCTGTTAATAGACGCGATCAAGAGGATGCCGTCGTATCTGATCCTTCCCGAGGTGTTTCAGCTTATCAAATGCGGCAGGGAGGAGTGTCCGCACCGGATCAGGATGCGCGCTCTGAAGGCGCTCGGGGAGATGAACATGGAGTACTGCGTGCAAACCGTGCTCGAAAACCTGCCGCTTCTCCCCCTGGATGAAGCCAGGGAGTTCATCAGGGTGCTGTCGGGGTATCCCAGGGAAGAGCTTGTTGAAAAGATCGAAGAGCTTCTGGACACTGCGGACGCGAAGCTGAGGGCCTCCCTGATCGCCTCGATACCCGCAATCGGCGAAAAGTCATTCATGAAGCGCATCGAGCAATCGCTGAAGGACGCCGACCCTGACGTGAGGATCGCGGGCGTGTCGGCCATCGTGGACTTTGAAGAGCTGAAGTTGCTCAATGAAGCGCTGTCGATGCTGAGGGACCCGGTGGAGCGCGTCCGTTCCCAGGTCGCCCGGGTGATGGGCACGTATGGATCGGAGGCGATCATCAAGGAGCTCAGGACGATTCTTTTTGACGAGGACGAGACCGCGTCGGTGAAAAGGGGCGCGATTGAAGGCCTGGGACATTCCCGATTGACGGATTCCATCGATATCCTGATCTCCCGGCTCGAGGCAGAAGAGGAGCTGACGGACGAGATCACGCGCGCCCTTGCGCTTAAGACCTCGAAAAAGGAGATTTCAAGAATAATTGAATTGTTCAAGGATGCGGGTCCGGAGCTTCGCCGGCGCATTACCGGCGTATTCAAAGAGATGAAAGAGAAGGGGGAAAAGGGCCTGGAGGACCTTCTCCGGGAGGATATTCGCTCGCTCAGGCCGTATATTGCGGAGATTCTTGAATCGACCGGGTACGTGGACAGTAAAATAAGGAGCATGTCGCACAGGGACCCGGCCGTGAGAAAGGAATCCGCCGAAATGCTTTCCCTGGTGGCTACAAAATCCGCGTTCAGGGGCATCGTGCTTGCCGCGCGCGATCCCGACGACGAGGTAAGGGTCATGGTGGCCAGGGCCATGGAAAAGCTGGAGACCAAAAAGGGCGCCGAGATATTGAGCATGCTCGAAAACGATCCGGACAAGCGCATCAGAAAATACACGCGCTGGGCCATGGAGCGGCTGAGGGCGAAGTCTCTGTGAGCAATATTGCTTGACACACTGAGCCGGGACGTATTAATGGTCATTCATTAACCAGCGCCGCAATGATCGAGAAAAAGAATAAATCGCAAAAAGCCCTGATCATGGCACAGTCCAGCATCCTGTTCTGGGACAAGGGATATGCCGAGACGAGCATGAAGGATATCTCGAAGGCATGCGGATTCAGACCTGCAAACATATATAATTTTTTTAAAAGCAAGGAATCAATTCTTTATGAAATACTCCTCGACGAGATGGTCGATATCCTGTCGCCCATCAGGCACCTCGAGAAGGACGAGAGCGTTCCGCCCGAGAAGGCCCTCCGGATGGTGATCGAAAACCTTTTGAAGCTCACCCTGAGCGCGAAGAGGATTTCCAAGCTCCTTTTCGACGTGGCATTGAAGAACCTGTCCCCGCCTCATCGCAGGAAGATAATCAGGCTGAGGGACGATTTTGACAGGATCACGATCGCGATCATACGCAGGGGGACGAAGGCCGGCGTATTCGACGATATCGACGAGAAGCTCGCCGCCTTCAGCATCGCTTCCATGATCGTGAGGGCGAGGATATGGTACTCCCCCCGGGGGAAATACAAGGTCGATGAATTGGTGAATTTTATTTATTATTTTGTGCTCAACGGTCTCGGATCGACCGGGACGGCCATTCAAAAGAGAAAGGGCGCAAGGGATTAAAATATTTTTATTTTTTAGTTAATGGTCATTCATTCATATAATGGCCGCATTTCGC
>CAZHAD010000032.1:3102-9523 GCA_964529965.1 uncultured Leptospirales bacterium | reverse complement strand
AACAGGGAGGAAATTATGAACGACGTGGTAATAGTATCCGCCTGCAGAACGGCGATCGGGAGACTGGGCGGTATGTTTAAAAATGTGAGTGCGCTTGACTTGACAATACCGGTGATGCGGGAGCTGGTCAAACGGGCCGGGATCGAACCCGGGATCATCGAAGACGTCATTTGGGGCTGCAACTACCAGCGGACGAACGGCGAGAACAATCTCGCCCGCGTGGCCGCGGTCAAGGCGGGCTTCCCCGTGACGGTTCCGGGAATCACGATCCACAGGAACTGCACCTCGTCGATGTCGTCGGTGCAGATGGCCTACTACCAGATAAAGTGCGGCGAGGCGGACGTGATCATGGCGGGCGGAACGGACAGCATGAGCAACGCCCAGTACACCGCGGACAAGATGCGCTACGGCGCCAATATCGGCCATACCGAGCTGAGGGATTCGATGTGGGATTCGCTGACCAACCTCGGTGTCGGTCCCGCGATGGGCATTACCGCGGAAAACCTGGCGGTAAAATACGACATCAGCAGGGAAGAGCAGGACAAGCTGGCGTTGCTGAGCCAGCAGAGGGCGATACGTGCGATAGATGACGGGCTTTTCAAGGAGGAGATCATCCCCGTCGAGGTGAAGGGGAAGAAGGGGGTCGAGCGTTTTGAAACGGACGAGCACCCGCGGCGCGACTCCAACCTGGAGACGCTCGCTAAGCTCAAGCCGAGCTTTAAAGATGGCGGTACGGTGACCGCAGGGAACGCCTCCGGGATCAACGACAGCTCCGCTGGCGTCATCGTGATGTCCGCGAAAAAGGCGAAGGAGCTCGGGATCACGCCCATGGCCACGATCGTCTCCACCGCCACGTCCGGCGTGGATCCCGACATCATGGGAATCGGGCCCGTTTCAGCGACCCAGAAGGTAATGGAAAAGGCGGGACTCTCGCTCAAGGATATGGAGCTCATCGAGCTTAACGAGGCGTTCGCGGCCCAGTACCTCGCCTGCGAAAAGGCCATGGGGCTCAACCCTGAGATAACGAACGTCAACGGGAGCGGAATCAGCCTGGGGCATCCGGTGGGGGCGACCGGCGTCAGGATCATCATCACGCTTCTGTATGAAATGAAGAGGAGAAAACTCACGAGGGGCCTGGCGACGCTCTGCGCGGGCGGCGGCATGGGCACCGCAATGATCCTTAAACGATGAAGTGGAGGTCGGTATGGCACTGAACACGCTGGTCGATTCACGGGACATGAGGTTCGTTCTCTTTGAGTTGCTGCGCGCCGACAGGCTCAGGGATTATGATGCATTTGCCGATTTCGATCGGGATACATACGAGGCCACGCTGGAGCTGGCGGAGAAAATCGCGGTGGAACAGGTGTATCCGTGGAACGCGGACGCGGACAAGAAAGGCGTCGTATATGATCCCCAAACGGGGAGCGTCACCGCGCCGGACGGGTTCAAGTCCGCAATGAAGTACTTCAACGAGGCGGGCTTTTCCGGGCTGTGCAGCGATCCGCGGTGGGGGGGGATGGGCATGCCCGAGGTCATATACCGCGCGGTCATGGAATATTTTTTCGCCGCGAGCATTTCATTCGGCTCCTATATATCACTGAAGGTCGGGGCTTCAAACCTGATGGTGAATTTTGCTTCCGATGATGTAAAGAAAATATATCTGGAGAAAATGACCTCCGGCAGGTGGGGCGGTACGATGTGCCTCACCGAGCCCGACGCCGGGAGCGATGTCGGCGCGATAAAGACCAGGGCGGTGAGACGGGGGGACGGAACCTTTCTCATCTTCGGCCAGAAAATCTTCATCACCGCAGGGGAGAACGATCTGTTCGAAAACATCATTCATCCCGTGCTCGCGAGAATCGAGGGCGACCCGCCCGGAACCGGCGGCATATCGATTTTTCTCGTGCCCAAATACCACGTAAAGGCGGACGGGTCCATCGGCGAGAGAAACGACGTCGTGTGCTCCGGCATCGAGCACAAGATGGGGATAAAGGGGTCGGCGACCTGCACCCTGAATTTCGGCGACAACGGGAAATGCGTGGGGTATCTAATGGGAAGCGAGCGCCAGGGGATGAAGATCATGTTCCAGATGATGAACGAGGCGCGGCTCGACGTGGCGGAGCAGGGGCTCGGCGTTGCAAGCTCGGCCTACCTGCACGCGGTCGCTTACGCGAATCACAGGATCCAGGGGAGCGATCCTTCGAAAAAATCCGACCCGGCCTGCAGGCAGTCGCCGATCATGTGCCATCCTGACGTGAGGAGGATGCTCCTCTGGATGAAGGCGCACGTTGAGGCGATGAGAATGATCACCATGCTGGCGGCCTATTCCGAGGATTTAATCCACGTTGAAAAAGATGAAAAAGCGCGAGAGGCGAAGGCGCTGGTGGATTTCCTCATACCGATCTGCAAGGCGGGGAATACCGACCTTGCGTGGCTCGTTACTTCAGAGGCGATCCAGGTGTATGGGGGATACGGGTATTGCGCGGACTATCCGGTCGAACAGCTCGCCCGCGATTCAAAGATACTGGCAATCTACGAAGGGACCAACGGAATCCAGTCGATCGATCTTGCCATGAGAAAGCTTTTGATGAACCCGGATTTATATAATTACGGTGTATACAAAAAAAAGGTGCGTGAGACGATCGAAAGCGCCCGCGGCGTCGTGCAGGGGGTGTATATATCGTCGGTGGAATCGGGGCTGGAGAGGATGGACGAAACCATCCGCGTTCTTCTGAAGTACAAGGAATCGGGAAAGATGCTCGACATATTCGCAGTCGCCACGCCGCTGCAGCAGGCCTTCAGGATGCTCTCACACGCGTGGATGCATCTCTGGGCTCTGACGATATGCGTACCCCGGCTCAAAGAGCTCGCCGGAGACATGTCCCTTGAAAAGCTTAACGCCATGGCGAAAGACGATTCGGAGGCTGCGTACTATTACGGGAAGGTGCTCTCTTCACGGTATTATCTCGGCTCGGAGTTCAAGAAATATTTCGGATTTCTGGATTACATAGCATCAGGGGAACGCTCCGTCGTGGAGGCCGTGTCCGAGGTCTTTACCGGGGCTCCCGCGGAGTAAGCGGCCTCCCCGTTGAAAAAATATCAATTATTCACTTGACTTTGAATCGCTGCTCTTAAGAATACTCGGCGATCATGCTATATTCTTCAGGGTACCACTTTGGCCAGAACTAAAAAACTCCCGCTCTACAAGCGCATCCTTCATTTTTTTTTCAGACAGAACAAGTTGATAAGCCAGACGGGAAATATCAGGGAGGTCTACTTCGGGCTAAGAATTCGCTTTCTCGGATTGCTCACCCTCGTGATGATCATCGTCATATCGGTTCTGACGCTGATCATGTACCTGAATAACCGCCGGCTCATTGAAGACGAGAAAAACGCCAAGGCCCGCTCCTTGACGCAGATATTATCGGGTCCCGCCGAATTCTACCTCGATAAGAACATTGAAACCACGAAGGAAGAGCTCCAGACCAAATACCAGATCATCCAGCGCGAATCCGCGAATTTTATCATTTATAACGATGATATAACAAAGATCGTGCTTACGGACGAAACGGGAAGGGTAAAATTCAGCACCGACAAGGGCGATTATCGGCGCCATACGATACTGCCGTATATCAAAGAAGCACTGCAAGAGAAAGAGGAAAAGCTCATTTCGTATGATTATACGACCGAAACGAGGAATACAAAAAGCAAAAAAACAACCGCCACAAGGTACCGGGCGATCACCTATCCCATTTTTCTGCACAGGGGGAATGTCGTCTCGCTCCTGAAGGATTACAATCGTCTCTATCCCGAATACCACATCGCGGACAGGAAGCGAAAGAACCAGATATACCGGTATCTCTGGAATAAATACAAAGATCTTCTCGGCGAGGACTTCGATCCGGCGAAATACAAGCCCGAAAAGGGGATCCAGCTGAAGGTGGAAAAGCCATACGATGCGGATTTTCTTTTTTTGTCATTATTCAATAACGCAATGGCCTTCAGAAACAAGCCGATCCCCGCAAGCGAAAAATGGCTGTGGAGCGATCGGTGGCTCTATGTTCTTAAGGAGAATAAGATAAAGGCCTACCTGGAGGACAACACGGCGAAAGCGAAAGAAGCCGATGATCTGATCGTCTCGCGGATAGGCACGATCGCGGACAGGGTCGAGGGCATCGAAAAGCTCGGTGTTCTCGCCGTGGTGTTTAATGTGGACATTATTAAAAAAACCTCCGTGAGAAATGTCATGCAGGTGATCAAAATCGCGCTCATCATGATCGTCGTGAGCAGCATTGCGTTGTTTTTCATTTTAAACTATAACACCAAAAATCTGAAAAAGCTCGAGAGATGGGCGATTTCGGTGAGCAAGGGGAACTTGGACGATAAGATCCATATCGCCACCAACGATGAGATAGGTAGGCTCGGCGATATCTCAAATTACATGATCGATGAGATCACCGAGAAATACCATCTGGAGAAGTTCGTATCGCGGTCCACCAAGAGCATGCTGAGGGGAAAAAAAGCGGTGCACAAGGTGCTCGATCTCGGGGTGACCGGCAGGAAAGAACTCGCGTTTATTTTTTCAGACGTGCGGGGCTTCACGTCCTTTTCCGAAAAGAACGACCCCGAGCACGTAATCGGCGTCCTGAATTTTTATCTCGAATTGCAATCGGAGATCATAAACGGCAGCAAGGGTGATATTGATGATTACGTCGGGGACCAGATAATGGCGCATTTTTCCGGTGAAAAAAGGGCCGACCGCGCGGTCGATACGGCGAGGAAGATCATCAATGAGGTTTCAAGGGTGAACGAGGAAAGGCAAAAAAACAGATTGCCGATTTTCGAGGTCGGCATCGGAGTTCACGGGGGGGATGTGGTCGTCGGCAATATCGGCTCCAAGTTCAGAATGGATTTCGCCTGCGTCGGCGATGCGGTTAATCTGACCTCCCGCCTCTGTTCCGCAGCAGGGCCCGGCGAGATTCTCGTTTCACGCCAGCTGTATGAGCGGACGAAGAAAAAATACAATATAATCGAAACGCCGCCGATAGAGGTCAAGGGAAAAGAGAAAAGGATCCAGGTAGTGAAGATAACGCGGTAGCCTTGCTCGGCTTGCCGCACGCGGGCAAACCATGTGTACAGCGTCTCCAATGAGGATGGAGGCGCATTCTCATATGCAATAAAAAAACACGGAAACCCCCGGCTGAATTTTTATTAAAGTATTGACATTATCCGGGTTTGTACGTATACTATCCATTAAGATTAAGCTTATGAAATTCTTCTATAAATCATACCCCAGTTTACCGCGGTAATTTTCATAGTAGTATTTTAGCTTATCTCAAACGGATATCATTCCGTAAAAAATTACAGGAGTTAGCAGCATGACACAAGGCAAAGTCAAATGGTTTAACGATCAAAAAGGTTTTGGCTTTATTACCTCTCGTGATGGCAAAGATTATTTCGTGCATCACTCCAGCATTATCGGCGAGGGTTTCAAATCGCTCCCCGAGGGTCAAGAGGTGCAGTTTGAAATAGTGCAAGGCGAGAAGGGGCCCAAGGCCGTTCAGGTCTCGATAATCTGACAATATTTGACAAACCTTAAACATGAAAAGCCCGATGTTAATCATCGGGCTTTTCATTGCAGCGATTTCAATCCAGGGGGTTGAGCGAAGAGAGTCTCCGCATTTCACATCATCAGCACACGTCCGGGCCTCAATGAGCCGTCGATTGTTCCCTTCTCGACTACGTGCATGCCGTTGATGAAAACCTCTTCAACGCCATCCGGCGACGCGGCCGTCTCAGAAGCCGTGGCATTATCCCTTACCTTGTCCCAGTCGAATACGGTGATATCGGCCGCCAGGCCTTCCCGCAGCACTCCTCGATCCCTTATGTTAAACCTTTCGGAGTTGGCGCCGGTCATCTTGTATATGGTTTCTTCCAGGGAGATGGCCCCCGTTTCCCTCGAGGTCTGCAGAAATTTCGGGAAACAGCCGAACGCCCCCGGATTCATCACCCCCGAGACGTCCACCCATGCGTCGGTCATAAAGTGCGACGCCCTGCTTTTCATGAGCTCCCGCACGATCTCCGGGTTGCTGTACCGGTACATCAGTATCCGGGCGGTGCCGTTGCTCTTCTGCGCGAAATCGAGATAATTTTCAGTCTGGAACATACCGCGCTCCCGTGCGATGTCGGAGAGAAACATGCCGTTGAACCGGTTCAAATCCGGATGATTGGCATGGGTGATCTGAATGTCCCCGAACCCGAATCCCAGCAGCCTTTGCATGAGATTGAATTCGATTGAAAGCCTTGCCAAGGCGGCCCTGCTTTTGAATATGCGGGGCATTCGGGCCAGGAACCATGACGGCAGAAGCACGTTGATGATCGAGGAGCCGCAGTGGTATGCGTAGGTATCGAAATTTACGTC
>CAZHAD010000032.1:0-3002 GCA_964529965.1 uncultured Leptospirales bacterium | reverse complement strand
CTTGCGACCGCTTCCAGCTCCTCCATGGAGGCGTAGATCCCCGGTTCATAGCCGAGGCCCAGCGAAACGCCCCGCGCGCCCTGATCCATCGCCTCTTCGAGAAGGAAGAGGAGCTCCTTCAATTCCCCGTCCTTCAATGGAGATGGGTCATATCCTCTCATGGAGGTGCGCGTGGTGCCGTGTCCGGCGAGATTGACCAGGTTGTGGGTCATTCCGGTTTTTCCCAAATGGCCGAAGTATTCCTTCATGCTTGTCCAGTAGATCCCGTCATGTGCTCCTCTGAACAGGTCTTCTATCTTGTCCATGTGTGCGGAGTCTTTCTTGAACCCGGCGGAGGAAAAGCCGCAGTTTCCGCCCACAAATGTGGTGATCCCCTGCATCGTAAAAGGGGTTTTCAGCTCCTCTTTCCCCCTGGAGGGCATGAACCAGTCATTATGGGAGTGCATGTCGATAAAGCCCGGCGCGATGACCTTGCCCGCGCAGTCGATCGTCCTGCATTTTATGTTAATCTCCCTTTCGGACAAGCGTTCGATCCGGTCTCCCCTGATCAGCAGGTTCCCCTGCCGTGCCTTTTTGCCGGTACCGTCGACGATAAGGCCTTTTTTCAGTAGGATGCGGGAGTCCTTTTTCATACCTGAGCCGTCATTCGGTTTATAATGGTCATTACACATAATCCTGAAAACCAGTATTGCGGTCTGTCTTTTTTGTCAAGAATTAAGAAATGAATTAACGGCAGAAGAAACTTATAAATGAGTTGACATGGAATAACAATACACATATGGATAAAAAAAATTTATGAAAGGGGGTAGACTTAATGAAAGGGAAGATACTTTTATGGGTTTCGATTTTCATGATCCTCATCGGCGGCATAGTCGCAAACCTCGTGCAGGACGATTTCTGTAAGGTAAGGGTCCGTGACGTCCGGTTTGCAGCATCCGACGGCAGGATCATGAGCGCACTTCTTTTTATCCCTAAAAACGCTACCGTAAAAACCCCGGCCCCCGGCATACTCGCGATTCACGGGTATATCAACTCGCGGGAAACCCAGTCGGGATTCTCAATCGAGTTCGCGCGCCGGGGCTGGGTAGTCCTCGAGCTCGATCAGTCCGGGCATGGGTATTCCGATCCGCCGGTGGGGGCGAACGGCTACGGCGCCATAGACGGGCTCGCCTATCTCAGGAGCCTTGACTTCGTGGACAAAAACAAGATCGGGCTTGAGGGCCATTCCATGGGCGGATGGGCGAGCGTCATCGCGGCGGCCGTGCATCCCAACGACTACAAGGCTATGGTGCTCGAGGGCTCGTCCACCGCAACGACGTATTCCAAGAAATATGTCCCGATTCCGGGAACCCCCACGTTCCCCAGAAATCTGGCCGTTGTATACAGCACTTATGACCAGTTTGCAATGCTCATGTGGGAGATCCCGATCGCGAGCAACGTGGTGAACAGCAAGCCTTTGGAAAAGGTTTTCGGGGTGGACACGACCATCGTGCCGGGCAAAATCTATGGTTCGATAGAAAAGGGAACCGCCCGGGTCCTGTACCAGCCGAAAACGACCCATCCGGGAGATCATTTGTCGCAGGCCGCGATCGGATACGCGGTCGAGTGGTTCCAGAAGACATTGGGCGAGGTGAAGGCGATCCCCACCGGAAATCAGATCTGGTACTGGAAATCGATCGCGACCCTTGTTGCCCTCATAGGTGGCATTCTCCTTCTGTTTGCGGCGGGTGATCACATCCTCAACACGAGATATTTCAGCTCATTGAAGGGCGCGCCCCAGAATCCGAAGCCCGCGACCGGAGCGGGATGGTGGATCGGCGCGGCATTGACGTTCATCATTCCGACCATAACGTATCTTTATTTGGCGGCGATCGGCAGCAATATGGTGATGAAGCCATCCTGGCTCTTTCCGCAGAAGGAGACGAACGGGATCATGTTCTGGCTCGTGGTAAACGCGATCCTTTCCCTCATCTTTTTTGCCATCTGGCATCTGGCTTCCAACAAGAAAAAAGGCGCGACCATGGCGTCATACGGACTTAAATCATCTTCCGGGTTCGAGTGGAAAAAGTTTTGGCTTTCCCTCTGGTACGCCCTCATCGTGGTGTCCGCGGTGTACCTCTCCCTCATCGTGATTTCCTTCTTCTTCACCGTGGATTACAGGTTCTGGGTGGTTGCGCTCAAGCCGATGAGCCCGCTCCAGGCGAGGATCGCGTTGAGATACCTGATCCCGTTCGGCCTGTTCTATCTCATGTTCGCGGTCGTCCTTCATGGACAGCTGCGCGTTCAGGGCTCGTTTGCCAAGAAAATGATCGTGAGCACGATCGTGGCTGCCGGCGGATATCTGGTTCTGCTCCTGGTGATGTATATACCGCTGCTCGCCGGTGGTAAATTCGGGGTACCGGACGTAGGAATGGTCCTGTACGGGATCATTGCGATCCAGCTTTTTCCCCTGTTCGTCATCGTCAGCCTCGTATCGACCTATTTCTATGAAAAAACGGGTCTCGTGTACGCGGGCGCGTTCGTCAATGCGTTATTCATCACCTGGTATATAGTGGCGGGACAAGCGACAGGCTTTCCTCTTCTCTGAGTGAATATTTTTCATTATCGTTTTTTTAAGGGGCTGTAGAGTCGATGATACAGCCCCTTTAATTTGTAACCTTTTATATGTTAGAGTTGACAGAATAGCGTTGCGTACAATTTTGATTTCCTTGCCGAATATCATTCATCCTGAAATCGTGTAGGAGGGTGCATGGACTACGCCGAGATAGAAAAGCTCACCGAAAAGGTGAAGTCTGAGAACACGTTTATTCCGATGATAAAATCCGAGATCGCGAAGGTGATCATCGGCCAGGAGCGGCTTATCGAGCGGATCATCATCTCCTTCATCTCCGGGGGACACATCCTTCTTGAGGGCCTTCCCGGCCTGGCGAAAACGCTTACCGTGCGCTCCTTCAGCCGCGCCATCGATACCGGGTTCCAGCGCGTGCAGTTCACCCCCGATC
>CAZHAD010000031.1:0-32964 GCA_964529965.1 uncultured Leptospirales bacterium | reverse complement strand
AATCGAAAAGAACCCCGTCGCAGTCAAAAATGAGTAGTTTTTTATTATCTAAAATAGCCATTTTGGAGCAAGATGTCCAAAAGTTTAATAAAAGGTGAAAAAGTCAATTAGATATTCCCGAAACAATTAATTCTTGACAAATACAACGCAACATAATAATTTTGCTTCTTCTAATATTTGAGTCGTACGCACCATTGGTCAATAAAACCAGAGCATATGCGAAAGTCAACCTCCATCTGGAGGTGCTGGGCCGGCGAACAGACGGGTATCATGACATATTCAGCCTCATGGCCAGCGTCGAGCTCCATGATCTTTTAAAACTTGAATCAATAGACGCTCATAAATCGCCAAATGGCAACGTACGCGTTACCATTCACAGCGCCGGAGGTTCACAAAAAGATATAATGAAATCAATACCCGATAAGGAAAATTTAATAACAAGGGCTGCGGCCGGATATCTTGAATCATTGGGTCTGGTCGGGGAAGTGGCTGTTTCGGTGAAGAAAAATATACCGGCGGGGGCGGGTCTCGGCGGCGGAAGCAGCGATGCGGCCGCTGTTCTCAAGCTCCTGAACGGCCGGTTCGCCGGCTATAGGACAGACCAGCTGGCTGCCATGGGCTCTCAAATAGGGGCGGATGTCCCCTATTGCCTGCAGGGCGGGTTCGCCGTATGCCGGGGAATCGGTGACATCATCACGCCGGTCCCGGCAAATTTCCGGTACTGGGTTTTGATCATAAATGACGGGGTTCATATTAATACCGGGGCAGCATATCAAGCCTTGGGAATAACCGGTCAGGTAACCCCATCCAGGGAAGCAGAGACCGGGGCTAGGGTGCGAGGAATGGTCAAGGCCCTCGCTACGGGATCGATCGCTTCGCTCAGGGAGGTCGCCCGGAATGACTTTGAGGAGCCCGTGTTCAAGCAGCATCACGGGATCGCCGTGCTGAAAAATAGGCTTTACGACCTGGGTGCGGAGCTTTCGATCATGACCGGGTCTGGCTCAAGCGTAATCGCTGTATTCGCTCATAAGGAAAAGGCCGAGCAGGCGAGGAACAAAATAAAGGATGATTATAAAGAAGTGATCCTCACGAGATTTGTGCGCTCGTGCGATTGAATGTATGCGGCGCTTGAATGTTTTTCCTGATTTGGATCATACATGTGATTCATGCACTTAAGACAATTTGGGTTAATTTCATATATTGATCAGTGAGGTGTGGCCAAGTGGTACGGCAACGGGTTTTGGTCCCGTGACCCCAGGTTCGAATCCTGGCACCTCAGATTACTTGAAGAAAGGAGATCTGCTATAAGTGGAGTAGCTTCAATCGTTCTTGCCGGGGGCAAGGGTGTTAGAATGAAATCCGACCTGCCGAAGGTGCTCCATCCATTTTTTGGGAAGCCGTTGATATCCCATGTACTGGACAGCCTTGAAAAGGCGGGCGTTGACGATATCTATGTCGTTGTGGGGTACAGGGGGGATAAAATCATTGATGCGATAAAAGGCCGCGCCACGCCGGTATGGCAACACGAGCAGCTCGGAACCGGCCATGCGGTGATGCAGGCGCGATCCGCTCTTGATGGTTTTTCAGGGCGTGTGATCGTCGCCTGCGGTGACGTGCCACTGCTCAGGCCCGAGACCTTCCGCATGCTCATCGACGAATCAAGGAATGAAGAGATCAAGGCGGTGGTGCTAACAATGGCCCTTGAAAATCCTTCAGGCTACGGCAGGGTGAAAAAGGACGCGGCGGGCAACTTCCTGAGGATCATAGAAGACAAGGACGCATCCCCCGTGGAAAGGGAGATACACGAGGTCAATACAGGCACCTATATATTCGACAAAGTGATGTTATTTGAAGAATTGAGCCGTATCGATACGGACAACGCGCAGGGCGAATATTACCTGCCTGATGTCTTAAGCCGCATCAGGTCATCCGGCTTCGCGGTCAAGACATTAACGCTGAGCGATTTCCATGAGGGCAGCGGAGTGAATACCAAAGAGGAGCTGGAAGAATTGGAAGAATACTGGAAAAACAGTGAAAGGGACGGATCAAAATGGGCGACAGTTTGTTAAAGGTATTTTCGGGATCGTCCAATCCCGGCTTGGCTGACGAAATCGCCGGGTATCTGAATATGGAGCTTTCCAAGATCGATTTGAAGCGGTTTAAGGATGGCGAGATATGGGCCAAGATCAAGGAGAATGTGAGGGGCCACGATGTGTTCATTATCCAGTCCACCTGTAATCCTGCGAATGACCACATCATCGAGCTGCTCCTCATGATCGATGCGGCGTTCAGGGCATCGGCGGGCCGCATAACCGCGGTGATACCTTATTTCGGGTACGCACGTCAGGACCGGAAAGTCGAGCCGAGGGTCCCGATCTCCTCCAAGGTGATGGCCAATATCATTCAGGTAACCGGCGCGGACAGGGTTCTCACCATGGACCTTCACGCCGAGCAGATACAGGGCTTTTTCGATATCCCGCTCGACAACCTGTATGCGGCGCCTGTCGCGATCGATTATATCAGAAGCCTCAACATTAAAGACGCGGTCGTCGTTTCTCCCGATTCCGGGGGCGCGGAACGAGCGCGCTTTTACGCCGGAAATATCGACGCCGGCCTGGCCATCATTGACAAGCGCAGGCCGGAGCCGAACGTGGCGGAGGTGCAGTACGTCATAGGTGACGTTCAGAATAAAAACTGCATCCTGGTGGACGATATGGTTGATACCGGCGGCTCCATTTCAAAGGCCTTGGGAGCGCTGAAAGCGGTGGGCGCTAAGGACGTATACTGCCTTTTCACGCACCCGGTCCTTTCGGACGACGCCATATTCAAGCTGGAATCCGCCGGCTTTAAGGAGATAATGTTCACCAATACGATCCCCTACAGGGGCCCCAAAAACGTCAAGGGTATGAAAATTCTTTCAATCGCCTCGCTATTCGGCGAAGCGATCCGTAGAATTCATAATGGGGAATCGGTCAGCTCCCTGTTTGTATAGGGAATGTATATAACACGAGATAATCTGCGAGGAAAAGAATGGAAGCGAAGAGTTTAACGATAGAATCGAGAAAGGATACCGGTAAGAACATAAGCCGCAAATTGAGGCAGGAGGGGTATATTCCGGGCGTAATGTATTCCCACGGTAAGGCGGAGCCAATACGTTTTCTTAACAAGGAATTTGCCAAGCTCTTCAAAGGAAAAATATCCGAAAGTATAATATTTGATCTTCACGAGCCTTCAAGCAAGGATCATGAGGAAAAGATGGCGTATGTGAAGGATTACCAGGTTGATCCGATTACGAACGAGATACTGCATGTCGACCTTTTTAAGGTGACCGCGAATGAAAAGATACACACCAACGTGCCGATTGAATTCATCGGAACTGCGAAGGGCACGAAGATGGGAGGGGTTCTCGAGGTTGAGGCGAGGGAAATCATTGTTGAATGCCTTCCCAAAGACCTGCCCGAAAAGATACAGATAGACGTCTCCGAGCTCAACACGGGCGATTCCATACACGTGCGGGACATAAATGCGGGTGAAAAGGTCAGAATTCTGAGCAATCTTGAAGCTGCAATCGTGACGGTCATAATACCCAAAATCGCCGCGATTGAAGAAAAGGTTGAAGAAGAGGCTGCTGCGGTCGCCGAGGGCGGGGAGGTTAAGGAAGAGGCTCCGACTGAAGAAAAATCCGAAGAATAGCCTCTGTTTGTTTTCCAGGTTGTTGTGGAGTCACCATTCCAAAACAATTCTATCGGATTGATTCTGTTTTTTAGAGGTTTCCATAAATTTAAACAGGGAGCGTTGAACTATTGAAATTAATTGTTGGTTTCGGGAATCCCGGTGAAAAATTTGCAAACAACAGGCAAAACATCGGCTTTAAAGTCATCGACATAATTGGAAATAATGAAAACATCGATGTCCGAATAAAAAAAAAGAAGTCAATAATCGGCAGGGGTAAAATTTCAGGAACCGATGTAGTATTGCTCAAGCCTCAGACATTCGTCAATCTTATCGGCGAATCAGTCCTTTATATCGCCTCGTTCCTGAGAATCAACGTGCGTAACATCATATGCATCGTCGAGGATTCCTCCCTCGAGCTGGGCGAAATAAGGATCGATTATCTGTTCTCAAGCATAAAGCATCCCGGTATTGAATCCATGACCAAGGCCCTTAAATCGGAGAGATTCGCGAAAATACGGGTGGGTATCGGTTCTCCTTCTGGAAGGGTCACCATGGAGAACTACCTGCTTCAGGATTTCACCGATGATGAAAACATGATTCTCATCGATGTGCTTAATAAGGCGGAAAAAGTCGTAAATATGCTCATCACCCATTCAATTGAGGAAGTACAGGACAAATACAATCCGGAAGGGTCCATAAAAATCAAAAAGAGAAAGGTAAAAGCCATACATATCGATCATAGGAAGAAGCGCTGATTTTTTCTTGACGTAATTATTTCACCGGCATAGGCTCATTACATACGCATGTCATGGATGTAAAAATTTATTATTATAAGGGAGTTTTTGGCCATGAGAAAAGGAATGCTTTGTGTTATCATCTCCATACTATCGATCAGCTCATCCCTGTCCGCCCAGACCACTTCGTATGATTACAATCCCTTATACGGCCCGCTTCCCTTCAACCCACTATCAGTCGCAAGAAGGCTCAGTTATGAAAATTTTCGCAGCATAAAGCTCCTGCATGCGGCGATAATGAATTTCGGCGGCGGGGAGGCCGAAGTCAACAAGTTGGTGGATCAGTATGCGGAAGCCAGCGCTCTGTATTTTCAGAACAGGATCAACGAATCTGCCGAAGCCTTTACAAAGAACCAGATCGAGATTTTGGCTGCCGCGCAGCGCCTTGCTAGAAAATATAAAGATGATACGACTGCCCTTTTAACCGAAAGCATCAAGCTTAATTTCAAAAACAAATTCAGCAAGAGCTTTCACGAGATTCGACAAGAAGAAACTTCAGCAGACAAGTATTTAAAGAACGCGCAGTGGAGCGTGTCGAAAGCGACGGATTATTATGACCGCTTTAAGGATGCGAAGGTCGCGTCCGCAATCGGTTTGATCAATGCCATTTATTACTTCCGCGCCGCAAAGGAGAACATCTTCAACGCCGTCAAGGTTATGAATATGGATCAGGTGCGAAAAGATGAATTCCTCGTTAAATACAAAAAAGATATGGCGGATGACAACAACAAGGTATATGAGTCTAAGGTAAAGGAAAGGTAACAGGGGAGTTTAGCCGTTTCCCAGGGCGGAGAGCATCTGGTCCTTTTTGAGAACCCTCAACGCCAGAATTCGTATTCTGATGTTCGGATGTACGAGCAGATTTATAATTTTTTGTTTGGTTTTTTCGTCAAGCTTATATCCTTTTAACGCGATCAGGCATGCCTTCAGCATTGAGTAGTTGTATTCATTGCACGTATTAAATTTATCGACGATCGCCGTGTAGAATTTTTCATCCTTTGTTTTTAACCAGCGCAATGTGGTGATGGTGACGCTTGTTTCCGGATCATTAATCCCCTTGATTATATATGGGATCAGATTTTTTTTTATCGTCGCATCATCCATCACGCAAAGCCCCTTGATGGACACCTCGCGGATAATCCAGTCTTTGCTCTGGAGCCCTTTTACAAAAACGTCGATGTCTGCGGGATCCTTGAAAACCCTCAGGGCCCTGAGGGCATACCATCTCACGTCTGGATTTTTTTCATCATCGGCGGCTATTTTTCTGATTACCGCGTGCGTGTTTTGATCCCTGCACCTCGCGAGACCCTTCAGGGCTTCGATCCTGATTGATGTGTAGGGGTCATTCAGTGCCACGAGCAGGGTGCCGATGATCAAAGTATTTTTTTCGGGACCGTAGAATTTCACTATCTCCTTAACGGCCTCAAGCCGCTGCAGCCAGTTCCCGGCCGCATACCGGTTTGCCTCATCACGCACGTGCTGACGGCGGATGAGCTCGGTTCTTTGGAGCATGGCGCATCCGGAAAATAACAGAACGCTAATAATCACCGATATTGGTAGGGCCGTTTTCATACTATTCCCTGTGCCTATTTAGATAGTACAGAAAATTCAGGCAAGCGGCAATGCCTTCATACCCTGTTCTAACACGATAGAGATGTGGGTAGAACTCAACTCATCAAGAATTGACTCTTACTGTTTCTCGCCATAAATCATATTATATTGAGTAAGAAATTTTTCAGTACGAAGCATGTAGTTCCGCGTTTCAATAAAAGGAATGAATTCGGTAAAGTAATCCATGTCGCCGGTTTGTAATTTGTCTTTCCATTTTTTTACATTGCCCGCACCTGCGTTGTAGGCGGCCATCGTATAATAAAGATTATTCTTAAAATATTTTAAATGCATGGAGAGATATTTTGCACCGATCTGTATTGAAATGCAGGGATCGGTAAGTTCGTAATCGCCGATTTTCAGCTTGCGCGCTATGCCTTTAGCGGTCCGCGGCATGAGCTGCATGAGCCCCACCGCGCCCGCCCCCGACACGGCGTTGTGCTTGAACAATGATTCCGCCTTCATCACCGCATACAGGATGTTATTCCGGAGCTTGTATTGACCTGCATAACGGGCGACGCAATCTGAGAAAGGAACGGGGAACAGTATTTTCAACGATTCATCAGGCATTATCGCAATGTTTTCCTTCAGTTTCCATATTTTCAGAAGCTCGAGGTATGCATACGCTGACAGGAACGCGTAGTGGTACTGGTTGCCGTATTTGGCCATGATGATGTATTTGTCCCGCCTGCATTCCCTTGTTTTCGGCAGGAGCTTGAGCTCTCTGTTTATGGCCGTCCTGTAACCAACACGAAAATATTTTTCAACGCGCGCGAGGGCTCCTTTGCTCCGGGATGATAGCTCCAATTTCAGAATAGCGTGCTCAAGTTCGCGGTATCGCTCGACATCGGGCGACGATAGATCGTGCATGCGTGCGTTCCTGGCGCGCAGTGACTTTTCCTTGACGAAGAGAAGTGTATGGTAAAACAAGGCACGGTCTTGATTGTTGTCCTTCAGGGCCTTGAGGAACCCCGCCTCGCGCTCGGCAGGCGTGATGTGTTCATTCAGTTTTTTTATCAGGAGCCATGTGTACGGCGAATCCGGATTCAGGACCGACATGTTCACCGCCATGGTTAAGGCGTCTTGAATGCGGCCGCTCTTTGTATATATTTTATAGAGCCAGAACCTGCACTCGTCGGCCGAGCCCCCCTGCGGAAATCTGGAGACCGATTCTTCCAGAAGCCGGCGGGCCCGTTCCATGTCACCGGTCCGTATAAGGCTTCTTCCCATGAGCCAGAGGAAGCGGCCGGCCGACTCATCATGATATCGATGTATGTATTCCGTGCAATATTTCTCATAGCCGGCCTGCTTTCTTTCCTCCATGAACTGGGCAATCCGCTTGAGGGAATCCTGCGCATACGGCTCGATCCCCCCCGCCACGACTTGTCGATATGCGGAGATTGCGCCGCTCTTTCTGTTCATTTCCCAGAGCTCGTCGGCATAGGCCTTCAGTATTTCGACTCGCGGCACGGCTTTTCCGGAGTAGTGTGCAATGAGCGACTGAGCCAGCGGCGTATCATTGCTTTGAGCCAGAGCCCTTACCAGAAATTTGTTGAGATCAGGATCGTCGTTATTGCCTTTTCTAAGACGGGAGAGAAGAGCCGCCGATTCCTTGTACTCTTTTGCATAATAGAGCGATTTCCCGAAGAGTAGATTTTTTTCGACATTCAATTCTTGAGGGTTTTTTTCAATGACCGTCAGCATATGTCTGGCGGCGACGGAGGCCTGCCATCCGGAGGCATCCATGGCGAAGATTTTCATATAACAATCAACCGCGCCCGCAACGTCAGATTTTTTTTCCAGGACCAAGCCCCTTCTGAGCAATGCGATCGCGCGGGTATCCGGGTCGTCGTACCGGTTATAGACCTCCGCAAGCGTGGATATTGCATCGTCGTACCGCTGAAGCGCGACGAAGGATCGTGCCTTGAGTAGGAGGGCATCGCGATACAGGGCGCTCCCTTCCCTGGATATAAGCCCGGTGAATTTTATAACGTATGCGTGCTCATTGAAGAGGTAAAACAGGCTCGCAAGCTCGAATACGGCGTCGTCGTAATAGTCTGATTTAAAATGAAACCCATTTACGAAATGATACACCGGTTGCGGAAAAAGCCGGATTCCGGCGTCGCGATGGCTGGTGAAGCAGGAGTTGGCGAAATGGAATATCGCCTCCTTGTATTTTTTTTCTTTTTTATACGCAAGTCCGAGAAGGAAATGCTCCTCCGGGCCGTCCCGCCTGTTCTGCAGTACGGAAATTATTGTATCCGGCGTCGCATAAAAACCGAGCGTTGAAAGGCTTTGATCAGCGGAATTATTCGTGCATGCGAGACAAAGCACTAGAGAAGATAAAATAATTGTTTGAATATTCATTGTGGTATTTTCTCAGGAATCGTCGTTCTCATATTTGGTATTGTTATTGCTGATTAGTCAGAGTTTCAAAAGAAAGAGGTATCCGGGCATTGTCTGTCCGGGAATATGATCAAAGGCTGTAGGTCATTCCTTCAGTCGCCATGTCGATTTTCATATTATCGTTCTCGCAGTTTCTCCAATGCTCAACGGCCGATAAATAGTTTTCATAAAGCTTTGCGTCAGAGTTGGCCGGCTCATGGTGCGTGAGGACAAGGTGTTTGACATTCCAGCGCAACCCGCAATTGACCGCCATGGTGTAGCTCGTATGCCCCCAGTCGAATTTCGAAAAGGATTCGTCAAGCGTATATTGTGCGTCTATAATAAGAAGGTCCGCATTTTTGAAGAAATCGTCCTCCTGCTGTCCTCCTTTTTCCAGCACCTCGCCGGTAAACTCAGCGTCGGATGCGAATATGAATATCTTTCCGGCTTGTTTAAACCGATAGGCAAAGCTGCCTCCCGGATGCTTGAGGGGGTAAAAGTCGACGACCAGGTCTTCCTCCAACTGTTCCGGAGTCCTCCTTTTCGCGTCAAGTTTTATGAAGCGCTTCGTGGATTCGGTTTTTTCAAAAAATACGGGGAAATACGGAGCACGCATCTGCTCGTTCAAATATTTCAGCTCATCCTTGAAGGGCGAATAGAAGTTAATGATGTTTCCCTTGACGTACAGCGGGGTGAAGAAGGGTATGCCCTGGATATGATCCCAGTGGTTGTGGGTCATGAGTATGTTAATTACGCCCTTTCCCTTTCCGCTCGGTCCCTTCATGAGATCGTATCCAACGAGCCTGATCCCCGTGCCGCAGTCGATGATGTACATAACGCCGCTTTTTGAGGTAACGGTGACGCACGTGGTATTTCCTCCATATACCCATTTCAGGTCATCGGGAAGTGAATTGATGAATTCGGGGACATCGGAGTGTGAGTTCAGTCCTTCCTTGATGGCGCGTTCGAGGATCCGCTGGAGCTTGCCGTAATATTCATCGTTCGTCATCGGCGATGTCAGCGAACCCCGTACTCCCCACAGTTTGATCAGCATGTATGGTGTTTCCTCTTTCTTTTATGCATTGTTATTATACGGGCCGCCGGGCGTTCCGTATGGCATTGGTATCATTCGCGATTAAACAATTCATGCGTTTGTATCGTTGTATATTAAGCCTTGTAACGTAAGAATATATATACATCAAAAAAAAATTCAATCAAAATAATTGTTCGTTTTGCATATCGGGTTAAAATTATCAATATGCGGCCCTCTCCGTCGTCGAAGCGGACCCGGATCATCGATCATCGACTCGTTTCAACATACTCTACTTGGACGGATGTTTTATTCAAGATTTTTTTATTCATATATCTTTTCATCGGGCTCGTCCGCGGCCTCCGCGTCGCCCTCGACATTCCTCACCGGCTCTTTCGAGGTAACCTCTTCGTATTCCTTGTACCATTCATTCTGAACGATAAGCTGCATGATCTCATTGGTGCCGACCCATATCATGGAGAGGCGTATGTCCCGCACGATCCGCTCAAGAGGGAACACGCGGGTGTAGCCGATCCCGCCGAGCATCTGCATGCAGTTGTTGGCGATCTCCCATGCCGACTCGGTGACGAATTTTTTCGTTCCCGAGACCATTCTCCGGATTCTTCCGGAAGCGGCGGTACCCGAATCCACCGCCAGGCATGTGGCGTACACCATCGATCGGGCCGCATCAAGCAATATGGTGCTGTCCGCCACCTTGAATCCGACGGCCTGAAAATTCCTTATCTGTTGGCCGAAGGCTTTGCGCCGCGAGGTGTACCTGGTGGCGATTTCCAGCGCGGGCCGCACGGATCCGACGGTCATGGCCGCGGTTCCAAGCCGTTCGGGGATCATCATTCTGGTGAATACCTTAAATCCCCCGTTGATTCCGTTGAGGGCGAAGCGCTCCGGCACGCGCACGTCGTTGAATATCACCCTTCCCGCGCCGCCCCCCCTGACGCCCATGAGACCGTATAAATATCTGGATTCAACCCCCGAGGTTCGAGGGATCATAAAGGCGGTCATCCGCTTGTGGGGAGGCGCATCGGGATCGGTCACCGCGTACGCAAGGAACCAGTCCGCGCCTTCGGCGCCCACGATGAACCGCTTCTGCCCGTTAATGACCCAGTCGTTGCCCGTTTTTCTGGCCACGGTGGTCGCGCCGAAAAAATCGGACCCCCCGCGTGGTTCTGTAAGGCCTTCGGCCGCATACAGATCGCCCTTGAGCAGGGGGACGACTATTTCCTGCTTCAGCTCTTCGCTCCCGTACCGGGTGACCGCTTCGCACACGATGTCGGCCCCGACGCCCCAAAGACAGGCGAGGGAATAACTCGCCACTCCGATTTCCTCCGCTACTATGCCGTCCTCGACCCAGCCGAGTCCGCGTCCGCCGTATTTTGTTGGTATTCGAATTCCCAGAAGATTACGCCTTCCCGCCTCGCGCAGATATTCATGCGGGAACTGTATTTTTTCCGCGTCCATGGCGAGGATCATTTCCTTGGGGACCCATACGGAAAATTCGCGTGCTTCATCGCGGAGCTTTTTCTGCTCATCAGACATAATGTAGTCGAACATACGGGGTCTCCTTGTAGCGTTCCTTTAATGTAATCAGCTCCGGTCAGGCGAATTTTCGATAGCAATCCCCCTGAGTGTCAATCATTTTTGATCACAAAAGGCATTTCCCGAAAAATTCGATCCGGTGTTGAATTGTCCCCGACAGGACAAACTGGTGTTCGTAACGAACTGAAAGGGCCGTCTCCTTATAGCGTACCGTGATTGTACCGACCGCCAGATTAGAAGATGATTTAATAAAGCGTCCCGGCGTGATCGATCCCTGACAGGGGGATACCGCGCTGTAGAGATAATTCTCCCTGGAGATGAAAAACCGCGAATAATGGAACATGATGGTGGCGAAGTTCCATATCGTGAATCCCAGGCCCGCGCCGGCCGATAAGGAATAGTTTTTCCCGTCCTTTTTTTGAGCCTTTCCCGAAAGCGAAAGGAGAATCGAACCGTTGATGAAGTATTGTACGGAAGTTCTGAGCTGAAGGTACTGTTCGTGCCCGTTTTGTTTTTCCTTCCTGAGACAGTAAAATTGCATGCGAACGATCCCCTTGTGCGGAAGCCGGTATGCGATTGAAATCTGCTCGCGCCTGTTATGCGGGAGATAGGTTTCGTTATAAGAGGGGTATATCTTTTTTTCCGAAAAGAATCCCGCGGCAAGGGAGAGTTTTGGAAAAGGGATGATCGTCAGCTCCGCCGTCCAGGCGTTCTCCGCATATCCATGGCCCGAGCTGTACGGCGAATAAAATTGCTTTCCGGTGTTTTTCCCCGTCAATGAAAGACGAAATGCCGGATGCCTGAAGGAGAATCCGTATGTGATCCCGAAGTCACGGATGGTTTTGCGCTTCTTCCACCCGTATTCCACGATACGGTTGGACATTCCCAGTTCAAAAAAAATCAAAATATAATCGTCCCGGTACTGTGCGTACAGGCCGTAACCGTAAAACGCCTTGTCTCCGTATGACAGAAGGCCGCGGGCGGCGTAGTTCCACAATATATCGTGAGAATCCCTTCGAATATTTGTATAGATGAAATAGCATTGAATCGACATGTGCTCCCCCGCCATGAGATCGATGCTGCAGCCGTAATCATTAATTTCAACCGGTTCGGTATGCCGGTAATCCCTTGTGATCCTCGACGCGATCGTATTAAATGAGTTGCCTGTGCGATCATCGGCGTAAAGCCCGGAATCAGCGAAACGGTTTTTGAATGAAAAAAACGCGCTGCATGAAAGCGATATTTCGGCGAATGTTAAAGCGGCTGCCGCCGCGGCTCCCCTGAAGCTGTACAGTGGATTTCCGCTGTTGCACGGCATATACGGTTTGCCGCGTGATATGATTAGTCTTCTGGAAAACAGGTCGGGGCTTATTCCTTTTTTTCGGCCGACCATGAGGCCCGCTCCGAAGTTGATATGGAAGTTCCCCAGCATGCATTTGAAATAGGGAGAGATATCCGTTGCCGCGATATTCCAGGTAAACCTGTGTTCGCGCGCCTGGCCGATGCAGACGTGGGCGAGGTTGATCGAGCTCAACCTGCTGAAGTTCAATCTGATTTTTTCCCTGTAGAACTCCCTTTCCGTTTCGTCATAATCAATGGTGTCTCGCCGGTACTCCCCCTTGATTAAGAGCCCCGGGTTGAACCGGTTTATCCATTCCGCCCTCGCGGGGAGGAAATTCGCAACCGCTGCGATGATCAGAATGGCCCGGCGCATAGCTCGATAATCTTTTTCTTTTTTTTGGCGCCGATACCGGGCAGCGAGTCCAATTTATCCAGTATCTTGCGGTGCTCTCCCTTGGCCGCCATTCCGGATATCTCAAGCGAGGCCGATGCGCTCAAACCCTCTTTCAGGAGCTGTTTGAAAATTTTTTTTCTGGCTTTTTCAGGCCCCCTCGCGGTCTTTCGTTTCCCGCCCTGCGGATTATCCTCCACGAATCCGTCGGCGAGTGCGAGAAGTTGCGCGGCCTCCTCCCTGTTCATGCCTATCCGCATTAGATCCTCTTTTTTGATCGGCCCTATCGAGGCGCGGTGTTTGATTATCCTCTCAGCAAAGGTTTTGTTCATTCCCGGTATCCGATTGAGCTCTTCGAGCGTGCAGGAGTTGATGTCGATTTTGCGCGTGCCCCTGTCCCCATGGATCCAAGTGAACATTCTGCCGTAGTTGAGGGCTTCAACCGGTATTTCAAACGGCGACAGGGTCACTCCGATCGAATGGGTGAAGCCGAGGTGCGGATTGTATTTCAGGCCGTACGAAACGGCTATATATTTGTAGATGAGCGATAGGGCGGCGGAACAGGTCTCGGATTCCCGCGAATAACCCGCTGATACTGAAAGATATCTTAAGATATAGACCGTCGCCGAAGCGCTGTTCACGTATCCGGATGGTGTTCTGTTTATGTTCCATCTGAGGGAAATGCCCCTTATCGGCTTGAGGGACGCGCCCGCGCTCCATCCGGGGTACAACAGGTCCCTGCGGTTTTTTATGAAGACAGAGGTGATATTTTCGAACTGGAAAGATAGATCGAGCCACTCACATGGCGCCGCCATCACTGAAACGATGCCGTCGAATAGGTTGCATGAAAGGCGCACCTCGGGCGTATTGAGCGAGATGTTGTAATAACGCATTCCTACGCCCAGAGAGATATATTTAACCGGCCTGTATCCGAACCCGGCCTCGATGATGTTTTCAAGATACTGATCAAAACCGAATCTGCCCCAGGAGGCGTATGCGCCGAATACGCCGGCTCCGTATCCGATTTTGAGGAGCGTGGAGTAGAGCCCGTCGAGAGAGTAGGGCTTGCTTCCTGAAGCGTGGAGGTAGGGATACCTGATACAAGGCGAATATGCCGGGTTCGAACATCCGTCCGGCAGCGTTGCATCGATGGCCGCCTGGTTATAGGGAAAGAGATACGACGGTGAATTCTCGAGGTAGTCGAACGCTTCAATTGGAAGCACCGCCATGCAGATGAGGATTGCGAGCTGGATCATGGATAGCGGCTCAGTATAATGTAGATTATCTCCTCCTCTGACCTGCGCAGAGTGGGGCTCACCGCTTCGATTTTGCATAGGTAGAGGCCTGTAGTATAACGCGATCGGTGGAGAAGAGGGCACCAGTACAGATTGAAAAAACCGGGTTGCACCGATGGATAAAGAGGCGATTCATGCAACAAAACGCCCGTGATGGAAAAGACGCGGAATTTTATGAAGCTGGGGATGAATACAAATAGAGGAAATTCACCCATTCCGAATAACGCATGACCGGGAATCAGAACGATCGTTCTGCGCAAGGGTTTGAACAGCTTATTGCCCATGAACAGGGGAAGTGTGATGTTCGGCTTGCCGGGCGTCTGCACGTTGGTTACGGCGAAGTCGTTCGCCGTATTCGTATCGTTCTGATTTACCCGTGAAACGCTCATGTACGGTTCAAGACCTTCCGCACCTATGGATACCGCGCACTCCTGGATATTCTCACCGGAATAAAGGCTCCATTGGCCTTGATTCTGCGCGCTTTCGACGTAAGAAGCCATGGTCTCGTTCGGGCCTCCGTCCCTGTTTGAGTAATACACAAAATCGAGTATCCCGCCGTTGGACGGGTCGTCGTCCGAGTCCACGGCCACGATCCCGTCGGAATTCCACAGGCTTGCCGAGTAGTTGTTGCAGTACACGTCGATGTATCCGTTACCGTTGGTATCCCCGGTCCAGTCGGTCTCATCCGGGGTATCGGGGCTTGTCAGGTGCACCACTATGAATCGGTCGTCATAAGGGGTTTCAGGCCTGTCGTAGCTGTATATGGTGATCGGCTCCTGTCCCAGCTTCTCGTTGGATCCGTAATACATGGTGACGTAATAATCCGATATATTCATTTTTTCCTTCGCAGGTGCGGCGAGGCACAGCTCCACCCAATCTCCCGAAGCGTTGGTAACGAACTCATTGATCAGAAGGCCGGCACGGAGCTCCGCTTTGAAGGCAAACAGGAACAGGAATAATATTATTGATGGCCTGATCATTACATTCCCCTGTAGGATATACGATCGAGAGGTTCGGTTTATAAAAATTTTGTGAAAAAATTATAGACATAAAAAAGCCGGGCGTTAACACATGATCTGGTGCTGATCCGGGGGTATGCATTATGAAGAGCACGGTCCATCTGCCGGGGGCGCGGATCAAGGAATTCGCGCTTATCTGCAACGATAAGATCAAGTCATCCTCGTCCAAGCTGGACGCCCTTCGTCTGATAGCCGATGGCGTCCCGTCCGATCTCGAGGAATTTTACCTCAATGCCTTTGAGGAGGCGGATGAGATTTCATTGAGCTTCGTCGAACTCCTCGATCAGATCATATTTGAAATCATTGAAAACACCCAGTCCGACGATTCGGTCCGCGAGTACATCGTTGAAAACCTGCATGCCCGCCTGCTCATCTATCTCGATATTTTCAGGGGCAAGGAACCGTATGCCTCCACCATTAACAGGAGGATGCTCACGCATGACGACGCGATCATTATACGGCAGCTCCATTTTGCCGAATTTGTTCCCCTGCTTATCGCGGAATATTATGAGCAGCCCGGACTCAGCACATCGATACTCCGCACTCTCGTGTCTTTTGACGCCAAAGAGCTTCTGAATTTTTACTATAATATAGCCAAGGGCGAGAATCATGCTGATGAGAAGGTCCTCTCCCTGGTCGGCCTGAAAAGATTCGGATCGAGGTTTAATTTTGAAAACCTGCGGTCACCTGAAAACGGCGAATATTCCGCGCTTATAGGATACGCGGCTTCCTTCGATTCTGCTTCAGTCTGTATGAATTCCGTGCCTGAAGATCCATATTCGCTTCTCTTCTGCATACATTACATTGAGATGAATATCGGCGGATTTTCCGATATGCCCTCCCTGACGTGGATGCTGCGGGTTTTGCTGGCAGCGTGCAATTGCGTGCGCGACGGCTCACTGGCTTCGTGCATATATAAATCGGTCTGCTCCATCCTCGTTTTCATAGACACGGACGGATTGAGAAGGCTCCTGCATGATGACGAGCTCGCCGCGGGTCTGATACGGATGCTCGATTTTTTTCCCAGGGAATATTTTTATAAATTGGGCATCAAGATATCATCGCTCGAAAACGAATTTATTCGTGCGATAGACAGGCTTACGACTTCGGGCGTACTGCCTCTCGACGATTCGGGATACGGAATCGTCAATTATATCTTGTGGAGATCGGCGAGCGAGCTGTAAAAAACCTTGAGCGCCGGCCTTCTTTTCATAATTACCCACCTATTAGTCTCGAAAAGAGATAAAAATAACCGCCGGTTTACGCCGGCATGCTCACCTGCTTGAATCGACGGTTTCATTATCATCTAAAGCTATTTTTTAGCAAAAAATAATACCCTCATGTAAGAAGTTGCCTGTTTATTCCCCCTAAATCCCCCAAAGGGGGACTTAAGGACTTTCTCACTTCCTCCCCCTTGACAAGGGGGAGGTGGCCGTAGGCCGGTGGGGGTCAGCCCCCCTCCGGGGGGTTGGGGGGCCTTGGGAACAAATTAATACTGCTTTATTTAAAAAATTTTTTTTTCAAAAAATCATGTTGTTCGTATATCCCATAGCGGCGCAAAAAGTGATTCCGGAGGAATTGATGGAAAAATTGAAAGCATGCGCAATCATCCTGGCGATTATGGGAGGGTTCGTTCTGATCGGCTGCAATAACGGCATTGATGAAAACGATGCAGCACGGTCGATTCTGCTCTCATGTTTGAATTGCCCTCATACCCTGACAATCGATGAAGGCGGCGAGATTGTTACACTTGTGGCTTCATCTCCGGCCTTCGGCTGGACCGGAGACGGCTATATCGGAGGCTATTTGCAAAATTGCTCCGATATACATAATTCCATAATTGTCAGATGGACAGGATGGCAATCGATTTCTGCAGCGACTTTTAACCAGGATACCGAAGGATTTACATTCGCATATCGCAAAAAAGGGGTGTTATGGAGGAACGCGCACGGTTATGAATTTGATTTGAGCCTCTCAATAGATAGCGGCGGCCTGCTATCGGGCACTTTCTCCGGCGCCTTGACCGACGGGAGAGGCAATGCCCTTTCGATCGCCGGCGGATCGTTCAGCGGGTCGTATTGATAAGCGGAACTGTTTTTATAATTTTTTTTCAAAACACCTTGCTGCTGTCCATAAGTATCGTAACAGGTCCTGAGTTAACCAGTGCAACCTTCATGTCCGCACCGAATACGCCCGCTTCGGTTTTTGCGTGCCGCGACCTGCACCTGTCCGCGAAATCGTCGAACGCAACCACAGCTCTTTCCGGCCTCATGGCGGCCGAGTAGGAGGGCCGCTTTCCTTTCCTGAGATCGCCGTACAGGGTGAACTGCGGCACCAGAAGGATCCCGCCCCCGGTTTCCTCAACCGAGAGATTCATGACACCGGCGGAATCGTTGAAGATGCGCGCACCCAGTATCTTGCGGATGACGTATTCCATGTCCTGGTCCGTATCCGCTTCGTGGAAGCCCGCGAGCACAAGCATCCCCTCTTCTATTGACGCGACGCTTTTGCCGTTAACCGTGACCGAAGCCTGGAGCACGCGCTGTATTACGGCGCGCATGGTGCGTACTACTTGGCCAGCTTGTGCTTCAGCACCGATTCGGGCTGTACGCCCACGAAGCGCTCGATCTCCTTGCCCTTGTCCATGAGAACGAGCGTCGGGATGGAAGAGATGCCGAATTTCTGCGCAATCTCGGGGTTCTCGTCCGTGTTGATTTTGACGAATGTTGCGGTTATGTCAGGGGACTGCGAAAGCTTCTCGAGAATGGGGCTTTGCATTCTGCAGGGGCCGCACCAGGGGGCCCAGAAATCTATAATCACAAGGCCGGCGGCATTGGTGACTTCCGCATCGAAGTTTGCGTTCGTGACCTCAATCAGTTTTGCCATGGTATCCTCCACGAAGATGGTTTGCGATGAGTCCGTTCAAGCAGGGCGGCCCGCTTCGAATTATAACACTCATACATTCCTGATCGTCGGCGAGTCCACTATTTTTTTGCATTTGCCGGAAATTTTCCGGCATGCCCGTGTTCCGTTGCATATGTTCAGGCCGTGAGCGCGGCTGCAAAGACCGTCGTGTTTCACCGGCGGCGGGTTCCTCGCCTCTTAACCGGGACCGCATAGGAACTGAATTAATCGACCGGAATGACGGATTATTTGCGCTTATTGCATTATCGTCATGTGCCGATAAGAATATGTAAGAGTAGTCTTTTTTTACTTGATGCGGATTTCTCATGATGCTACATTCATTTTGAGGTGCACGGATGAAACGGCTATTTATTACAATGACGCTTTTCACGTTGATCGCTGCAAACGGTCCCGGGTCCATGGATCAGAAGGGAAACAAGGTATTGAAAAACATGCCGAACGGCTATGACACGCTGTCGTGGGGGACCATGCTGACCGATGCGAAGGCCAAGATCAGGGGAAAGCTTTATTTCACCGATGAAAAGACCCTGATAATCTCGCGCGAGGGGAATCTTGAATATCATTACGGCTTTTTTTACATCGATCCCGCACTGGTGAAGGCCGAAGGCGCGGAGGGGGAAAAAAAGCAGGCTCCCATGAAAGCCGACGAGGGGAAGCTTTTTTATGTGGTGCTGAGATTTCCCTACCTGTCCATGGAAGAGGTGAGGAAAAAAATTGAAGATAAATACGGCCTCTATACCAATGAGGACATTAACAATTTCCAGGGAGCGCTTGCGTGGAACGGTGAAAAAACGATCATCATCATGTGGGTCGATCGGTATGAGGACAAGCCGTACTGCGGCCGTATCACCTACGTGAGCAAGGAAATCTCAAAAGAACTCAACGAATATAACCTCAGGGTCTTCAACAGGGTCGAGCGCGAGATCATCCGGAAGCTCACCCCGTAGGATCCCAATATCCGTAGGATGCTTATAAATGGACGATGAATATCGGGATCACCCCGATGCCGTCGTCCAGGGAATCGAGGGATTTTCCCACCACCGACCCGATCTTCTCCAGGGAATCGATTTTTCCGGCCATGCCGCAGCCGGGCGTGCCGGAGGTGACCACCAGGTCTCCTGGCCGGATCGGGTTATTGCGCGCATCGATTCTACAGAGGACGGTTCCCCCGAGCGCCACCGGATAGGCCTTTTTTTCTTTTCCGCCGTTGTCGATTACGATCGCTGGGTTTCCCGAGACCACGCCGATGGCGGAGCGGTCGTATTCGGCGCGAGAGCGGGAGAGTATCGATCTGCCCGCCCCGCCGGCGACCAGGATGTCTCCCGTTATTATGTGCTCCTCTTCGTCGACCTCAAACAGCTCCACGATGTTCGCCGGAATGCTCCCCGCGTCAGGCCCTGCAGCGCCCGCGATATGAATCGTACCGTTAAAGAGGGACGCGCCGTTCACGTATAACGCATCGCCGTTTCCCGAGAGGTTCAGGGAGTCGTCGTAGCGGCGAACCGTCCCGTATCCGTCCACGTACAGGGAATAATCGTGCTCGCTTGCGAACACGCCCCCCGCGCCGAATCGCGAAACGCCCAATATCCCGCATCCCCTGGACGTTCCTTCTTCATACCCTGACGACTGGCCCCGCACTCCGATATGCCCTCCGTGCCCGACCACTCCGTAGGAGAGAATATTTTTCGAGGTCGACACGCCCGCGACTCCGGCCACCCCTATCGATCCGGAATCCACCGATTCATTTTTTGCGTAGATGATCGTGGAATCATCCGACGGTGGGGTGATCTCGGGCAGCGCCTCGTGCTTGGAGGCGCGCACCGATATGGTTCCTTCGTGGCTGGCGTAGGAATGCACGAGGGGGGCGTATTCATGGTCATGCGGCACGGGCGGCCTGGCGTCGTTGAGTCTGATGTCGTCCGACTGGACCGCGCACCCTGGTTTGGATTCGTTGTTCTTTGCCAGCATGACGACGCCTGAGGCGTTTTCAGTGGCCGGCCTGAGCCTCCGGTCGCTCCCCTGAACCGCAACGCCGGGTGCATCCTCTCCGTCTTCGGCAAGCTCCACAATCCCCTTGGTTATGGTCGTTGCGTTCTTCAGACGTTTGTCGTTCCCTTGCACGACCACCCCCGCCTTATCCTCGCCGTCTTCCGCCAGCTCCACGATCCCGCGGGAGAAGGTGGTAGCGTCCTTGAGGCGCCGGTCGTTTCCCTGCACGACCACACCCGCTTTGTCCTCGCCGTTCTCGGCCAGCTCGACGATGCCCTTGCTTTTTTCGGTGGCGTCCTTAAGACGCCGGTCGTTTCCCTGCACCGCCGCGCCCGCTTTTTCGTCCCCGTCATCGGCCAGCGCCACGATGCCCGGGGAAAGGATGGTGGCGTCCTTGAGGCGTCGGTCGTTTCCCTGCACGACTACGCCCGCCTCATCCTCGCCGTCCTCCGCCAGCTCCACGATGCCCATGGCCACGGTGGTGGCCGGTTTGAGCCTCCGGTCGTTTCCCTGCACCGCCTCTCCCGGCCTGCCTTCCCCGTTTTTTGCGAGTTTGACGATGCCTTTTATTGTTTCGGTCGCTTCCTTGAGCCTCCGGTCGTTTCCCTGCACCGCCACCCCATGCCTGCTTTCTCCATCCTCTGCCAGCTCCACGATGCCCCTGGATGAAACGGTGGCCGGTTTGAGCCTCTGATCGTTCCCCTGCACCGCGGCCCCGGCCTTTTCCTCTCCGTTCTTTGCGAGTCTGACGATGCCCTTGTCCGTTTCGGTCGCGTTCTTCAGGCGTTTATCGTTTCCCTGCACGACCACGCCTGCGGAGTCCTCGCCGTCTTCCGCCAGCTCCACGATGCCCCTGGTTACGGTCGTCGCGTTCTTCAGGCGCTTGTCGTTTCCCTGCACCGCCACGCCCGCGGAGTCCTCGCCGTCCTCCGCAAGCTCCACGATGCCCTTGAAATTCGTGGTGGCGTTCCGCAGGCGTTTGTCATGGGCCTGGAGCACGGTGCCGCGGGTACGTCCGCCGTCCGGTGCGATCTTGCATATGCCATATGATTGTTCGGTCGCCTTCTGAAGCCGCACGTCATCGCCCGTCACGGCGGTGTTCTGCCTGTACATTCCGTCCGGACACATCTTGACGATGCCGAAATTGTCCGTGCCTGCTTCAAGGAGACGCGAATCATTTCCCTGCACGGCCGCGCCCGCCTTGGTTTCACGATCATGGGCGAGCCTGACAATGCCCGGCTTGAGCTCGGTGGCGGTCTTAAGCCTTGAATCCGACGCCTGGAGGGCCGTTCCCTCGCTTTCGCCGCCGTCATCGGCAAGCTGGACGATGCCTTTGAATATCGTGGTTGCGTCTTTGAGCCGGCGGTCGTTTCCCTGTACGGCCGCACCCGTCGTGTCCTCCCCGTTCTTCGCGAGGCGCACCATGCCCGGCTGGAAAATGGATGCATGGGGGGTCATTTCGCCGATATTATGGGTGTGATACGGATTGAGATCCGCCGCCGATATTTCCAGAGAAGAAATTCGGACGCTGTAGCGGCCGTCCGGGAGTTTGACGCCGTGCGCCTCGAGGCGGATTAAACGCGCGGGGGTTATGTCAGTGTTCCAGAAATATTTTTTGTTTTCCTCGGCTTTGAAGCTTTTTTCCTCGAACATGGATATCCATATCTGGCCGTCCCGGCTTGTTTCAATATGGAAATTTTCAGGGAAGCCCGCCTTCCCAGAGCCGAGAATGATCCTGTTGATATGATAGACCCTTCCCAGGTCTATTGAGAGGGTCTCCTTGTCCGCATTGGGTTTCGGTTCGGTTTCCCAGCATAAATCAGCATCAGCGGCAAGGAGATTTTCCGGGCCCCTTCCCGCGATGCAGCTGCTCGCCTTCATCTCTCGAGTGCCGCAAATCCCCGCGCGCATTCTTCCGATTTCTGAATAGAATCCTCCTTCGTTATTCCCGTGTTCGATGATAAAGAGCTTGAGATACCTGATCCGGGAAAGGGGGATATGGATGCGGTATACCGCGCCGTCAAGCTCCAGGTTTTTTTCGGAGTGTATGATGCGCCATATGCGTCCGTCGAGGCTCGCCTCAAACCTGAATTCGCGCGGGAACGTCGGCGCTCCTGCCGGGGATGCGGACATCTCGATCTCGTCGATGATGATCTCGTCCATAAAGTCAAGGACGAGATGCTCCGGCGTGTTTTCCGCGTTCTTCCGGGTGCGCCAGTACCCCGCGTCATGCAGGATGTTGGAAGCGGCATATGATTCGTGCTCCTCGCTCGATGCCTCAAGGACCGTGCATTCGAAGGTTTGCGTATGGCTGATGTTGATATATTCCATTATGCATGCCACCTGATTTGTGATTTTATGTAAGGAAACTTCTAAAGACCTTTTATGGATGTTTCCTTTTGGGCACAATCATGGATAAAACTGCTTTTTTTCTTCATTTTGAATAATGAAAAAAGCAGTTTTTAGAGGTGCCCATAACTGCTCAGGATAATGGAACCGCCGATGGACGCGGATGTCTCGGCAAGCTCGGCAATCAGATGGCTTTGTACGGGCGATAAGCAAATCGGTTGGCGAGCCTGTCGAACCATCGTTTAGTGAGCCTGTCGAACCATCGGCGTGAATCGGCGGTTACCGTTTCTTTTTTCAAAGATTAATGGCTGAGTAGTTATAATTTATAATACCTACCGTTGCAGCGGCCTGTCAAATGTTTTATCGCAGCAGAAGCGGAGCTTCGAATTAATCCGGATCGTTGTACCCGCACCCCTCGTAGGGCGACAGGGGCTCGTCCCGATCGAGATGGGGTACGTCCTCGTAATAGGGGAAATCTCTGCACATCTTCGGCCGGTACGGATAAATGGAGCAGGAGGGGGTGCTCGATTCGTCCAGGGTGAAGTGCTTGCACCTGTAGTGGTACGGGAGCAGTTCGGCCGCATCCTCGAATTTGAACGCAAGCATCGGATATATCAGGTATATCTCCGAAAAGCGCGGATCGATTTTCGGTGATTTCTTCCAGAATTCATATGCCGATTTGAGCATTTCAGGAGACTCGGCGAGCCGAACGTCCTGGCAGCAGAAACCTTTTCTTTTACAATGTCCCATTGAGCCTCATCCAACTTTAATTGGTAGTGTACTAATTAAGCGTAATTACTCTGTCATTGCGAGCGAAGCGAAGCAATCTGCATTTTTTAACATAAGTATTATTCTTTATATATAATTTTCGCGCTATAATTCACTATATAATGCATTAGCAGATTGCTTCGTCGCTGGGCTCCTCGCAAAGACAAATTTTAAGTTAAAAAAATTCATTAACCTTTTGATTTGTATAGGGACAACTCCCTTATTGCTTGACAAAATATGCAATTCATTAATTCAACGTTATTGTGCGGGCATCAAGATCGGGGGATTCCTCGTACGCGTCATATACATTCCAGGCGCTGCAAAACATTATGCGAAAAAATACCCCGTCCCGACTTGTCGGGACTGCGTGGGTATTTTATATATGAGTATATTACAATAGGGGAGCCGGTATGGACGGGTTTTCTGCTGAAGAATTGTTTACCAATGAAAAGGGGCTGACCTATAATGACTTTATCATACTTCCCGGTTATATAGATTTTTCGCCCGATGACGTGAGCCTCGAGTCAAATCTGACCAGGAATATCCGGATTAAAAACCCCCTGGCGTCCAGCCCGATGGACACCGTGACAGAGTCGGGCATGGCGATCGGCCTGGCCCTTCTCGGGGGCATCGGGATCATCCACTACAATAACACCATCGATGAGCAGGCGAACGAGGTCAGGAAGGTGAAGCGCTTTGAAAACGGCTTCATCACCGACCCGATCGTGCTGTCCCCGGGCAATACGATCGCCGACATCGATGCGATCAAGGGAAAATACGGATTTTCAGGGATACCCATTACCGAGAACGGAAAGCTTGATTCGCTTCTTCTGGGCATCGTGACGAACAGGGACATCGATTTTGAAACGGACCGGACGAAAAAATTGTCCGAGGTCATGACCACCGACCTTCTCACCGCTAAAAAGGGGATATCGCTCCAGGAGGCGAACCAGATACTGAAAAACTCAAAAAAGGGGAAGCTTCCGATAGTGAACGGGGAGGGGAAGCTCGTGGCACTCATGTCCAGGAACGATCTTTTGAAGAACAGGGAATATCCCCTCGCATCCAAGGACCAGGACAAGCAGCTCATGGTGGGAGCCGCCGTTTCCACGCGGGAGGAATCGCGGGAGCGGCTCGCCGCCCTGGTTGAGGCGGGCGTCGATGTGGTGGTCATGGATTCCGCGCAGGGGAATTCGATTTACCAGATCGATATGATACGCTACATCAAGAAGACCTATCCGGAGCTGGATGTTATCGCGGGCAACGTCGTCACGGAGAACCAGTGCGAGCTGCTGATCAAGGCCGGTGCGGACGGGTTGAGGATCGGGATGGGCCCCGGCTCCATCTGCACCACACAGACCACCATGTCCGTGGGCAGGGCCCAGGCCACCGCGGTGTACAAGACGGCCCGGTTCTCCCGCGCGCACGGAGTTCCCGTGACCGCGGACGGGGGCATTTCCACCATAGGCCATATCGCAAAAGCGCTCGCGCTCGGCGCCTCGACCGTCATGATGGGCTCGATGTTCGCCGGCACCCACGAGGCGCCGGGGGAATATTTTTACGAGAACGGGGTGCGGCTCAAGAAATACCGCGGTATGGCGTCGCAGGAGGCCCTTGAGGCCGGCGGCGCCAAACGCTACTTTTCCGAGGACGCCAAGATCAAGGTTGTGCAGGGAGTGTCGGGCTCTGTCGTGGACAAGGGCTCCCTCTTTGACTATGTGCCGTATCTCCTTCAGGGGCTGAGACAATCCTTCCAGGACATCGGGGCCAGGGAGATGAAGATACTTCATGACAAGCTCTATGCCGGGGAGCTCAGATTCGAGATCAGAACGCCGTCCGCCCAGCTGGAGGGCGGCGTGCACGACATGTATACGTACAAGGAACCGAAATACATGTAAGGCTTATGCGCGTTTTCCCGAAGATGGCTGATTGGTGGCGATCGTTCTTTATTACTCGCCGCTCCCTCCCCCTCGATGGGGGAGGGTCGGGGTGGGGGTGACTAGGTAATATTAAAAGTATTTTTGTATGTGGAAATCATTTGGATCACCCTCCCCTCACCCCTCCCATCAAGGGAGGGGAAACTACGTGAGTAGAAATAAGTAATTGCATGGGAAGGATATAAGGAGAGGGAGTACATATGGACTTCAAAGATATCGTAACTAAAAGCCGGAGCTACCGCCGTTTTCACCAGGAGGAGACGATCGGCCTTGATATCTTACGCGATCTGGTCGACCTTGGGCGTTTGACTCCGTCGGCCGCGAACCGTCAGCCCCTCCGCTACATATTGTCAAACAGCGTTGAAAAAAATTCCCTCATCTTCGGGCATCTGGCATGGGCGGCGTATCTCGCCGATTGGGAAGGTCCGGTCGAGGGCGAGCGTCCGTCCGCCTATATCATCATTCTCAACGATACCTCCATCAGCACGTCCGCCGGATGCGACCACGGCATCGCCGCTCAGACGATCCTCCTCGGAGCGTGCGCGCGCGGTCTGGGAGGGTGCATGATCGCGTCGATCAAGAAAGAAGGGCTTGCCGCGGCGTTGAATATTCCCGCTTCATACGAGATTCTTCTTGTCGTCGCGCTGGGGAGGCCGAGGGAGACGGTCGTGATCGAACCGGTGGGCCCGTCCGGCGATATACGCTATTGGCGCGACGAGCGCGGAGTCCACCATGTGCCCAAGCGCTCACTGGATGATCTGATACTTGATATCTGAACAGGCGCATGTACCGCATAACCATCAGATTCTATGAAGAGCTCAACGATTTCCTCAGGCATGAATACAGAAAACGCGATATTGAATTGTCGTTTAAGGACAGGCGCTCGGTCAAGGATTTGATCGAATCGCTCGGCGTCCCCCACGTCGAGGTCGATCTCATACTCGTGAACGGCGAATCGGTCGATTTTTCCTATATCGTCCGGGACCGGGACCGGATCAGCGTCTATCCCGTATTCGAGACGCTCGACATAACCCCGGTGACGAGGCTTCGTCCCTCTCCGCTGCGGGAGCCGCGCTTCATCCTGGACGTGCACCTGCACAAGCTCGCCCGGCTTTTGAGGCTTCTCGGCTTTGACGTGGATTATCTTCCCCGGAGGGAGGATCCGGAGCTCGCGAGGATATCGGAGATCGAAAACAGGATCCTCCTGAGCAGGGACCGTCAGCTTATGATGCGCAGAAGGGTATCCCGCGGCTTGTATGTGCGGAGCACGGACTCCGAAAAGCAGATCGTCGAGGTCCTGGACAGGCTCGATCTCAGGGACAGGTGCAGGCCCTTCTCGCGCTGCATCGAGTGCAACGGCGCCATCGGGCCTTTCGTGCCGGGACCCCCGGGCGCGGAGGAGATCGCCGCGCGCATACCGCCGGGCGTGCGCTCCTGGTGCAGTGAATATTATTACTGTAAAACGTGCGGGCGTATCTACTGGAAGGGGAGCCACTACGAGAAATTGAGGAGGCGGGTCGAAAAAATACTTGCTCATGAACGAAATTAACTTCATGCAAACGGCGCTTGCTGAAGCCCGCGATGCGTTTTACCGCGGCGAGATTCCCGTGGGCGCCGTCGTCGTCAAGGACGGCGCAATTATCGCGGCCGCGCGCAATGAAAACCGTGAGACGAACAACCCCGTCCGCCACGCCGAGATTATCGCCATCGAGAGGGCCTGCGCGCGGATCGGCAGCGAGCGGCTCACGGGCTGCGACCTGTATGTGACCAAGGAGCCCTGCGCCATGTGCGCCGGCGCGATCGTGCATTCGCGCATCCGGAGGCTCGTCATCGGCGCGCGGGACGGACGCTACGGCGCCTGCGGCTCGGTGCTGTCCGTGTGCGGCAACCGCTCGCTCAACCATGTGCCGGAAATAGAATTCGGCATCCTGGAGCAGGATGCGGCGGAACTGCTAAAGGAATTTTTTTCTCTAAGGCGGAACGGTAAGAATAGTTAATTGGCAGATTTGTTGTATAACGAAATTATAATTTAATTCAAAATGCGAAAAGATACCCCGTCCCGACTCGTCGGGACTGCGCGGGTATTGTACAGTCTTGAATAAATTTATTTTTTCAAATGGAGGTTTTTTTATGCCTGCTCAAAGGCCTTCAGCTATAAGTATACTGTCCATCCTTGCCATTGTCATCGGCGTGTATATGATTGTCAGGGCGGGGCCTTTGGGCTACGAGAGCATCAGGTTCTGGAGCACGGGCTTTGACAGCGTATTTGAATTGTGCATGGGCGTGCTCAGCGCTGCTTTCGGGATTTTTGCGCTCATAACCGGCGTGATGGTGCTTCGTGCAAGGAAGGGCTGCATCGTTTTTCTCTCAAAATATTCAATACTGCTGATCGCGTATCAGATCATATGGGTCATCTTTGCAATAGGAACAGGAAAAACAGTAGGGTGGGGAACCGTCGTTCTGGATGCTGCGGTGGGAATAGGCACGCTCATATTCATTCTAACCAATGAAGAAATCAGGAATTATCCTGCCGGCGTGAGGGATCGGGAAGAATGAGCCCGGAAGGCGCGGTGAAAAGGCGGACGGATCAATCCCGTTAATTGATTTGACATCCATGCCCTTTTTTTAGAAAATAAGCGACATAATACTGATTATGAAAAGGTTGCTCCTCGCCACAACAAAGAATTTTTTTTACCGGCAGGAACTGGTGAAAGGCGGTTATTCCGTAACCGAATACAACCTGCCCCTGAGCGCCGACCATATTAAAGAAATCGAGGGCCTTGAACCATTTCATGCCTTCATCACGGAGGCGGATGAAGAGCTGATCAAAACAAACGGCCCGCTTTTCGACGCCCTGCGCGATAAAGGAAATGTCCTGTGTCTTTCGGGACGCGTCGATTCCGAGCTTAAAAAATTTCTACTGGATCACGGGATTTCCAATCTGCTGCAGAATCCCCGGGCCGGCCTGATCATATCGTACGTGAGGATCATGGGCCAAAAGCAAAGCGGCCAGTACGGGTCGATGGCGATACTGGACGACAATGATGCGGTCAAGAAGGTACTTGGGAATATAATCGAGCGATTCGGATATGATCCGGTTTTTATCGCTTCGGTTGAAGAGCTGTTCGGCTCCGCCATGAATTCAAGCGTCCGATTCGTCCTCGTCAATCTGGGCGCACCGTCGCTTGATTTGAACGGCCTGGTGAGGAAATTCTACGCATCCTCATACTCATCAGCTGTTCCCGTGATCGTGTATAAGGACATGAGGGAGGGGTTGTATGTGCATGAGCTGGTGGGCGGCCTTAACAGGATGACGAGATATATTCTGGGCCTGGATGAGCTGTTCAGCTTCCTGGTCGACATTTTATTTAAGAAAGAGCTGATCTCGCTCGTCGCATCGTTGAGGAATTCGTCCGATTTCGACAACATTTCATCATACGCGGATGAAGCGGTGAGCCGCATATTTTTTATGCACGAAAAAAGCATATTTAATCAGGCCGATATTCTGAATGAAAAAAATTTCGAGAAGCTGTTCGGCCTGAGCCGTACATTGGAGAAAACGATCCTCAAGGCGCTCGGACTGAGATGGCTGAAGATGGATATGAATAAAAAAAATATCAGTACTGCGGGAAGGGGGGGATGAGGGGGATAGCACATGGAGAAAATAGTATTGACATGGAAAGAGCGCCGGAATTACCGTAATAGAGGAGGACCGTAGGCCAATGGCTGCACCGGACAATAAAAACATAAGGGTCGGAGAATTTCTCATCGAGCACAATATTATCACGAAAGAACAGCTCAATGACGCCCTTGACCTGCAGCGGTTCAATAAGGACAGGCTTATCGGCGAGATACTGGTGACCCTGGGCGTATTATCCAAGGAAGACCTCGTCATGGCACTCGAGATGTATCTTATGACGACCGACATACAGCCTTTCCGTGTTGACGAGTGGCTTGATCAGGAGGAAGTCGATTTGATAATCGAACGGCTGAGAAACCGGTAACCTGCCCACATAAATAAAATTGTTGACAAAAAGATTATAGTATTAAGAAATTCCTCCATGATTGAATTCGAGGATAAAATCTGTTTTGGGTGCGGTCAGAATAATGAGAAGGGACTCAGGTTGCAATTGGAATTCGATGACGACACCAAAACAGCCTTTGGCCAGTATACGGCGCATTCACTCCTTGAAGGTCCGCCTAACATCATACATGCCGGAGTCATCGCAGCCCTGTTGGATGAAACGATGATAACCGTTAATAAATATCTTGAGACCATCGCGTTGACCAGCGAATTGACGGTTCGATATCTCCAGCCGGCATTTATAGGTGAAAATCTCTATATCAGGGGCTGGTATGTCAAAAAGAGCAAGCGTGTTATTGAAAATCGGGCGGAGATTGAAAACGAGATGGGCAAGATAGTCGCAAGGGCAAAGGGCAAATATATAGAATATGATGACATTCCTCAGCCTGAATAAATTGCCGTAATCATTTAAATGATGTTGGAAACGCCGCCCCTATTATCTGCGGAGCACAAATAATATTTTCAAAATTTTCACAAGCGGACCTTATTTTATTTGTACGATTAGCATGAATCAAATTCAAGCCGAAGTGGTGGAATTGGTAGACGCAGCGGACTCAAAATCCGCCGGGGGCAACCCCATGAGGGTTCAAGTCCCTCCTTCGGCAAGGCGCGTTTCTCCCTGATCAGCACGGCTTGTGCCTGTTGGTTCAGGCCCATGACATATTGGTATGCCGCTTCTTTTCAACCGGCCGGAGTGAATATGTCAGAGGCGCTATATTCCGCGGCGATCGTTGCGGTTACCAGTGTGCCCTTGAAGTTTTTCCTGATAGCGTCTATTGCGCTGCCGAATTCCGTGCGTCGGCCCCTGATGGGCGATGTTCCGCGCAGCCGGTCTTTATGATTCTCAGACAGGCGTGCCGGTGCATGCTGATTTGTATTGCTTTCTTTTTCCCGGGCAGCCTTATTATATAAAGTAAAATCTGTTTTGTAAGCATATTGAATCATAGCACCTCTTTATAATTTTTGTTCAGTTGTGGCATATTGAAAATCCGCATATGCGGCAGAATAAACAGCCCGAATCAGGTATGAGGAAACAGCCGCATTCCGGGCATATAGTTTTTTTATTAGTCATAAGTACACCTCCGTAATTTCACAATACATTTTTATACTATAAATATGTATAGTAAAATTACAACTATTTTTTGTATGGCGGGAAATTTTTTTAAAAAATATAAGGAATTTAATACAAAATTTTATAACTGAAATTTAACATATACACATAAATTTAAATTAGAAAAATTTTTTAATGACAAATTTTTAAATATTTGCAGATGCGATACACACAGCAAATTTATATTTATTATATTTAAGCATTGCCGATTTTAAGAATGAGTGCAAAATTTAAAAAACAAATATAATAAATAGATACCGAAACTTGTAATTGACCGTCACTAAGGATTAATCAGCACGGAGCTATGGATGAATATTTATTCTGTAGCTAATAAATGTTTTCTATCCTGGGCAATTTGATCGAATTGAATGCATGAGCAGAAAAATGGCGTCAGATTTTTATCACGGCGCGCCTGCACTTTCCTATAGGAAAGCCTTAAAATCCCGTCCCGAGCTTCGGGGATGAAGCGTTTAAAAGGAAATATCATTTAAATGTTTTTGAAAATTTCCTTATGCAAAAAAATACCCCTTCCCGGCACGCCCGGACTGCGCGGGTATTTTATATTGAATTTCCTCTCACTTGAAAAAGGAGGAAGCGTCAGGCATTAATGAAAAGCTGCGATAAAAACATGCGCGGATAAAGCATGTGAAGGAGATGCCACACGGCTTTCCAGCGCGAAATAACATTCATCTGATCGGGTTTGTGAGGGGAAGTTGGACAGGCCTTGATTGTGTAACTAATTGGCAAAAAACCATATCATAAGTTGAATAATAGTTTTGGAAAATATATATTAAATATAGAGAATAATACGAGGATTGATTATGACAAAACCGGCATTTGATCCTGAAAAGAGCATCGAGGATCTGCTCAATTTAGAATCCGAGGAAGTACAGCCGAATGCTGAAACCGTAGGGGAAAAGCCCGGAGTTTCCGCAAAGAAAACGTCGGATTTCAATTTTGACATAAAGCCTGAAGAATTGGAAAGCTTTCTGAACCAGTATGTGGTGGGGCAGGAGGAGACTATCGAAGTGATCGCCACCAAGGTCTGCACCCATTTTAACCGCATGAAGATTGAAAACGCGATTCCTGCGATGGAAAAGATCGTCGGCAATATAAAGAGCAATATGCTCCTCATAGGCCCGACCGGCGTGGGAAAAACCTATATAGTAAAGCTCATCGCCAGGAAGATCGGCGTGCCGTTTGTCAAGGCCGATGCGACGAAATTCAGCGAGACTGGATACGTGGGCGGAGACGTTGAAGACCTGGTACGAGAGCTTGTCCACGAAGCGGAAGGTGACATCAAGAAGGCCGAGTACGGCATTATATACCTGGATGAAATCGACAAGATCGCATCGTCGGGAAACATATACGGGCCGGATGTATCCCGGACCGGCGTCCAGCGGAATCTGCTCAAGCTGATGGAGGAGGCGGAGGTTGATTTGAAGACGCCCCATGATCTGGCCTCCCAGGTCGAAGCGGCGATGGAGGCCCAGAGGACCGGCAAGGTGACCAGGCAGAAGATCAATACAAGAAACATACTTTTCATCGTGTCCGGCGCCTTCAGCGGGCTTGAGGATATAATCAACAAGAGGCGTAACAAGCAGTCGATCGGTTTCGAAAAGGCCAAGATAACGGGTGAGGACCGGCAGGCCATATTGAAAAAAGTAAAAACCGAGGACCTGATCCAATTCGGCTTTGAATCCGAATTCGTGGGGCGCCTTCCGGTTTATGTCGTGCTGAATGATCTCGACGAGGAGGGGCTGTTTAAAATACTCAAAAACAAATACAGCACCGTGGTCATCGGCAAGAAGATGGATTTCAAGGCCTACGGGATCGATCTGAGCTTTACGGATGATGCGCTCAGGGTTCTTGCGAAGAAGGCCAACAATGAGAAGACCGGTGCGAGGGGGCTCCTCAGCGTGTTTGAAAGGGTCTTGATCAAGTTTGAGAAAAGCCTCCCCTCAACAAATATCAACAAGCTTGCGGTTGATGCGAAGGTTGTGGAGAATCCCGGACCCGCGCTCAAGGAAATGCTTATTCAGGACGGTATACACAGCTTTCAGAAAGACTTTCTCGTCGAGCACGGCATTTATCTTGATTTCGACAAGGAAGCGGTGGAAAAAATAAGGGAGATGGCGGGTGCAAAGCTGAAAAGCATCAAGCAGCTCTGCATTGAGCTGTTCCGTGATTACTATCATGGACTGAGGCTCATGAAGCTGGATCATTTCACCATCAGGAAGGAAGCGGTGGATGCTCCGGATCAGTTTTTAAATAATTTCATCAAGGAAAATTATCATAAGGAAGCTTCAGAAAACAGTTAAGTGAATCTTTCCTTATACGCATTAATATGAGCAGTGAAAACGCATGGGGAGACAGGTCGGACTGTTTCCTCTGGATTAATATAAAAAGCCCGTCTTTTATTTAATAAGACGGGCTTTGTTTTTTGTATGTTGTTGCGATTCATGCAGCGGCGATCGCTTCCACGGGGCACACTGCCGCGCACGCACCGCAGTCGGTGCACAGATCAGCGTCGATAACCCTGCGGTCTTCCTTTTCGCTTATCGCCTCCACGGGACATTCCGTTTCACACGCGCCGCAGTTCGTACACTCATCGCTTATCACATGAGCCATACACACATCCTCCTTGTTTTTATGTGGGAGGTATATTTTTATGACGCATAATTGATGTCAACTTTTATTTATTAC
>CAZHAD010000030.1:26638-33502 GCA_964529965.1 uncultured Leptospirales bacterium | reverse complement strand
ATCAGGCGGCATAAATTACATTTCAAGTGTAGGAGTCTTCTTTATCATGATATTATTTTCACTCATATTTCATTCTTTCGTGCCCTTTTACATCCCGTTCTGACCTCATTCCTCTTCTTTTATTGAAGCTAATTTCTACGCGCATCTTCATGTGTAAGATAAGGGGATATGGAAATTGAAGAGATAGGGAGATGATCTCAATTCTTACACATTTTTGGGTAGAAGTCAGCTTATTCAAGAGGAGAGGGGAAGAGATCGGTTGATAGTTGAGGGGCCGATAAGATTCTGTAGCCGGCTAATTTAGCCTTGACACGACTTTAAAATTTATTTTTAGTATGCCGTGTTATTAAATTTTTAAAGTTGCGGTTGATGGATAATTCAAAGATAACATCGATGATCTCGAAAAAAGTCAGGGACGTAAAATCGTTCATGGTCATGGACGTCATGGCTGCGGCCGAGCGGATGGAAAGCGCGGGGGAGAACATCATTCACCTCGAGGTGGGCGAGCCGGACTTCGAGACGCCGGAGGTGATCCGGGACGCCGCGATCGACGCCATCAGGTCCGGCAGAACGCATTATACGCACGCGATGGGGCTGCTCGAGCTGCGTGAAGAGATATGCGCCCATTATCGTATGAATTACGGCGTTTCTATCGGCCCGGAACAGGTTCTCGTAACCTCGGGGACCTCACCGGCGATGCTGCTGATGATGCTGGCCATACTGGAGCCCGGGGATGCGGTGATCATTTCCAACCCTCACTACTCGTGCTATCCGAATTTCATCGAAGCCGTGGGCGGCAGGGTCAGGGAAGTGGAAACCCGTCCCGATGACGGGTTTCTGTACCGTCCCGAGCAGATAAAAAAGGCGCTCGCCGGTAACGTGAAGGCGATAATGATCAATTCCCCGTCCAACCCCACGGGTATCGTCATGGATGAGAAGAACATGGAGCAGATCGCCGGGTTCGATAAGCAATTCATACTCTCGGATGAGATATACCACGGCCTCGTGTACGAGGGGAGGGCCCGGTCAATTCTTGAATTCACGGATAGAGCCTTCGTCATCAACGGCTTTTCAAAGCTTTACGCCATGACCGGGTGGAGGCTGGGCTATCTCATTTTTCCCCGTGAGTTTTCCTCGGTAATGGAGCGGCTCCACCAGAATTTCATGATCTCCGCAAACAGCTTCGTGCAGGCTGCGTGCATATCCGCCCTCCGGCACGCTGGACCGGACATCGAGCGCATGAAGAAGATTTACAACGAGCGGCGTCTTTATATGATCCAGAGGCTTGAGGAATTGGGTTTTTCCATACACGTGAGGCCCACCGGCGCCTTTTACGTGTTTGCGGACGCCCGCCATTTCTGCACCGATTCATACACGGAGGCGTTCAGGATACTGGAGAAGGCCAAGGTGGGAGTCACGCCGGGCGTTGATTTCGGCTCGGGAGGCGAGGGGTTCCTGAGGTTTTCCTACGCAAATTCCCTAGAAAATATCAGGGAGGGCATGGACCGGCTCGAGAGATATCTGCATGAAAGAAGATAAGAACGCAAAATTGTTGTTTACAAACCGTTATATGCATGGCCGAGTATAATCCGTGATGTAATTGTCAGCACTACCGTAAGGAGGTTCTACATGATTAATTTCATCTATAATACGCTTGCGGCAATCGGATACACTGAACCTATTCATCCCCCCCTCGTCCATATACCCATGGGCATGACCATCGGTTTGTTTCTATTCTCTATCGTCTCGTATAAGATGAAGGAGCTGCAGAAAACCGCATACCATTGTCTGATCCTTTCCCTTATTTTTGCGCCGATAGCCGCGATTCTCGGCCTGATGGACTGGCAGCACCGGTATGCAGGCGCATGGCAGCCTCTTATCATAGCCAAGATGGTCCTTGCGGTCGTCTTCATCATCCTCCTTGCCCTTACGGCGTATTTGCGCTATAAAGAAAAAGTCGCCGGGGCCTCGTTGATGATATTGTACATCCTCTGCCTCGCCTCGGCCATAGGGCTCGGCTTCATGGGCGGCCGGCTTGCGTACGGTTGATCCGCGGTCTACGCGTCCGCTTACGTTCGTCCGGCAAGTTGCCGGGTCTCGTTTGTTTAAGCCATAAGCGTATGTATCGCCTCGCTTTCTGCGCCGCCGGAGCGGATGAAGGTGCCTGTTAAAAGGTTTGACTGTAACAGAAAGAGGCGATATAGTGTTATTAAGGGTACAATTTCAATATCATACGCACCCGGTGTTAACGGCGTCTAAGGCCTCATTCGCCCCGGCGCGCGGCATGTCCTGCTGCCGAAGCAGTGAGCATATCGGGCTGTCCCTTGAACTATTTTTACATTATATTACAAAGTCCTGCATAATCGACCGGGAAGGGCGGGATATCTGCATAATTAAAATAACATACGGGGGATACAATGGATTTCATGCTGAAGGTGCCATGGATCGTGGTTATCATCGCGTGCCTGACTTTCGGACTCGCCCCCTTCAATCCTCCTCATGTATATGAAAAACTGGTCATGCTCTTCAAAGGCGACCTGAGGCGCTTCATCGACTGGTTTGATCTGGTTTTGCATACATCACCCTGGGTCCTTTTGATTTTGAAATCGATTTCCGCAATCAGGGCGGGTTGAAATTATTGTATGCCCTCACCCCCGACCCCTCTCCCATTAAGAATTGAATAAAGGAGAGGGGGGGGCACTGCATCAGGCATTTTTTATTAGGAGGCACGAAATGGCTCATTACTACGACACCGAGGATCTTGAGGATTTTCCCAATATCGTAGAATTCGCTATGGATTCCGGGAAGAAGTTTTTCGACTACTACGGTTCGGCCACCGGAGCCGGCAGGCTCACGGAGCGGGAAAAGGCGCTCATCGCCCTTGCGGTTGCAGTCACGCAGAATTGTCCCTACTGCATCGACGCCTACACCAATAAATGCCTTTCCCTGGGCGTATCCAGCGACGAGATGATGGAGGCGGTCCATACCGGCGCTGCCATGATGGCCGGGATCACCCTGGCCCATTCGACCCAGATGAGAAAGATCATCAAGAAGAAGGAGATGTAATGGACGTAAAGCAACAGCTCGAATTCTTGCAGGACACGGGCGGCTGTCCTCATTTTGCCGAGCGTATACTCGATACCGTGCGTTCCCCCCTCAGGGCGACGAGCATCGACATACTGCAGCTGAACGTCGGCAGGCGGTGCAATCTCGCGTGCAGGCATTGCCATGTGGGAGCCGGTCCTTTCCGAACCGAGCTGATGCACCGGCGGGTGCTCGAGCAGTGCCTCGGCATAGCCTCCAATCCCGGTATAAGCGCCATCGATGTGACGGGCGGCTCCCCGGAGATGAACCCGCACATGGAATGGTTCCTCGACGAGGCCTCGCGCCTGCGCAAGCGGCTCATGGTACGGAGCAACTGCGCGATACTCATGGAAGGAGAGTATGAGAAGTTCATCGACATCTACTCCAGAAACGGGGTCGAGATCGTCACCTCCCTGCCCGATTGGCGGAGTGAAAAAACTGACGCTATGCGCGGAGGGGGCGTGTTCGGGAAGATAATCGAGGCGATGAAGCTGCTGAACCGGCGCGGTTACGCCGCTCCCGAAAGCGGCCTTGTCCTCGACATCGTTCACAACCCGGTGGGCGCTTATCTACCGGGAGCGCAGGACTCACTGGAGCATGAGTATCGTACCCGTCTCTTGCGCGATCACGGCGTGTTGTTCAACTCACTGTATTGCATCACCAATCTGCCGGTCGGACGATATCTCGAATATCTGGTGCGGAGCGGGAATTACTCCGACTATATCCGGAGCCTCTGCGCCGCGTACAATCCTGCGGCGGTTGAGAACGTCATGTGCAAGACAACCATATCGGTCGGGTTTGACGGCACGCTCTACGACTGCGACTTCAATCAGATGCTCGAGCTGCCGATAAACCACGGGGCTCCGAAAAGCGTTTTCGATTTCGATTTCGAAATGCTGCGCCGCAGGGTCATCGTGGTGAACAACCATTGCTACGGGTGCGTTGCGGGAGCGGGCTCTTCCTGCCAGGGAACGACCACTGCATGACGGGCATCTCGGTCGTAATACCGGTCCTGAACGAACAGGCGGTAATCAATGCGGCGATCGGCCGCATGAGGCTCATATCGGCGGGGGAGCCGACCGAGGTCATCGTCGTGGACGGCGATCCCGGGGGATCGACTATACGCGCGGTCGCCGATCCGCTCGTTCTCCGTCTTACCTCACCCCCGGGCAGGGCGGTGCAGATGAACCGCGGCGCGCGTGAGGCTCGTGGAGACATTCTTCTTTTTCTTCATGCGGATACGCTGCTGCCCGAGGGCGCGATCGGTCTGATCAGAGATACGCTGGGGACCGGGCGCTGCCAGGCCGGGGCCTTCGGCCTCGAGCTTGACAGCGGCCGCATGTCGCTTCGCATCGTGGCGGCCGCGGCACGGTTCAGGATCCGCCTCACCGGGATCCCCTTCGGGGATCAGTCGCTCTTTATCCTGAGGGATTATTTTCATCAGATAGGCGGATACGCGGAAATTCCTCTCATGGAGGACGTGGAGATCGCTCTGCGGATCAAAAAGCGAGGAGGGAGGATCGCCATTCTGGAAGAGCGCGCGGTCACCTCATCGCGAAAATGGGAGGAAGAGGGGGTATTGTACTCAATATTCAGGAACTGGTTTTTACAGCTTTCCTATTTCATGGGCGTTCCGCCGGAGAAGTTGGTTCAATATTATTATAAAAGGTGACTTCTTTGAAACTTTAATTGTAACTGCTCAAGCATAATAATGGAACCGCCGATGGACGGGAGTAAAAAATTGTGAAAGACAACGCCGTTATTCTGTTTCTCCGCATTCCGGAGAAAGGCAAGGTGAAGACCAGGCTCGCGGTCGACATCGGAGAAGACCTGGCCTATGACCTTTACCTCTGCTTCGTAAAGGACACGCTTGCGACCCTGCAGTCCCTGGACGCGGACGTACTGATCTCCTGCACCGGCAGGGATTCGGCCTTTTTCCGGGATCTGTTCGGCGATACCCCGTGCATGGTCCAGCGCGGCAATGACCTGGGCGGCCGCATGCGCAACGCCTTCAGGGACGCATTCTTGATGGGGTATGCCAGGGTCGCCCTTATCGGCAGCGACATTCCCGGCATAACGCTCGACGCGCTTTACACCGCGTTCCACGAGCTGTCCGGCCATGATGTCGTATTCGGCCCGAGCCTTGACGGAGGATATTATCTGATCGCGCTCAAGGCCGGAGGGGCGGATGAATCCCTATTCACCGACATACCATGGGGCACCACGCGGGTCCTGGACGAGACCGTCAAAAGGGTGCAACAGCGGGGTATGCGCGTCTTTTTCCTGACCGAATGCGAGGATATAGACGACCTGGACGGGCTGAAGAGGCTGTATGAGAATCAGGTCCGCGACGGGGTGCTTTCCAACACCCGTTTGTGCGTGGACCGGTATAAGGAGAGGATATATGGCACGATATGATTTTGATCTTATGATCATCGGCTGCGGGGGCGCGGGCATAACGGCTGCGATGCTCGCTACAGGCCTGGGTAAAAGGACCGCCATGGTGGACAGCAAGAGATTCGGCGGTGAATGCACCTGGACCGGATGCGTTCCGAGCAAGGCCGTTATCCAGTCGGCCCGGACCGCTCATCGATTCGGCAACGCAAAGAAGTACGGCATCGATCTCAGGGGAAAATTTTCGGTCAGGTGCGACCGCGTGATGGAGAGCGCGCGCGGGGTCGTGAACGCGGTATACAGTGGGGAGGAGCGGACCCGTTTCGAAAGGCTCGGCATTTTCGCGGTGGAAAGCGCACACGCCTCCTTCGTCGACGCCCATACCCTGACGGTGAACGGGAAGAACATGACCTCTGACAAATTCCTCATATCAACCGGATCAAGCCCCGCGGTCCCGCCGGTAAAGGGATTGGACAAGGTCCGTTTTTTTACCAACGAGACGTTGTTCTCGTTAAAAAAGCTGCCCGGTTCCATGATAATCCTCGGAGCGGGCCCGATCGGAGTGGAGATGGCGATGGCGCTCAACCGGCTCGGGGTGAAGGTGACCCTGGTGGAAATGGGGCGGACGATACTTCCCCGGGAAGACGGTGAGATGGCAGCCATGCTCGCGCAGATCATGAATAGGGAGGGCGTGAGCATATTGTACGAGGCCAGGGCCGTTCAGGCGTCCGGCGCGGCCAGGATCGTGCTCACGTATGAGTCCGGGGGAGGGCTTCGCAAGACCGCGGCCGACGGCCTGCTCGTTGCAGCGGGCCGCAAGCCCAACACGGACGGCCTCAACCTCGAGGCCGCCGGCGTTTCCTTCAATCCCAAGGGCATACAGGTGGACCGGCATCTTCGCACCACCGTAAAGAATATATATGCTGCAGGGGATGTCGTGGGACCCTATCAGTTCAGCCACGTCGCCAATTACCAGGCGATTGTCGCGACGTCGAATGCCCTGCTCCCCATCAAAAAGCGGGTCTCGTACCGGCATGTGGCGTGGTGCACCTTCACCGATCCCGAGCTTGCCAGGAGCGGTTTGACCGAACAGGAGGCCGCCGCCTCAAACGGAAGGCGGATACGTGTCTACCGCGTGCCGTACGACGGCATCGACCGGGCGGCTGCCGACCGGTCGCATGACGGCCTCGCCAAGTTCATCTGTTCCGGGAAAGGGAAGATACTTGGAATCCACATACTGGGTGAAAGGGCGGGAGAGCTCCTGCATGAGGTGCACGCGGCAAAATCGCTCGGGATCAAGCTCCACAGGCTCAACTCGGTGATCCACGCGTATCCCACGTACAATGACATCATCCGCATTGCGGCGCGGCAGGCATATGTCGACAA
>CAZHAD010000030.1:0-26538 GCA_964529965.1 uncultured Leptospirales bacterium | reverse complement strand
AGGCCGTCGAACATCGGCGTGAAGGAAGGCGTGCTGGCGCCGTGCCCGAGCTCGCCGAATTGCGTGTCTTCCCAGGCTCCGGTTTCAGACAAGGTGCACTACATCGCCCCGATCAAATACTCGGGCACGCTCGCCGATGCGAAGAAGAGGCTGGTAAAGGTGATAGAAACCATGAAGCGGGCGAGGATCGTCACGGCCAGGGACGATTACATCTACGCCGAATACACCTCGGCGCTGTTTCGGTTCGTGGACGACGTCGAGTTTTATTTCGACGATGCAAAAAAACTCATCCAGGTCAGGTCGGCCTCGCGTCTCGGATACGGAGACCTCGGGGTAAACCGCAAGAGGGTAGAAGAAATCCGGAGATTATTCAATAAATAGTCAGATATTCATCTGATACACCCTATAGCCCTTGTACAGGTCCGAGTTCACGTATTTAAGCGCGCCGATCATCTTTTTGTTGCTTTCCACCACCAGGGAGCAGTCGGACTGGATGAATCCGTGCCTTTTGGTGGCGATTTCAATGGTCATGAGAATGAGTATCTGGTCTATTTGCTGTCCTCTGTATTCAGGCAACACCGCAAGGAGCATCGTGTGCAGGGTTCTCGTTCTTTTAACCTGCCAGAGCAGCTTAAGTATTCTCCACGGATAGAGCCTGCCGTTAAGCTTCGCTATGCCTGGGTTCGCGTCCGGGATGGAAAAAATAAATCCTATGGTTTTACCGTCCTTTTCTGCAAAAATGGCAAGATCGGGAATTATGAGCAACTGTAGATCCTTAAAGTTCATGTCAAACTGCCTGTCAGTGAAGGGGAGATGGCCTTCGTTACCTTCCCATGCGACATTGAATATATGCTTCACCTGATCAGCTCTCTTGGGTATATCGCGTTTTTTCGCGGTGACGAATTTAATGTCAGATTTTTTCTGGAGCTCTTCGCGTATCTTGAACATCGGCTCCCAGTCAAGCCCGTCTTCTTTCACCATGAAGCAGTACCAGTCCACCTTTTTTTCAAGGCCGTAGGCGAGCGCGTGCTTTTCATACCAGTGCGCGGAATGAAACATGCTGATTACCGGCATCCTACCGTTGTTGATGACATCGAATCCGATCGGATCATAGATGGTGAAGCTCTGCGGACCGTTCATCTTCTTTTTTCCCTTTGAGCGCAGCCATTCCCTCGCCGCATCTAACAGAGCCTTTGATACCTCAAGATCGTCGATGCATTCGTAAAAGCCGAAGAAGCCGGTATCCTTATCATATTTCTCTTCGTATTGCGAGTATGTATGCGCAGATATTCTGCCCGCCGGTTTTTCATTTTTATAAGCGATAAAGAATTGAGCCTCGCCGTGCTCGAAGAAATATCCCTTTTCCGAATCGAGAAAACGCTTCTGGTCGCTTATAAGAGGAGGGACCCAGGCCGGGTCGTATTTGTATATCTTTGCCCTCCACGGCAGCTTTATGAACTCCATCATCATTTTTTTGTCGGTTACCTTTTTAACTTCTATGTTGGAAGACATGGCGCCTCCTTTGAGATTTTTTATAAATTTCTAAATTGTTTTGGCATGATACGTTTTTTGGATGTTCATTTATAGGCGTATAAAATACTATGTCTATCCTTTTTTATTCCTTTTTTAGGAGTACGAATTAAATGCAGGGTTGAAGAGTTTTGCTTGTGCTTTTTTTTTCTCTCTCCCCCGCAAAAAATTAGCTCACTATTACCCGCATTTATCATGCCCCCCCCGGAGGGGGGCTTAGGTGAATCTGCAAGTTATTCTTTTGGTTTCTAATACCTTTTTGAAAGAGGGGGACGATACGTGCTTTTACTGCAGCATTCATTTGATTGAAGCTTTTAAGTCCCCCTCCGGGGGATTTAGGGGGCCGAGAAGCTTGATATACGTTCTTTTTTCCCCTCGTCAATAAAGTTCTTTACAAAAATTTACGCGGTAATTATTTTCCCATAAATCATTCATGATGCGGCAGCCGTATACGGGGATGCAGATGCGCCCGGCGGCGGCCTTTTACGATCCGGTTATTGGAGGTTTTTGATGCTGAGGGAATACACGTCAGATCAGATACGGAACATCGCGATCATCGGACACGGCGGCACGGGGAAATCGACCCTGCTTGACGCCATGCTCCTTGCCGGAGGAAAGATCGACCGAATCGGGAGCCCGGAGGAGGGGACCCTCGTGTCGGATTTCGACGAGGATGAGAAGAAGAAGCAGATGTCGATCAGGAGCGCAATGGGATTCGTGGAATTCGAAGGGGTCAAGATAAATATCATAGACACCCCGGGAACGGCCGACTTCATCGGAGAGATGCGGGCCGCGGTGCAGGCCGCCGAGTCGGTGATTCTCGTGGTCGATTCGGTCGACGGCGTCCAGATCGAGACTGAAAAAGCGTGGCGTTACCTGAGCGAGAACAATATTCCCAGGATCATTTTCGTTAACAAGATGGACAAGGAGCGGGCGAGCTACCAGAAGGTGATGGACAACCTGAGAAACGGCCTGAAGGCGAATATCGCTCCCCTGTGCGTGCCCAACGGAGAGGGGGAAAACCTGAGCGGGGTCATCGACACCATCCAGATGAAGATCCTGACCCCGAAGACCGGGGGGAAGGACGTCGCGGTGTCGGAAATCCCGGCCGACATGAAGGCAAGGGCGGACGCCGAGCGCGCGAAGCTGATCGAGGTTGCGGCGGAGGGCGACGACAAGCTCATAGAAAAATTTTTTGAAGAGGAAAACCTCACCGATGATGAGATCAAGAGGGGCCTCAGCCTGCTGCTCGCCAAGGCGAAGCTGCATCCGGTCATATGCGGGTCGTCCCAAAAGAGTGTCGGGATCAGGAACCTTCTGAGCGTAATCAAGGATTTCGCACCTTCCTTCCAGGCCGGCAGGGAGTACGAAGGGCATGAACCGGACGATCCGTCAAAGAAGATATCGGTCAAGTCCGGTGATAACGGTCCCCTCGTCGCCGTGGTATGGAAGACCTACATCGACCAGTACGCGGGACGCTTCAGTTACCTGAAGGTGATATCGGGCAGCCTGACCCCCGACACCGACGTGTATAATCCGAATAAGAAGTACAAGGAGCGGACCTCCAAGGTCTTCGCCATGATAGGGAACAGGCAGGAGGAGGCGCCCAAGCTGAACGCCGGCGACATTGGCGTGGTGGTGAAGCTCGACCGTACGGCGACCTGCGACACGTTGTGCGATGCAAAAAAACCGGTAATCCTTCCCCTGATCGATCTCCCGAATCCGGTATTCTCCTACGCTGTTGAAATGACCAACAAGGCTGAAGTGGACAAGGTCGGGCAGTTTTTCAGCAAGATGGCGGACGAGAACCCGACCCTCATCTATTCGTATAACTCAGAGACCGCCGAATCGGTGCTGTCAGGCATGGGAGAGATACAGCTCGGCATCGTCCTCAACGCTCTCAAGGAGAAGAACAAGATCGAGGTGAAGACCAGGGAGCCGAGGGTGCCCTACCGGGAGACCATTACCAAAAAGGCGGAGGCAAATTACCGCCACAAGAAGCAGTCCGGCGGCCACGGACAGTTCGGCGAGGTCTTTATCAGAATGGCCCCCCGGCCCCGGGGCTCCGGCTTCGAGTTCAAGGAGACCATATTCGGAGGCGCGATCCCGAAGCAGTATATCCCCGGCGTGGAGAAGGGGATCGTCGAGGCCCTTCAGGAGGGGGTGCTCGGCAAGTTTCCGGTCGTGGACGTCGAGGTTGAGCTCTACGACGGCAAGTTTCACGAGGTGGACTCGTCCGAATTGTCCTTCAAAATCGCGGCGCGCACCGCGTTCAAGATTGGCATGGAAAAGGCCGGTCCCCAGCTCCTCGAGCCGGTCATGGACGTGAACATCTACGTGGACAAAGAGTTCATGGGCGACATCCTGAGCGACGTGACGAGCCGCAGGGGCAAGGTGCTCGGCATGGAGAGCGCGGACGAATCGGGCGGAAGCGTATCGGTCGTGCGCGCACAGATACCCCTGGCCGAGATGCTCCGCTACTCGATCGATCTCAGGGGCATGACGAGCGGGAAGGCGACGTTTGAAATGAAGTTCTCCCACTACGACCAGATATCCGGCAGGGAGGCGGAGAACATACTTTCCGCGCGCAAGAAGCAGTTCGAGGAAGCGGCAAGTAAATAAGTTCTTATTAAGACATGAACATAGTCGTATTTGAGGACGGCCTGCATGATAATTTTTATCCCCTTTCATCGACCAGGCCGTTATGGGAGCTCAGATCCGGACTCTATTCGTTCAGGGAAAGGATAGAGGTCCTTGCTCTGAGGCTGTTCGGAGCCGGCTGCTCCTTTTATTATTTCACCCGCAATCATCTCGCGCCCTATTACCGTGAGAAATACCCCCATTTGAACATAAACGACCGGTCGGTGTTCGAACAGGATAAGGAAATCGTGTTTCTGAACGCGGTCAAGTATCCGGCGGAATCCGATTTTGATGTATCCATGAACCGGGCGATGATGCGGGGAGGCGTTCCCGTGTGCGCCCGCGCCGATCCCTCCCGGATCTCAGATCCGCACAAGCAGGTGCCGGAAATGATCGCGGAGCTCGAGCTGGACAGCAGCGAATATAAAGAGGATACCGACGCGTCGGGGAGGAAGGCGGATTATATCTGGGATCTCGTGGACTGGAACCGTGACGTTCTCGAGAGCGACTGGCGTCTTTCAGGTTTAAAGGGGAAGGCTTTTCGGCAAAAAGATGTAACAATTTTGGGAGAGCGCGGTCTCGTGAATATTGATGAGGGAGTCAGTATTGATCCCTATGTCGTAATGGACGTAAGCGATGGTCCGATAGTTATCGGCGCGGGGAGCTCAATAAAGTCGTTCACCCGGATCGAGGGTCCGTGCGCGATAGGACGCGATTGCATGATCCTTGGAGCGAAGCTCCGGAGGGGTTGCTCGATAGGGGACTGCTGCAGAATCGGCGGGGAGGTCGAGCAGTCGATATTCCACGGGTACGGCAACAAGTACCATGACGGGTTTATCGGCCATTCGTATGTCGGGGAGTGGGTCAACCTGGGGGCGCTCACGACCAACAGCGACTTAAAGAACGATTATTCGAACATCAAGGTGTACACGCCGGACTCAAGGAAGAAGACGGGGCGAAAGAAGATCGGCTGCTTCATCGGCGATTTTGTCAAGACCAGCATCGGCACGCTCATCAATACCGGGACAAGCATCGGGGCGGGTGCGATGGTCGTGCATGACGGCAACCTCACTCCAGCCCACGTGCGACCGTTTACATGGCACATGAATTCTTCTGAATTCAGGATACAGTCAATTGAGGATTTTATCGCCACCTGCAGAACGGCCGCCTCGCGAAGAAATGTTGACTTGCCCGGCAGTTTTATTAATTTGATTAGTACATTATATGATATGGCGGTTGAGGGGGAAACGCAATGACCGGCCCGGTGAACAGGGAAAACGAGCTGCAGTTTTCACTGGCTTTCATCATCGCGGTATTCATCCACATGGTGATGTTCGTGGCAGTTATTGCTCCCCGGATGCATTCCCTGTGGGAGCTGCAGAGCCGGGCAGACAGGCTGTTCAGGAATGACGGGAGCGGCAGGGACATCATCGTGAACATCAATCAGGACGATAAGAGAGTGGTGGTCAGGGAGACACTTCTGTCGGACAGGGATTCCAGCGCCAAGGGCTTTATCACGAAAAAACAGGGGGACCGCTGGCTCAACAACTCCCTTGATTTCCGGCTTCTCAGGGGAAACAGGGGGAGGGGCGGATCGGGGGATGCCGCTTTACGCAGCAATAAATCAAGGATTCTCTCGTCAGACGAGTCTGAGATGGTCGTCACCCTTGACAAAAGCACAAGCGGCGGCGGCGAAGAGGGGAACCATGGGATTTTCGACAAGTCGCTTATACCCGACAGATTTAACGTGACCAAGGAAAATGCGATATTTTATTCGAATGACGGCAGGTTTTCTTACAATACCCTCAAATTCAGGAATTTTAAATTCTTCAAGGAATTGAAGGACAAGATCGCATCAAACTGGCACCCGCCTCTGATGGCGAACGCCGTGCTGCAGGGATATAATCCGATAACCGGCGGGTACACGCCCGGATATACGAGGATCATGCTCATCCCGAGCCAGGAGGTCGTCACGGTGTTCGTTCTGGACAAGAACGGCGAGGTGATTCAGGCCAAGCTCCTGGATTCCATGGGCAACAGGTACCTCGACAAGTCCTGTATGGAAGCGATTACGCTGTCTAAAAATTTCGGCAAGGTTCCCAAGGAGCTGCTTCAAGAGGGGAAGGTACTGGTGGTTCCTTTTATTTTCGGCTATTATGTAAATTAAGCCGATGCGTTAGGCGCATTTTATTTTAATTGACAAAACATTACCGTTTCACTATGGTGCCATGCATCGATTTTTTAACTATTGGGAAAGGATGTGAGGTAGATGACGAATCCACTGGAAGTCGACGTCAACGGCGATATTGAAAAGGCCTTCAAGAATCTGAAGAAGAAGATGGCGTTTGAAGGGATTTTCAAGGAGCTTAAAAGAAGAAGATACTATGAAAAGCCGAGTGAAGAGAAAAAAAGGAAAAGGGAAGAGGCCGAGCGACGTAGACTGAAGAAGATACGCAGGATGGCGGTCCAACAGGGCAGGACGAAGAAAACTGCCGGGAGGGGAGGAAAGGACTTCCGTCGCGAGGAGGAGAGCGCAAACGCCTGACAAAGGCGGCAACTTCACAGATGAAAGAATCCGGTAAATCCGGATTTTTTTGTCTGCAGCCATGGTTTGCATGATGAGCAAAAACGACACATTCAGCCCGCTCGCGGACCGGTGCCGTCCACGGAGCATCGAGGAGTTTGTCGGTCAGGAGCACCTCCTGTCCGAGCACAGGGTGCTCAGGACCATTATCGACAAGGGAACGGCATTTTCGATTATCCTGTGGGGGGATCCTGGATCGGGCAAGACCACTCTCGCGCGGCTTGTCGGATCATACTGCAACATGGACTCATATTTTTTAAGCGCCGTGTCCGCGGGCGTGGCGGATGTCCGCAAGGTCATCGAAAAGGGGAGGGAGAACAGAAAAAAGGGGCAGCAGACCCTCCTGTTTCTCGACGAGATACACCGGTTCAACAAGGCCCAGCAAGACTCCGTGCTCGGTTCGGTCGAGTCGGGCGACATCATACTTATCGGGGCGACGACCGAAAACCCCTCGTTCAGCGTCATCTCACCTTTGCTGTCGCGGACCCGCGTGCTCAGGCTTTCCCGTCTTTCTGAGGCCAATCTCCTCAATATCCTGGACAACGCCCTGGGCAGTGACGAGCTGCTGAAAAAAGGGAACGCCCGTTTTTCCGACGATGCCGTGAGGGAGAAGCTCGCGGCGATATCCAACGGGGACGCGCGCAGGATGCTCAACACACTCGAAAGCGCGTTTTCCCTTTCCGCCGACGGCCTCATTACCGGCGAGCACCTGGAAGAGGCGGTCCGCAACTCCATGCTGTATTATGACCGCGCCGGGGACAGGCACTACGATACCATATCGGCCTTCATCAAATCGCTCAGGGGCTCTGACCCGGACGCGGCGGTCTACTATCTTGCCCGCATGATCGTATCGGGAGAGGACCCGGTGTTCATCGCCCGCCGGATGGTGATCTTCGCATCCGAGGACATCGGAAATGCAGCCCCCACCGCGCTCACCCTTGCGGTGTCCGCAATGACCGCTGCCCGGAACATAGGGCTTCCGGAGGCGGAGATCGTGCTCTCGCAGTGCGCCGTGTATCTCGCGTCCGCGCCCAAGAGCAACGCCTCCTATCGCGCGATCCGGAACGCCAAGGAGGCGGCGCGGGAATCGAACTACGAGATACCCCTTCATCTGAGAAACGCGCCGACCGGGTTGATGAAAAGGCTCGGGTACGCCAAAGACTATCAATATCCGCATGAGTTTGAGGGACATTTCGTAGACGAGCAGTACCTTCCCGATGAAATCAGGGATCGGGTGTTCTATAAGCCTTCGGCTGAAGGGAGCGAGAAGGCGATCGGAGAGCGGCTCAAGGCGCTCTGGCCCGACCGCAAAAGAGGGAGATGAGGATGAATTGCGGTCCAGCCCCTGATGCGCGCAAGTCTTTGACATGGGAGGTGTCGCCATCGTGAACATACACCAGATGGTCACCGAGATGATCGAGTTTATCCTCAACCGCGCAACGAGGTACGAGCTTGATCTGATAGCGGAGGCGCTGCGGAGAAGAATGGAGCGAGAATCGAGCCTGGGCCAGCTTGATTTCCAGTATATGGCGCGGACGATGGCCGAGGACCTGAGCAAACAGATGGGCATCGATTCGGGAAATATCCACCGTATGTCGCGCCGCCTCGTGGCGGACATGGTGAGGGACAAAATTCCGAACATCAGCGAGGAAGAGCTCGCCGCGCTTCTCGATCAATGGATACCGGGAAAGAAGGCCGCGCGTTCCTCGGAAATTCCCAGGGAGATGCTCCTTGCCATGATCACCCAGTTCATTTCATACAGCACCGGTGAAATGAGCGAGGAGGACAAGAAGAAGTTCCCCGAGGGATGGGCGGGGAAGTACTGGGATGCGTTCTCGCCGGACATCCAGAGGCTCGTCAAATCCTATCTCACGGAAAAAATAAGCAAAGACGAATTCTGGAAGGGCATCGGCGCGTGCCTGTCCGCGATGAAAAACGGAGGGGTTTGACCATGGCTTCGTTGCGCGATCGCTTGTTCGAGATTTTATACGAGAAGTCATTCATGTATCGGGACGATCCGCCCTTCACCCTGGTTTCGGGACGGCGGAGCCCCTACTATTTCGACTGCAAGGCAACGACCCTCGATCCCGAAGGCGTCTTTCTCATCGGCGAGGTGGTGCTGGATGCGATCCAGCCGCTCATCGGGGAGTTCGACATCCGGGCCCTCGGCGGCCTCACCCTGGGCGCGGACCCCATATCCATTTCCACCTCAATCGCGGCCAACAGGAGGGGATACCGGATTTCGCCGCTCATCGTCCGTAAGGAGCCAAAGCTTCACGGCACGCAGAAGTGGATAGAGGGCGATTTGAAAAGCGTGCGCAACGCGGTCGTGATCGACGACGTTATCACGACCGGGGGATCAACCATCACCGCCATAGAACGTATGAGGGAGTCGGGCCTTGTTGTGATGCGGGCGGTGGTGATCATAGACCGCGATGAGGGGGGGAGGGAGCGCATCGAGAACGAAGGGGTTCCGGTGATTTCGCTGTTTAAAAGGTCCGATTTTGATTCCCGCAGAATAAATAAGAAATAAAAAATCACCGCGTCCCGTCCATGAAGGTGACGCCGCAATCCGCATCGATGGTTATGGTATATTCAAAGTTCTCCCGTGAAAATGTCGTGTAGCGTATCCGGTAGACGGAATCTTCGTCAAGGGCCTTAAAGGGGCTTCCTCTTTCAGAAGTGATGACGATCTCTTTTTTTGCATTCCAATCAAGGTCGAAGTTCCTTCCTATCTCCGAATAAATACGACGGACATCGGCATTTCTTAATTTTTTAACATCGATTATTTTGTCAACGATGAAGTAGGTAACCCGTGACTCCTTTGTCCCTGCAATATCAGCGACGAATACGGCGGTGATCCCGATCTTGATGGAATCGACCGCCTTGTCCAGCTTGAAATACACCTCGTGGGTCTCATACCTGTCGATCTCGTCCCTGGTCATGCGGGCCTTGTCGCGCGGAATAGATATGGTGCTGCTTTTTTTGTAGGCCTGTACCGCGGAGGAGGCGCATCCAACAAAAAAATAGTGCAGTAAGGCGGCCGCCGCCAGAATGCGCAGGTTCATGGCGAGTGAAGTGGTTGTGTTCATCTGGAGACCAGTGGTTTTTATCACAGCGCGTCCGGCCCGGCCGCAAGTCAAGGATAAATTCCGTGGCCCCGGGCTGTTTTTTTTTGGGACGCTGCGTAAAATTTTCTTGCATTATGTCGCCATTCGGGATGTCGATTTAAAAAAAATACGTACCTGGCGGGGAGTATCTATGTTCCTCAAATCAATGGAGATGTTCGGATTCAAGTCGTTTGCGGACAAGACGCGCATCAACTTCGAGTCGGGTGTCACCGTCATCGTGGGCCCCAACGGGTGCGGTAAGTCCAATGTCGTGGACGCCATAAAGTGGGTGCTTGGGGAAAAGCAGGCGAGGAACATTCGGGGCGAGAGGATGGAGGATATTATTTTCGCCGGGACCGAACAGCGTAAACAGCTCTCGCTTTCCGAAGTGCACGTCACCATCGACAACACCGGCAAGGTGCTGGATATCGATACCGACCAGGTCACCGTGGGCAGACGGATTTTCCGGGACGGCGAGTCGGAATATTCCATAAACAAGGCCCCCGTCAGGCTCAAGGACATCGAGAACCTGTTTCTCGATACCGGCATCGGCAAGTCCGCGTATTCTGTGATGGAGCAGGGGAAGATCGACCTCATTCTCTCGACCAGGGCGGAAGACCGCAGGTATATATTCGAGGAGGCGGCGGGGATATCAAAATACAAGCTGCAAAAGAGGGAATCGCTGAAAAAGCTCGCGGATACGAGCGACAATCTTGACAGGATCAATGACATCATCAAGGAGATTGAGCGTGAAAAGGAATCCAAATCCATGCAGGTCGAAACCACCAAGGCGTACCTCGCCCTCAAAAGCGAGATCGGCGCCCTTGAGGTGACGATCAATGCGTTGCGCTTCAGGGAGCTTTCTGCAAGGCGCGTGCAGATACAGGAGGAAATAGAAAAGCACCACAAGGCGAGGGCTGAGGTGTCCGCGCGTATCGCCGCTACATCGGCCGCCAATGAAAAAGACGAAAAAAGAAAAAACGACATCCAGCAGCAGCTCTTCGAGCTGGAAAAAAGGCTGCATGCCTATCGCATACGCGTCGAGGACATCGACGACAGGGCGGAGAGGAACAGGAGCCTGATCAATGAAGAGCTGGCGTTGAAGAAGGGGATCGAGGACAAGATCGGCGAGCGCGGCGGCAACCTCACTCGGCTTAGCGAGGAGAGGGACAGGTCGCGGCAGTCCGGGGTCCAGATCACATCGAAGATAGAGGATGACCGGCGCAAGCTCGAATCCTTCTTCGTCACGCGCAAGAGAAAAACGGGATCGATTGAACAATCTCGGGAAGCCATCGAGGATAGGAAGTCGGCAATCGTGAAGGCCGAAGTGCGGCTCAGGGAGCTCCAGACCTCTCTCGAGCTCGTGATCAAGAGGCTCATAGACGCGATTGAGAAGAGAAAGGCGGAGCTTGAGGGTTCGGAAAAGGAGAGGATCAAAGTACGGACGAGCATCAACGCAACCATAGATTCGATCGGGGAATCGCTCAGAAGGGCCGCTTCTGATATCAGGGAGGGGAGAGCGGCGGACGCGCTTGCCGTAATCGAATCCATTGACCTGACGCGACTGAATGCGGATATACTCAGGTTCGAGGGATACGAGGACGGGTTCCGGTCGATCCTGTTTGACAAGACGGGCGTGCACGCCGAAAAGGAGACACTGGACGGGCAGATCAAATCCACGGCCGGGAGCATAGAGCAATACCGTATGGAGATCGCCTCCCTTGAGACGCATATCCGTAACGAGCAGATCGAGCTCGAAGACGTTAATCAGATGATAACCCGGATCGAAAAGGACCTTTCGAGGAACGAGAACGAGCATGACTGGATTGAAAAACACGTCCTGTCCCTTGAAAATCAGATTCTTGATCTTGAGAATCAGATAGGGCACTACCGGGAGGAGATCCTCAGGGCAGACAAGAAGATAGAGGCCCTCACCGCCGAGATAGAGGAATGGGAGCGGCGGCTCATCGAATTCAACGAACGGAGCCGTTCTCTGATGGAGGGCATCGCAGACATGACCGAGAAGAGGCGGGAGTTGGAGGTGTCGATCCGTGAAAGAAAGGATGCGGCACGCAGCCGCGAGGATGAGCTTAAGCGGATCGTCGAGAAGATCACCGCACTTGATAAGACCGTGATCGAGGTTGATTTTAAGAAAAACAGCATAGAGGAATATATCTGGGTCGAGCACGAGAAAAAAATAAACGACGCCCTGCAGGCAGCTGCAGGGTCATCTGATCTTGAAGGGCTTCTTGAGCAGAGCGGCGAGATAAAAAAAAGGATCCAGGAACTGGGTCCCATCAACAATCTTGCGATTGAGGAATACCGGAATTTGGAAAAGCGCCTCGATTATTATACCGGGCAGAGGAACGATATTCGGAAGGCGAGGGAGGACATATACACGGTCATCGAGGACATCAACCGGACATCGGTCGAGATGTTCATGGACACCTTCAGGAGCATACAGAAAAATTTTTCCGAGATCTTCAAGCAGCTTTTCGAGGGAGGAAACGCCGCAATCGAGCTGGTGGATCCGGAGAACGTACTGGAAAGCGGCATCGAGATCATGATCAGGCCTCCGGGGAAGAAGCTCAAGTTCATCAATCTTCTTTCTGGCGGGGAGAGGGCGCTCACCGCCATTGCGCTTCTGTTCGCCACCTATATGGTCAAGCCCTCACCCTTTTGCTTCCTTGATGAAATCGATGCGGCCCTTGATGAACAGAATATCGGGCGATTCGTGCGGCTTCTCAAGGAGTTCACGAGGGGGTCGCAGTTTGTCATCGTCACTCATAACAAGAAAACCATGACCATAGGAGAGACGCTGTACGGGGTAACCATGGAGGAGCCCGGCATTTCAAAGCTGGTTTCGCTCAAGATGAACAAACCCGGAGGCGAGTCGTAATGAAAAAAACTTGACATGTTGAATATATTAATTTATTTTTTTTTATGACCGCCACGGATTTCGTCATTCCCCGAGTATCATGGGGGAAATGGTGCGACAAGTTTGACACAAAGGAGGGTGTAAAATGAAGATATCAATTGACAGCATATTGGGGACTGCACGGAAGATCAATAATCAGAAGGAGCTGGAGGAGAAGAATCTCGGAGCAAAAAAAAGCGACGCGAAAGGCGATTCGGTTTCGATCGGAAGCAGACTTACCGCGCGCCTGGATTCCATAGAATCCGAATTCAGGGAAATACAGTCATCGCTTACCAGGCACCAGATAATCAGAGACGGCATCGAGCAGCTCCGGGATAATCTGCAGAAGAAGGGAAGCAATCAACAGGGCATTTTGAAAAGCGTCACCTACCAGGGGGAAGAGGTTCTTCGCTCGATCGCGGGAGACGGACCCATTACTGAGAATAACCTGATCGCGCACCAGGAAAAAAACAACGGGTTCATACATGACGAGGTGTCCGGGTTGAAGAAGCTCCAGGTCGAGCTTGATAATATAATGGCGTCAGACCTGGTCGGCCCTTCACGGCTGAGCGGCATTGTATCCAACATCGATTCGATGTTCTCGAGCCTTGGGACGACCCACATAGAGAGCATTTCAAATATCAGGGCCGACGCGGTTATGAAATTGATAAAATAATAATTAATACGTAACGACTGTATGGGGGGGGGTGAATGCCATTGCATAATTGCAATGGCATTTATTTTAAAAAATAAAAAATTTTTTTGACAAAAAAAGAGGGTGATATTTTCTGATTCAGGTGTTTACTCTCACGTGGAAAAACAGTATTTTTAATATAGTAATTAACCCATCGGATCAAAGGACATCCGAATAATTCGCTACACAGGGTACGGTCATGGCCAACGATTATCACGAAAAAGATTTCAACGACGAAGTCTATGAGGATGATTTTTACGAAAAGCATTACAAGGGAGATGATTTGGAGGCCGCCTCCGGCCACCTTGATGATGAAGAGCTGCGCGATGAAGACCTGGGAGAGGACGAGAAGGCCGAGGAGGAGGACGACCGGGAGATAGAGGAATTTGACGAGCTGGACTGGGAAGATGAGGAGAAAAAAATAACCGTAAGCTATGCCTGTGATGAATGCGATTATCGCTGGGATGATATCGTGGTCAGAAAGAAGGGGGAGGCGGAGGAAGAATCGGATATCATCTGCCCCATGTGCGGCTCCATGAACGTTACCCTCATATGAGCAACCGATCCATTGTTATTAAAGGCGCCCGCGAGCACAATTTAAAGAATATTTCCCTTGAAATCCCGCGAGACAAGCTCATTGTCATAACCGGCCTGTCAGGCTCGGGCAAGTCCTCCCTCGCCTTCGATACCATATACGCGGAGGGACAGCGCAGGTATGTTGAATCCCTTTCATCGTATGCGAGGCAGTTTTTAGGGCTCATGGAAAAGCCCGACGTCGACTATATCGACGGGCTTTCGCCCGCCATATCAATAGAGCAGAAAACCACGCACCGCAACCCGCGCTCCACCGTCGGGACCGTCACCGAGATATACGATTACTTCAGGCTCCTGTTCGCGCGGATCGGCGTTCCCCATTGCCCCAACTGCGGCAGGAGGATCGCGTCGCAGTCCCTAGATCAGATCGTCGAAAACCTACTCGCCTATCCCTCGGGGGCCAGGCTCCGGATACTCGCGCCCCTCGTCCGGGGAAGGAAGGGTGAGCACGCGGACAAATTCGACCTGGCGCGGAAGAAGGGCTTCGTCCGCGTACGCATAGACGGGGAGATGCGCGAGCTCGCGGATGAGATCAGGCTTGATAAAAACAGAAAACATACGATAGAGATAGTCGTGGACCGGATCGCCCTCAAGGAGGGAATCCGGTCCCGCCTTGCCGAATCGGTGGAGACCTCGCTGGAAATCGCCGAAGGGCTGGTCAATGTCCTCATAGAAGAGAAGAACGATCGCGACGCCGCGCAGGCGGAGCGCCTGTTCTCCTCCAAGCTCTCCTGCACCGAATGCGGCGTATCGATCCCTGAGCTTTCCCCCCGCATGTTTTCCTTCAACAGCCCTTACGGCGCGTGCGAGGAGTGCGGGGGGCTCGGTTTCATTCTGCAGTTCGACCCAGAGCTCATCGTATCCGACCCGGACAAATCGCTTTACAACGGGGTGCTCGAGGTCTGGGGAAAGACCACGAGCTACTGGTACCTTGACCAGATACGGAATCTAGAGAGGAACCTCGGCTTTGACGCGCATACCCCCTGGAAGAAGCTACCGAAGCGGATCAGGGACATAATCCTGTACGGCTCGGAGGGGAAGAAAATCAACTACACGGTCAAAAGGGAGGACGCGGAATACCGGTTTTCCAGGGAGTTCGAGGGGGTGATTCCCGGCCTCAACCGGCGCTACCTGGAGACCAAATCGGAGGACATGCGGGTATGGATGGAGGGGTTCATGTCCAACCGCGTGTGCGGCACGTGCGGAGGGAGGCGGCTCAGGCCCGAGAGCCTGGCGGTGAAGGTCGCGGGATACACCATTGACCGGATTACCGCCCTCTCGATCGACGGAGCGCACAAGCTTTTTCAGGAGCTCGAGCTTTCCCCGACCGAGCACAAGATCGCGGAGCGGATCATGAAGGAGATCCGTTCCCGCCTCAGGTTCCTGATGGATGTAGGCATCGAATACATAACCCTGGACCGTGCCGCGGGCACGCTCTCCGGCGGAGAGTCTCAGCGCATCAAGCTGGCCACGCAGATCGGGTCGAGCCTGACCGGAGTGCTCTACGTTCTGGACGAGCCGAGCATCGGCCTGCACCAGAGGGACAACAAAAAGCTACTGGCGACGCTGAGACGGCTCCGCGACCTGGGGAACACGGTCATCGTGGTCGAGCACGATGAAGACACCATCAGGAGCGCGGATTTCGTCGTGGATCTCGGACCGGGCGCCGGCCTCCACGGCGGATACGTGGTTGCGGTGGGCGAGCCGCCGGTCATTGAGGCGGACGCCTCGTCCCTTACCGGCAGATATCTCGCTGGTGAGTGCTTCATACAGGTGCCGCTCAAGCGCAGGAAATCCGCCGGGTTTCTCGAGATAAGGGGCGCGAGGGAGAATAATTTAAAGAACATAAACGTAAAATTTCCGCTCGGCGTCCTCTGCGCCGTGACCGGGGTGTCGGGCTCCGGGAAATCAACGCTCGTGATCGACATTCTTTTCAAGGCCCTGTCGTCCCTGGTCATGAAGTCGAAAAAATATCCGGGCAAATTTGATGCAATTGTGGGGATCGAAAAAATCGACAAGGTGATCGATATCGACCAGTCCCCGATCGGGAGGACCCCGCGCTCTAACCCTGCCACCTATACCGGCGTGTTCACGCCGGTCCGCGATCTGTTCGCCAGGCTGCCGGAGTCGAAGATGCGCGGATACAAGCCCGGCAGGTTTTCATTCAACGTGGCCGGGGGAAGGTGCGAATCGTGCTTCGGCGACGGGGTCATCAAGATCGAGATGCATTTTCTTCCGGATGTGTACATCACCTGCGACGTGTGCAAGGGGCTTCGCTACAATCACGAGACCCTGGAGATCAGGTACAAGAGAAAGAACATATACGAGATACTCGAGATGACCGTGGAGGAGGCGCTGGACTTTTTCAGCAACATACCGGCTATCCGGAACAGGCTGGAGACCCTCTACCGGGTCGGCCTCGGGTATATCAAGCTCGGCCAACCCGCCACGACACTTTCCGGAGGTGAGGCCCAAAGGGTCAAGCTCTCCTCTGAGCTGTCCAAGCGCGCCACCGGCAAGACCGTGTACCTGCTCGACGAGCCCACCACCGGGCTCCATTTCGCGGACATCCAGAAGCTCATCGACGTGCTCCAGTCGCTCGTCGACAAGGGGAACACGGTGATCGTGATCGAGCATAATCTGGACGTGATCAAAACCGCGGACTGGATCATCGACCTCGGGCCCGAGGGAGGGGACGAGGGGGGCACGGTCGTTGCCGAGGGTGATCCGGAGAAGATCACGTCGGTGAAGTCCTCATACACCGGCCGCTTCCTCAAAAGGATGCTTAACAGCAGGCAGAACGGCACTGGCACGTGCGACTAGTTTTGAGCCGGTGCACCCGATTACAGCACCGCCTTGAATCCGCCGTAGAGTGAGAGCATCTGAGTCCTGTATCCGCGCACCTCGTCGTATTTTTTATTCAGGAGGTTCTCCGCGCGAACGAACACCTGCACATGGTCGATCACCCACCAGGAAGCGGCCGCGTCAAGCCGGTAATAGGGGTTCATGTAGCTGACAAATGGAAAGCGCCAGTAGTCCTTGCGCCTGCCCACGTAGGTGAAGCTCAGGTTGAGGTTTCCCTTCTTTAAAAAGGCGTAGTTGATCGCGACTCCCGCCTGGTGCCTCGGCCTGCGGACCAGGTCCCCGTTATGGAAGGTTTTATCGTGGGTCCTGGTGAAGGTGTAGTAGGCGCCGACCGCGAGGCCTTCGACCGGACTGAACGAAAGGATGCATTCCACCCCGCGGGCGAGAGCCCTGGCGTTCCAATATCTTCCGTTCGGGTCAACGGTTGTATTATCGTATACTATCATTTTTTTGTAATCGATGCTGAAGTAATTGGCCTCGATTACAATTTTTTTCTTCCAGAGCGGCTGTTCAAATCCCGCGTCATAGCTCAGGGTGCGCTCAGGTCTCAAATACAAGTACGTATACTGTACATATCGTCCAAATTGATTGTACAGTTGGTATAGTGACGGAATTTTATATCCTGTGCCAACATTGGCCTTTAAACGCGTCTCCGTCACCGGCAGGATAATCGACCCGGAGGCGCTGTAATCGAGCTTATGGGAAAAATGGTCTGGCTCAGTGTAGCGCGCCCCGGTTATTATAAAGATCCGCTTAAAGAGCTTTAAATGGTTCTGAGCGTATGCCGCCCATGTCCCGGAGCTTTTGTCGATAGGCTCTGTGGGCTGCATCCCCATTGCAAAAAATTGGTTCCAGATAAACCAGTAGGGAAGAGTGGCTGCGTATTGTTTTTCATACGAAACGCCGCAGATGATCTCGTCGATATCATTAATCCTGAATTTATTTTTAAATTCCCCTGAAAAGATCTTACCCCTGAAAGACATGTTTGTATAATTGAAATATCCGAACCCTGAGGAAAGTATATCGGAGGTGAGAAATTCGTACAGGTCGGGCAGGTCCTTGTCCCTCAGATACTGATTCATATATGAAAAGACAAGGTCCGCCTCCCACCAGTCGAACAGGGGGATATTATACGTGAGGTTGAACGCCAGGTTCTCGTTGTCGTAGGTGTGATTTTTGTCCTCCTCAAAGGCGCCGTTTGCGATCTTCATGCTCGCGTCGGTATAGCGGAGCCCGAGAGAGAGCCAGCCGTCGTGGATCGTCCTTATCCCCGTCAGCAATGACACCGAGTTGTTGTTGAACCAGTCGTGCCCGTCCCTTATGAAAGACTTTCTCACCCCCCGCCATGTGGAGGTACGGGGAAAGCCGGCGGAATCGGTCCTCGACACGCCGAACGAGTAATAGGCCCATTCGTTCCCCCCGTTTGAGGCGACCGATTCCTTGAATGTCGCATAAGAGCCGCCTTCCGCCTTGATGGCGACCGTGGGTCTTCCTTTTCCCTTTTTCGTGATAATGTTGATGACCCCGCCTATGGCGTCCGATCCGTACAGGGTGCTCTGGGATCCCCTGACGATCTCGATCCGGTCGATGTTGTCCGTGGTCAGATCCGCAAAATCGAAACCGTTGCCTATTGAAGCAGGATTGTTGACCCGGACACCGTCGATGAGCACCACAATATGGTTTGAATTGGTCCCTCGCATGTACAGGTCCGCCACCCCCCCCAGGGGAGAGCTCTGGGATACGGACACCCCCGGCGTGTCCTTGAGCATTTCGACCACGTTCATTATCTCCCTGTGCTCCATCTCTTCTGAGGTGATGACCGTGATGGAGGCGCCGGTCTGCCTCTTGTTAATTCCCGTTTTGGTGGCGGTTATGATGATTTCATGGTTTTTTTTCGTACTATGCTTTTTTTGATCCTGTTTGGCAACGCTTTCATTATTCGGTCCGGCCGCGCCTTCTGGTGCGCCGGATTCCGTCCGGGCGTTTGTATTTTCCCCTGTTTTTTGCTGCGGCTGAGCGCCATTCGATTTTTGTAGCATAAAAATTAAAAGGGGTATGCATATGAGTAAGGAAAGAAGTCGAGCCATGTTCACGTCCTCCGGCGGATTATTATTTGTCGATTCTTTAACGAAGAGATATCCGCAAACGAGAGTGGGCATGAACAATAGGTATAAAAAAAGAGCATGCCCAAGGTATGCTCTTTTTTGCCACATGATCTTAATAATAAGATTCACGTCAAACCGGCTCCCTGTCCTCGGGGATATCACAGTTAATGGAAGTTCTGGCTCATCTGTTGCAAAAACAGAATCACAGTTGCGGGACAGCACGGGACTTTCACCCGGTTTCCTCCATGTATGTTAAAGAACGATGTAAAACATACACACGAACCAGCCGAATATGTCAATACAAAATTCGACTCGGTCAAAATTTGAAATTATTAATTTGACAATTTAACTGCTTGTAATTGATTGTGTAATCGGTATATCGTCATGAAATGAAATTCATGCATCTATTTTTTCCCGATCGTGCATATATTCTGTAAATTGGATAATCCGTATACTTCAGGCGCTTTATGCATCAACTTCTGATTAAAAAAGAGCCATGCGTCTGGCGATAATCACATGCGAGCATTAAAGAGGAGGTTTTATGGCAAAGTTTAAAGAAACGAGCATGTCTGCGATTTTTCAGAACCAGGCTGAAAAATACGGGAAAAAAGCCGTGGTCGCCTATAAAAAAGGTGCAGGCTATGTGGATGTGTCATGGGCGGAGATGAACCGGCTGATCCATGACCTTGCTTACTACCTGTTATCCATCGGGGTCAAAAAAGGGGATAAGATAGCGCTCTTTTCGCCGAACCGGTATGAATGGTGGGTGTCGAGCCAGGCGACCCTTGCCATCGGTGGGGTGAGCGTTCCTATTTATTCGACCAACTCGGCGGAAGAGGCTAAGTATATTCTGGCCAACTCGGATTCGAGGCTCTGCTTTGTGGGCAATGAGGAGATACTCGAGCGGGTTCTCAAGATAAAGTCCGGGGTCAGCAAGCTGAAAAAGATCGTGATTTTCGATGAATACATGAAAAAGAAGACCGACGTGATCGCGCTGTCGGAGGCGTACTCAATCGGGCAAAAATACAATAAAAAGAATGAGTTCGACAAGCGCCTCGCCTCTATCAAACCCGGCGATCTTTCCACCCTGATTTATACCTCTGGGACGACCGGAAACCCCAAGGGCGTCATGCTAACCCACGATAATTTCGTGAGCAATGCGAAAAACGTGTCCGGCGAGATCAAGGATTACATGGGAGTAAACGACGTCCTACTCTCGTTTCTACCCCTTTCCCACTCATTAGAGATGACCTGCGGTTATTATATACCCATTTTAATCGGCTCGAAAGTGGCTTTTGCGGAAGACATCTCAAAGCTTCTGGATAATTTTCTGGAGGTCCGGCCGACGGTCATCGTGAGCGTGCCGCGCATTTATGAAAAGCTTCACGCCGGCATCCTGGCAAAGGTCGCTGATGCGCCGCCGGTAAAGAAAAAAATATTCGACTGGGCGGTCGGCATAGCCGCCAGGAATCTTCCCTACACTTGCAGGGACATTCCCCGGAAAGGGCTTTTCGCCATTCAGTTTAACCTTGCGGACAAGCTCGTTTTTTCCAACCTTAAAAAGGCGCTCGGGCTGGACAGGCTAAGGTTCGCCAATTCAGGCGGCGGCCCGCTTTCGGTTTCGGACGCCGAGTTCTTTCTCGGCATGGGGCTCAAGGTCCTCGAGGGGTTCGGCCTGACCGAGACCTCGCCCGTGACACACTTCAACAGGCCCTGGTACATCAAACCGGGAACCGTGGGACAGCCGATACCGGAGACCAAGGCCAAAATCTCGGATGAAGGCGAGCTTTTGCTTAAAGGCCCTCAGATCATGAAGGGTTATTATAAGAATCCCCGGGCCACCAGGGAGGTTTTCACCCGAGACAGCTGGTTTAAAACCGGAGACATGGGGTTCATTGACGAGGAGGGCTTCCTCAAGATCACCGGAAGGATCAAGGACATCATCGTGACCGCGGGGGGCAAAAATATCTCACCGCAGAACATAGAGAACAGCCTCCTGGATTCGACGTTTATCGAGCAGGTTGCGGTTATCGGCGATCGGAGAAAATACCTTTCCGTGCTGCTGGTACCCGATTTTGCCGTACTGCAGAGATGGGCGAAGAGAAACAAGGTCGCGTTTACTGACAGGAAGGATCTGATAGGGAAAAACGAGGTGATAAAGCTATTTGAGTCGGAGATCAATAAGCGGACCAGGCAGTTCGCGAGGGTCGAGCAGATTCGCAAATTTACGATTCTCGACACCGAATGGTCGCAGGCGAGCGGCGAGATGACGCCCACGCAGAAGGTGAAGCGCAGGGTAATCGAGGCAAAATACATAAAAGAGATCGATGCCATGTATCCACCGGATACGGATTGACATAATGACAAACTACTGCAGCGGCGGGCCACACCCGCCGCTGCCTCCTTTTCGGAGAAAATTTCTCGACAATGCATGAGGAATCATTTTATTGTTTTCCATTCAGGCTTGCTGAATGAATAACGCCAGATTCAGAATCGAGGTTTTCCACAAGTACGCTGATCCACGGTGTGAGGTGTTAAAGAAAAAGCTCACGGCCATGGGCTTTGCAGTAACCCGTATGCATCGAACGGATAACTACCTCATCGATGCGGACATAAGCGGCTCACAGGTGGAAGCGGCGGCGGGCCTTCTGGTGCAGCCGGTCATCGAGGAATACCTCATCAACACACCCTATTTCCCCCCGGGATTTGCATATGCGGCCGAAATCGGATTCCTGCCCGGAGTAACCGACAATACGGCGCATACGGTGCGTGAATCGATCGAGGACCTGTTAAAGGTAAGCCTTGACGTTGAAAAATCGGTCTTTTCCTCCACCACGTATTTTTTTTCAGGAAATATTTCAGGCCCTCAAGTTGAGGAAATCGCCGCGGAGCTGTACAACCCTCTCATCCAAAGGCTCACGATCCTGTCAGCCGATGAATATGCATCAAAACCCGGCATGGGGAGGGAGATGCCCCTGGTCAGGATATCGGAGAGGCCGGAGGCGGACGAGGTCGACCTTGCGGCTGCGGATGACGATCTGATGAAGATAGGGAGGGAAGGAATACGGAACCGGGACGGCACCAGGCGTGGGCCCCTCGCACTTGATATGCTCTCCATGAACGTGATCCGGGAATATTTCCTGAACGGAGAAAAGCGCAATCCAACCGATATCGAGCTTGAATCAATAGCCCAGACCTGGAGCGAACACTGCAAGCATACGATCTTTTCCGCCCGGATGGATGAAATCAGGGAAGGCATCTTGCGGGCCTATATTAAAGAGGCCACGCTCAGGATCAGGAAGGAAAAGGGGAACAAGGATTTCTGCGTGTCGGTTTTTGAAGACAATGCAGGCGGCATTGAGTTTGACGAAAACTATATTATCTCCGACAAAGTAGAGACTCATAACAGTCCCAGCGCGCTGGATCCCTTCGGCGGAGCCATTACCGGCATCGTCGGGGTCAACAGGGACGCGATAGGCTTCGGTATGGCCGCCAAGCCGGTCGCCAACAGGTACGGTTTCTGCTTCGCCGATCCCTTTGACCGGACACCCCTGTACCGGAGCAGGGATGTTCAGTCCAGAATGCTTCCGCCGAGGCGCATCATGGAGGGGGTGATCTACGGGGTGAACGTGGGGGGCAACACCTCGGGCATTCCCACCCCTCAGGGCTTTCTCTATTTTGACGAGCGGTACAAGGGGAAGCCCCTTGTGTTTGTCGGTACGGTGGGGATTCTGCCGAAGCATGTCGACGGCAGGCCGTCGTATACAAAGAAGGCGATGCCGGGCGACCACATCGTGATGATCGGCGGACGCGTGGGCAGGGACGGGATACACGGCGCGACCTTCTCCTCCGAGGCCCTTTCGTCAGGGAGCCCGGCCGCTGCGGTGCAGATAGGCGACCCGATAACCCAGAAAAAGCTTTCCGACGCGATCGTGAAGGAGGCGCGCGATCTCGGGCTCTACCATTCGATCACCGACAACGGCGCCGGAGGCCTCTCCTGCTCCGTTGCCGAGATGGCGCGGGAATGCGGGGGCTTCGAGGTCGAGCTCGATCGGGTTCCGCTCAAGTATCCGGGGCTCGCCCCCTGGCAGATATGGATATCGGAATCCCAGGAAAGGATGACCCTGGCGGTCCCGGACTCCTCGTTGAATCGTTTTATCAGGCTGATGAAAGACAGGGGCGTCGAAGCGACCGTCATAGGCACATTCACCGCCGGGAACAGGGGCGTCGTCACCTTTTGTGGAAAGAAGATCTTTGACCTTGACATGACGTTCCTACATGAGGGGCTTCCCCAAAGAAAGCTTTCGACCAGGCGGGTGAAAAAGCAAAAACCGCATCCGGAGTTCCCGGAGCCGGATGACCTGACTGCAGTCTTCCATTCCATGATGGCCAGGCTCAATACCGCAAGCTTTGAATTCATATCGTCACAGTACGACCATGAGGTCCAGGCCGGGTCCGTGATCAAGCCGCTTCACGGAAGGGGCAGGGTGAACGGAAACGCCACGGTAATCCGGCCGGTGCTCGATTCATATAGGGGAATCGTCCTGTCGCAGGGGCTGTACCCGTCATACAGCGACATCGACACCTACTGGATGGCCGCCTGCTCCATTGACACGGCGATCCGCAACGCGATATCGATCGGAGGGAGTCTCGATAGGCTTGCGATCCTTGACAATTTCTGCTGGTGCGATTCGGACAATCCGGAACGTCTGGGCCAGCTCAAGGAAGCGGCGCGCGCGTGCTACGATTTCGCGGTCGCGTACGCAACCCCCTTCATATCGGGCAAGGACAGCATGTACAACGATTTCAGGGGGTTTGACGAGAATTTCCGCGAGGTGTTCATCTCCATACCTCCGACCCTGCTCATATCCTCGATAGGGGTCGTGGATGACATTCGATTGTGCCAGACCATGGATTTCAAGTTCCCCGGGGACTGCGTGTACTGCCTGGGCTTAACCCGCGATGAAACCGGGGGGAGCGAGTACCTGGCGCATATGGGTGAGGCGATCACGGGTAAAAAATATATCGGCGATTCAGTGCCCGAGGTAAAGGCGGAAGAGTTCATCAAGATTTACCGGGCTTATGAGAGGGCCTTAAAAGCAGGCCTTGTCTCGTCCGGAATAAGCGTCGAGCGCGGCGGTCTTGCAGTCGCCCTGGCGAAGTCGGCCATGGCAGGATTGCACGGTGTGAGGATCGGCCTTGAAAATCTGCCGGTCGATGTTTCCCGTAACGATACCGTGCTCTTTTCAGAATCCCAGGGGAGGCTCCTTGTGTCGGTGAATCCCTCCAAGAGAGATGAGTTTGAAGGGATTTTTGCAGGCCTTCCTTTCGCGAATATCGGCCATGTGTCCGACGACGAATCTATTGAGGTGAGGGGGAAGGACGGCCGGGTTATCGTGAGCACGGACGTCGTCAGCCTCATGAATGCGTATAAAGGCGTGTTCAAGGATTTTTAGACCTTTATGAACATTCCCTGAATTATGAAGATGTGGATTCAGGAAATGTTCAAGGATGCGCCTGCTTAGATTATACATAAAAGGATTTCAATGGCTATACCCAAGGTGCTCGTATTAACCGGTTACGGCATCAACTGCGATGACGAGACCGCTTATGCATTCAGAAAGGCGGGGGCTCGCGCGGACATCGTTCATATCAACGATCTCATCGTGAACCGGAAGATGCTTGATTCGTACCGGATATTCGCCTTTCCCGGAGGCTTTTCTTACGGCGATGACACCGGAAGCGGCAAGGCGCTCGCAAACCGCATAAAGAACAACCTCATGGATGAAATGAGGAAATTCATGGATCGCGACAACCTGATGCTCGGCATATGTAACGGGTTTCAGGTCATGATCAATATCGGCATGATCCCCGCCTTGAAGGGGTTCAACGGAGTCGCGGAAGCCGCGCTCGAGCATAACACCACGAACCGGTACCAGTGCAGATGGGTGGATCTGGGCATCGAGAGGAATTCCCCGTCGGTGTTCATCGCCGGCATTGAACGGCTCCATATCCCGGTTGCACACGGTGAGGGCAACTTTTTCGTCGAAGAGCGCGTTCTCGACGATATGAAAAAAAACAATCTCGTGTGCATCCGGTATATAAAGCCGGACGGATCACGGGCGGCAGGGGAATTTCCGTATAATCCGAACGGGTCCTTGAATGATGTCGCGGCGGTTTGCGATCGGAGCGGCAGGATCATGGGGATGATGCCCCACCCTGAGCGCGGCATGTTCTTCCATCAGCGCGATGATTGGACCTATCAGAAAGAAAAGCTATCCCGGGAGAGAAAGGAAATACCGGTTGAGTCGGATGGGTTCAAAATATTTAAGAATGCGGTGGAGTATTTTAAATAAACAAAGGTGTAACTAAATAATAGTGGAACCGCCGATGAACGCAGATTAGAGGTAATGTTATGAATCTCACATACATACGAAAATACCCTTCGTTGGGGGAAATTCTCGAAAGCCGGCCCCTTTCCGCTGACCTGCAGGAAATTAAGAACAAAAGGGACAAGGAAATCAAGAACATCTTCACCGGCACTGACCGGAGGATTGTGCTCCTCATCGGGCCCTGTTCCGCGCATCATGCGGATGCAGTGTATGAATACGTGACCAGGCTCTCACGGCTTCAGGAGCGGGTTAAGGATGGAATCGTGCTGATTCCGAGGATCTACACCAACAAACCGCGCACCACGGGCAAGGGATACAAGGGGATGCTGCATCAGCCGGACCACCGCGATAAGCCCGACATGAACAAGGGACTGCTTGCGATTCGTGAGATGCATATCACCGCGCTGTCAAAGTCGCATCTTCCCGCTGCTGATGAAATGCTGTATCCGGGGAATTATCCGTTTCTCGCCGATCTTCTTTCCTATGTGGCTATCGGGGCCCGCTCGGTGGAAAACCAGGAGCATAGGCTTACGGTGAGCGGCCTTGATGTGCCGGTCGGCATGAAGAATCCGACATCCGGCGACCTTCGGGTCATGATTGATTCGATCGATGCGGCGCAGAATCCCCATGTGTTTGTTTACAACGGGTGGGAGGTGGAGACAAGCGGCAATCCCCTTGCCCACGGCGTGGTCCGCGGATCCGTGGACCGGTACGGGAACCATTTCCCGAACTATCATTACGAGGACCTGGTCATGCTGGCGGAGATGTACCTGAAGCGCTCGCTTCAAAATCCCTCGATCATCGTCGATGCCAATCACTCCAATTCCGGAAAAAAGTTCTCGGAGCAGTCGCGCATCGTCATGGAGGTCATGAAGAGCCTGAGATATTCGGACGTGCTTAAGAAAATGATCAAGGGCTTCATGATCGAGAGCTTTCTCCTCGAGGGGGCACAGGACCCTTCAGGAGAGGAGTTCGGGAAGTCGATCACCGATCCCTGCCTGGGCTGGGAGGACTCGGAGAAGCTGGTGATGGAGCTTGCGGAATGTGTTTGATTAATCGTAATTCTTCTCGTCGATTTTAACGCCGTTTTTGTCGTAGAAAATCCAC
>CAZHAD010000029.1:0-33871 GCA_964529965.1 uncultured Leptospirales bacterium | reverse complement strand
ATATCCTTTAAAAGAGCCGACCTCGGCGTTGAAGTGAAAAAGAGCGGGGAAAAAGTATTTACACATGAACGGGCTGATGGCTGAATTGACCCCGTCCTGAAATTGCATGCATTATGGCTGGGAAAAATAAATCGAACATTGTTGCATCGTTCAAAACGATTCTGTTCGTTATCATGTTTTTATGGATCATACTGGTCGCAAGCTGGTTTTTTCCTATGATAAAGAATTACGGCATCATACCGAGGACCGAGTCAGGCTTGCCGGGAATACTTTTCGCCCCATTCATTCATGCGGACATTAATCATCTTATTGACAACTCCATCGGCCTTCTTATCCTCGGCTCCATCTTTCTCATTATGGAAAGAAAGCTTTCTTTCGTCATCGTGCTGAACATAATCGTACTAGGAGGATTGGGTACATGGCTGATCGGCAGGTCGGTATGCGGCGGCGTGAGTTGTGCGCATATCGGCGCGAGCGGCGTCATATACGGAATACTCGGCTATCTGGTCTTCATGGGTTTCTTCACCAGAAACATGAAGGCGATCATCGTCTCCCTGATTGTGTTTTTATTGTTCATTGTAAAGGGCCAGGCTTTGCAGGGGATATTCCCGACCGACCGGTATATATCCTGGGAATATCACCTGTGCGGCTTTCTGGCAGGCGCCATTACCGCAAAGATATATTCAAAACATTATAGACGCGCCTGAATGCCGCTGTCGAATGGAAGGACGATCTATTGAGGTGTACGAAATCCGGACCTGGCCAGGCGAACAGATGCCACAATTTTTGAGAGTAGCCTATGCGCGATGACGCAAGGTACGTGACCATACCCGGGTGCGAAGGCAAGATTTATATGCCAAGCCTGAGGAATTGCAAAAAAAAACACGACTGCAAAGATTGTTACGACTGTCAAATGTGCAGCGATGACCGATGCGAAAAATGCCTGGGAGAGAAAAAGAAGCCTATATGAAATCCGCCGTCCCTTTCATCATTTTTTCCACCTGATTGCCGAATTCAATCCCGTGAAATTTCTTCGTTTCAGAAATCAGATCTTCAATATTTACGCCCAGCCTCACCGCTGAGCGCGCGAGATCCGTATAGAGCCGCACCTTCCAGCCTGATATATTTCCTGCGCGCATACAATCGCTCCTGCCTCGTTTTCTTAATTATCGGTGGCGATTGTGATTTTGAAGCATTAAAAAAGTGCGCGTACGGCGGGCTTCGAGACACGGTTCATTGAAGCGATGAGGGGCAGGGAAATATAACGTTTTATTCAAAAAATGCTTGATCTTGCACATTGCGGGTTTCATGGTGATGCAATTAAAAAGAGAGGTTGCCCTGATGGCGAAATCATTCACGAAAGATGAAAAGATGCTGCTCATTGCGGTTGTGAAATACATCCTCAGCGCTGAAGGCGTCATGACCGATCGGGAGGTGGAGGACATCAACGCCATTGCAGGGCGGAAGGGGTTTGAGAATTTCAGCGAGTTGTTCAATGAAGTGGACCGAAACGTAAAGTCCATAGATGATTTGAAAAAGCTCGTCAAAAAAGTGACCGATAAAGAAATCAGAAATGAGATAATCAGATATGCGCTTGAGATTTCGGAGGCTGATGCGATTCCGAATCCCCATGAGATTGAGATTCTGAAATACATGTGCGCCGAATGGAGCTTGAGCCTCGATTCCTTCCTTAAATGATCCGATTCCGGATCGTTGTGCAAAGCTGCAGCTATATTCAAAATAATATTTTTTCATGCCAAACATTTGTTGACATAAATATTATGTCGTATATATTTTGGTGGGATATGTTGTTGTTTTTTGTTGCGCGGGCTGACCTGCCCGCGTTGATTCCTGCTGCGGGGGTTTTGGCACATGGACGGCATGAAGCACTACATCGAATCAAAATTCGGTAAAAATATCAGGGCTCATTTCAGGACCGAGGACAAGGAGGGATCCTACGGCGAATTTCCTGCAAGCCTTGATCCTGAGCTACAATCCATCCTGCGCACTCAGGGAATCACGCGGCTTTATGCGCATCAATACGACTCGTTTCAAAAAATAGAGCAAAACCTCAGCACCCTGATAGTCTCCCGAACCGCAAGCGGGAAGACGCTTTCTTTTTTCCTTCCGATTATCAATGAATATCTGCATGCCGCTCAGCCCTTTACGGTGATGCTCATGTATCCGACCAAGGCCCTATCGCGCGACCAGGAGAGCACGTTCGGGAGGCTCATGGAGGTGGTGCGGAAAAGCGGAAGGCTCGGTACCTTCGACGGCGACACGCCGCGTGATGAGCGGGAGCGGATACAGCGGTCCGCGGATTTCATTATCACGAACCCGGATATGCTCCACAGCGGCATACTTCCCAACCACAACCGGAGGTGGAGAAGCTTCCTCTCCAGGCTCAGGTATATCGTGGTGGACGAGGTCCACATCTACCGCGGGGCTTTCGGTTCGCATGTGGCCAATGTCTTCAGGCGTCTCGAGAGGGTCTGCGCGGTTCACGGGAGCAGGCCGGTGTTCGTCTGCTCCTCGGCCACGATCCGGAATCCGTCCCAGCACGCGCGACTGCTCTTTTCCCGCGAGTTCGAGGTCGTCGATTATGACGCTTCGCCGCAGCCGGAAAAGGACTTTTACTTCATCAATCCACCCCTCGAGGAAGGCCTGGGCCACGTCCGGTACCGCAAGGGGCCCGCTTCCGCTGCGGTTCCGCTCATCCGCGAGGCGGTCAGGAGAAATATCCGTACGATTTGCTTCTGCCGAGCGCGGCAGGAGGTGGAGCGGCTCTGCCGCGCCGTGACCGACGACCATCCGGAGCTGAAGACGGCGGTACAGCCCTACCGGGGAGGTCTCCTGCCGGGAGAACGGCGCGGGCTCGAGAGGGATTTCGCATCGGGAAAGATCACGGCGATCGTCACCACCAACGCGCTCGAGCTCGGCATCGATATCGGCGATCTCGACCTGTGTATCCTGTCCGGCCATCCCGGCACCGTGGCGAGCTTCTGGCAGCAGGCGGGAAGGGTGGGCCGAAAGGGCAAGGCCCCGGTCATCGTGTATGTCGCCAAGGACCGGCCCATAGACCAGTACCTGGTGCATCATCCCGATTTCATCACCAGCACGCCGATGGAGCAGGCCCTGCTCAATCCCGACAACCCCTACATACTGCTCCAGCACCTTCCCTGCGCGGCCCAGGAACACCCCTTGTCCGAAGATGAACGCGGATTCGAGCGCACCGTGTACATTGAGGCGCTTTCAGTCCTGAAAAAAGACAACACAATTGTCCCCTACCACGATTCATACCGCTACGCCCTTCAGGACTATCCGGCCCGCGGCGTCAACATCCGCGGCATGACCGACTATAACGTCGAGATCTACTGCGGCACCGAGGTCATCGGCGAGCTCGACCCGATCGGCGCCCGGGGCACCCTGTACAAGGACGCCATCTATCAGCACCTGGGGAGGAAGTACATATCCATGGATCTCGATCTTGATAAGAAGCTATGCAGGGTCGATCCGATAGATGTGGATTACTATACCGAGGCGGTATGGGAGGGAAGGGTGGACTGCATAGAATCCGAGGAGGTCGGTCAATTCAACGGCGCGCGTCTTGAGTTCGGAATCATCAGGGTCAACAAGCAGCCGAAACTGTATAAAAAAATCAGGGAGCGGAGCTTCGAAAATATCGGGTACGGCCCCATCACCCTGCCGGCCTTCGAATACGAGACCACCGGCTTCAACATAACGGCGCCGGCGGAGTGGTCCCTCGCCATGGAAGAGGCGAACAGGCTTTTCATCGGAGCCGCCCACTACGGTCTGGGCTACCTCATGCGGCACGCATCCACGGTTTTCTGCATGTCCGACATAAAGGATATCGATACCGACATCTCGCTTTACGAGGCGGAGCCTGGCCGATGGAGGAGCGCCCTGTACCTGTACGATACGATTGAGGGGGGAGTGGGATACGCGGAACGGGTCTTCGAGAAGTTCGGCGAGGTGCTGCGGTTCTGCATGGAGATTCTCGACCGATGCGAGTGCGAGGCGGGATGCCCTGCCTGCATTCCGCCCCTGCCGCCGGGAGTCGACACCAGGGAGCTGGAGGACTTCCTGATCGAGTCCGACGCGGCCGTACAGTGCACCAGGAGCTTTCTCGTGTCCATGCTGGATTCGCGCATACAGATCCCGGAGATTGTCGTAAGCAGAACCCCCCTGGCCCCGCGCGCCGTTCCGCCTGAGGACATCGAGAGGAAGAGGATCGGCCAGAAGCTCGGCCGCGCCGCCAGAATTTTACGCGACAAGCGGGAGCGTCTCCATTGATCCAGGAATGTTTCCGTCACGTCCGCGGCATAGGACCCAAGACCGCCTCGCTCCTCAACGAATGCGGATTTATCTCATGGGACGACTGCGCCGGCCGCGAGCACGAGCTTCCTTTTAACGGCGAGCGGCGGAACCGTTTCATCATGGAGATGAGACAGAGCGCGCGGGCGCTGCAGGAGAACGATATCGGATATTTCATTTCATCCTTTCCGACGTCCGAGCACTGGAGGATCCTCGCGCGCTATTTCAGCTCGGCCACCTTCATCGATGTGGAGACCACCGGACTTTCCTGGCACACCAGCCATGCTTCGGTCATCACCGCCCTCCACCGCGGCAGGATGCATGCATTTAAATTCGGCGAAAACCTCGACGCCTTCCTGGGCCTGGCCGATGAAGCGGAGCTTCTGGTGACCTTCAACGGCAACTGCTTCGATATTCCTTTTCTTGAAAGGACTTTCAACATCCCCTCAATATGCTGCCCTCATATCGACCTGCGGTGGGTCGCCTGGCACAGGGGCCACAGCGGCGGCCTAAAATGCATCGAGCGCGGGATGGGGGTGCGAAGGCCTTCATACCTGGAAGGGATCGACGGGCTCGAGGCGGTGGACCTGTTCAACCGGTGGATGACGGGGGACGCGCGTGCGATGGAGACGCTCGTGCGCTACTGCGCGGCCGACACGCTTTCGACCTACCTTGTGGCCGAGCGGCTCCTCGCGGTATACGGCTGCTGCATAGAGTTGTCGGACCCCGCCGGAATTTATGAAATGATCGGCTCGTTATAATCGTTCCTGATGTGATAAAATACCCCGCAGCTTGCTGCGGGGCATTTTATAAATTTTTAATACTACTAAAAATTTGTTGACTATTTTATTTTATATATTAAACTCGCCCCATACCATTACATGCATCGTTATATCGCCGACTTCGATATTGCATGTATCTATCATGTGGAAATTTTTTAATCGATCTATTATTTTTTTAAAAGGCTTTGAATCTTACTGAAGACCGTAACACGCGCATGAGAAAAATAATTCACATCGATATGGACGCCTTTTACGCTTCGGTGGAGCAGAGGAATGACCCCGGCCTGCGCGGGAGGCCGGTAATCGTGGGGGGCGATCCGAAGGGAAGGGGCGTGGTGGCCTCCTGCTCCTATGAGGCGAGAAGATACGGTGTTCATTCTGCAATGGCGTCGAGCCTGGCGAAACGGCTCTGCCCCGGAGCGGTATTCATAAACGGCGATTTCGACGAGTATATCGCGGTCTCGGGGCAGATACGCGAGATATTTTTTGAATATAGCGATCTCGTTGAGCCCCTGTCGCTTGACGAGGCGTATCTCGACGTAACGGAGAATAAGATCGCGGAAGCTTCCGCAACCGTTATCGCCCGTGAGATCAAGCGGAAAATATTCGAGCGTACCGGGCTCACCGCTTCCGCCGGGGTGTCGTTCAACAAGTTTCTGGCGAAGGTCGCTTCAGACTTCCGGAAGCCGGACGGCATCACCGTGGTGACTCCCGAAACCGCCGCAGGTTTTATAGACGCGCTTCCCATCGGCAAATTTTACGGCATCGGCCGGGTCACCGAGAAGAGAATGAATGAGCTGGGCATCAAAACCGGCGCAGACCTCAAGAAGATTTCACGGGAAGACCTCGCCAGGCTTTTCGGCAAGGCCGGCGGCTATTATTATGACATCGCGCACGGCCTGGACGACCGCCCGGTCGAGCCGTATTACGTACGCAAATCCATAGGCAAGGAGACCACGCTGGAACATGACACGGACGACTGGAAATTCATGATTTCGATCCTGAAGTCCCTGTCCGGCCAGGTTGCCGCGTGCCTTGACGGGCTTCGGTCAAAGGGTAAAACCGTAACCCTTAAGATAAAATACGAGGATTTTACGGCCGTTACCAGAAGCATCACCACCGGCGATTATACAAACGATCCGGACATCATCCTCATGCATGCGGTAAATCTGCTGCATAAAACCGAAGCCGGGGAAAGGAAGGTGCGGCTTCTCGGCATTTCCCTGTCTGGTCTTGATACCACAGAGCTTGAATGTAAGGAACAGCAGCTTGTCTTTTCATTTACTTGAATAAGCGATTTTTTTTTAATGAAAAGCAGTCCTCTTCACTTGATGCGAGCGCTAAAGCGTGGCGCTCAGTCCGAACACCGTGTAGAGGGAGACGCCGAACGAAACCCTGTTATAGTCGTCAATCGCGAAGAACAGGCCGAATCTCACATAATCGGTGTTGAACATACCCGGATAGATATTGACCCTTATTTTGAAATTTTCTGTTCCGTTCAGGATGAGCGAGGCGAGCAGGTTCCCGTTACGGTCGTAGAAAATACCCCCGCTCGGCCTGAATTTTTTGATCGAATCCCTCAGGGTATCGTGGTTCGGGTCGAACCCCTTCACCACCGCCACCCCTGCGCTCAGCGTGACGAAATCGGACTCATTGACCTTGAAGCCGAAGCCCCCCAGATAGTGGTATCCCATGAGGATGAAAAAGCGGACCCGGTCCTTATAGATGAGCGGACGGAACACGTAATTGCAGGCGGCGTTGTAGACCCTTTTTTTCCGCACGTCGAACATCGGCTGGCCCATCCAGTTCCGCATCTGCAGGGTATCGTTAAAAAACCTCGCCACGTGATCGCTGAGAAACAGGAGCTTGCCCACCCAGTCGAAAAAGAGGAGATCCGCGATATGATCGTGGGGCGTTAGATTCTTGTTTGAATTTTCAAGCGCCTCGTTGCTGAAGTGGGCGGCATAGCAGGTGACGAGCGAAAAAAGGTAGGGGAGGGGCACGTGGTTGTACCGGTACCATTCGGCGATCATGCGAAAATCGTACCCGCCTCCGATGATGTGCAGGGTATAGTTCGGGATCGCCCTGGTCGAGGTCCACTCGTCGATGAGAAGCTTCCTGAGTCCCCCTCCCTCCTGTATCGACCGGGGGAGGTGGATGAGTATGTCGGCGATCCTCCCGTACCTCTTGAAGTATCCGGCCTGCTTGAATGCAGTCGGCACCTGGGCGCTGTCGAAAGCGGAATTAAAATAAAAATTAAGCGGAAGCAGAAAATTTGAGGGGGTCCTTTTTTCGGGCGTGTAGATTATGTATGGGTGACCTCCGTCTTCTTTTGGGTTGGCGTCATCGTTTACGCCGTCGTCCGCCTTCGAAACGGATGCCGCGCATATAAGTGCCATGCAGGCAAATGATATGAATGCCGGTCGCGTGAACATGCGTGAAGTCATAACCTGTCCGGATTAAAATTCAAGGGTATGAACCGCCCGTGGGAACGGGATGACGTCCCTGATGTTCTGCATCCCGGTGACGAATTGCACCATTCGTTCGAAGCCGAGCCCGAAGCCCGAATGAGGGACGGTGCCGAAGCGGCGCAGGTCGAGGTACCACCAGTAGTCGTCCGGGTTGAGCCCGCATTCGACGATTCTGTCCGATAGCTTCGCAAAGTCCGACTCGCGCTCGCTCCCGCCGACGATCTCACCCAGCCGGGGCACCAGGATATCCATCGCCCGCACGGTTTTATCGTCCGCGTTGACCTTCATGTAAAAGGCCTTGATCTCCTTCGGGTAGTCGGTTACGATCACCGGAGCCGCGTATATTTTTTCGGTCAGGAATTTTTCATGCTCGCTCTGCAGATCGGTGCCCCACGCCGGGGGAAATTCAAACTTGGCCTTTGATCCGAGGAGCTGCTCGATGGCCCGCGCGTATGATATTCTCTGAAAACTGCTTTGAATTATATTCCCGAGGTTTTCAATGAGTCCCGGGCTGACCCTCTCGTTGAAAAAATCCATGTCATTGGGGCAGTTGTCCAGAAGATATCGGAAAATGTACTTGAGGAACTCTTCCGCGACGTCCATGTTTCCTTGGATGTCGCAGAATGCCATCTCAGGCTCGACCATCCAGAATTCGGCGAGGTGCCGCGAGGTATTTGAGTTTTCCGCCCTGAAGGTGGGTCCGAAGGTATACACCTTCTTCAGGGCGCACGCGTACGCCTCTCCCTCAAGCTGCCCGCTGACGGTGAGAAGGGCCCTCTTCCCGAAAAAATCCTGCGAAAAATCGACCCGGCCCTCCTGAAGGGGTACCCGGTCGAGGGGTAGGGTGGTCACCTGGAACATCTCGCCCGCGCCCTCGCAATCGCTGCCGGTTATGATCGGGGTGTGCACGTACACGAAGCCCCGTTCCTGGAAGTAGCGGTGGATCGCAAAGCTGAGCGCACTCCGCACCCGAGCCACTGCGCCGAAAGAATTAGTCCTGGGCCTGAGGTGCGCGATTTCGCGCAGAAACTCGAGAGTATGCCTTTTTTTTTGCAGCGCGTAGTCCTCTGGCGGCGCGTCGCCCAGGATGACGATCTTCCTCGCCTTCAGCTCCACGCGCTGGCCCGTGCCCTGGGATGGGGTGAGGGTCCCCTCGACCTCAATGCTGCAGCCCGTGTGCAGATCCTTTATCATCGAGTCGTAGCCGGCGTAATTTTTCTCGACCACGACCTGGAGGCTGCGGATCGACGAGCCGTCGTTCAGCTCGAGAAACGTGACCTCCTTGGATTCCCTCTTGGTCCGGATCCATCCCTCGGCAACGATTTCAGAGCCGTCTCCCGGCATCGTGAGAATGTTTTTTATGTCCGGCTTCCACATTGTGTTACACCTTGATCGTTCGTTTGCAACAGCCCGGGGTCGGGGACGAGTGACGGCGGTGGTGTCGCCAACGCCTCCGCGAATCGCTCAGTAAATTGGAATTATATACATTCAATGTCAAATATAATTTACACGATCCCAATGAGCGGGTATTAGGGAGTGAATTATTTTTTGGGTTACACCTGAGTAATGAAGAATGTTGCCCGGGTCCTTCTTTTGAGGACAGAGGGGTCTAAGAACTAATTTACAAGTACGTAACATTGGGAAACAAATTTTAGTATAATTTCGGGAGCCCGCGGTTTATGGTTCGTACAGGCAAACGTGGATAATGCTTATCATTTTGAGATTGAGACGGGAATAAGCATTTTTGGTCTCTTTAAAAGGAGATTGCATATGTATTCCAACAGGCTGTTAATCGAAAACCTCGACTCATTAACGACCGAGAATACGATTGAAACCCTGTTTTCCATGTATGGAGACGTCGGCAAGGTCAAGGTGAGGCGCGAGCGGGGCATGGGATTCGTCGAAATGACCTCGATTTCAGAAGCCAGGCGCGTGTGCGCGCACCTTGACGGATTTGTTCTGTGGGGCAGAACGATGAAGATCCAGAACATGGAAGATACCCTGCGGAACCGGTTTGTTTACCTGTTCGACAGGTTTTTGAGATAAGCGGCGCACTGGAATAGTCAGAAATCAGTGGACTTATCTGATGCGACGAAGGCAATAATATTCGAATTTTTTTGTGAAACTTGATGCCAAGGAGGAATGGCGCTTTCGCATAAAAAAAGGCATACTGAAGGTTATTTACTTGAATTTTTCAGATAGTCGGGTTACATTAATGATACGTTCAATAGAGGAGGTCAAAACGCATGGCCATACCCAAAATAACTCCCGATATGCTCCCCAAGGGAACATTGGATAATTATGTCAATAAAACCAACGCGACTCAAACGAACACGGTGCAGAATAAAACTCCGGTGGAAAGGGCTAATGTAGAGAATAAGGGGATCAAGATAGACACAAGGGCCTGAACGTAACGTCTCAGTCGCACGCGCGCGCACCAACATACCTCATCAAAGAACCAGTGATTGCGGTGGCATCGGCGGGAAGAATTGTATATATTTCATTGATTTTAGCATTTTTAAGCGTGAGCTCATGCACTTCACTGCAGCAGCGGCTTTCCCTCAAAAAATGCACATTCGCTCTCACCCGCGTGGATATCGGTGGGTTCACCCTTTCGGATTTGACCCTCGAGCTTTATATCGCCGTGACGAATCCCAACCCCATCGATGTTTCCATCGACCGGATGGATCTGGACTTTTATATAGAAGACCAGAAAACCTTAAAGGTGACCCTGAAGCCGGTTATGATCCAAACACATAAAACCAGGACCGTGGACGCCTCCCTCATCATTCCCTATGAGACTTTGGGGATGCCGCTGATTCATGGAATAAAAGAAGGGAGGGATATTAAATACAGGCTTTCCGGAACGGTCAGCATGGACACGGCCATCGGAGCGATTTCATTCCCTGTAACGATATTGCAAAATTAATCGTTCATATGGTTACTCGTTGACGAGATAGGCGGGCTTGTCGCCGTTCAGGACGGAAATGACGTTGGTGATGGCCATCGACATGATGCGGAACTGCGACTCCCGTGTCGCACCCGCGATATGCGGGGTAAGGATAACGACGTCAGGCTCGAGAGAGAGGAGGGGGTTTTTTATGCCGAGAGGCTCTTCGGCAAACACGTCGAGCACGGCGCCCGCGATCCTCTTTTCCTCAAGTGCCCGAACGAGGGCCGGCTCGTCGATCACCTCCCCCCGAGCGACGTTGATGATGACCGCGGTCGCTTTCATGCGGGAAAGCTCCTTTTCGCCGATCATACCCTTCGTCAGGTTTGTAAGCGGGCAGTGCAGGCTTGCAATATCCGAGACCGCGATCAGCTCTTCCATTTCGCAAAACGACGTGCGGTATTTTTTCTCTTCATCCGAAGACAGCTTTACTATGTCATAGTATTTGATCTGTACGCCGAACGGCGCAAGGCGCTCCGCTACCGCCTTCCCGATCCTTCCCATTCCGATGATGCCCCAGATCTTGCCCGAAAGGTCGCCCGATCCGACGTCGATCTGCCTCCATTCGCCTGCGGACGTGGTGCGGTGTGCCATCATCAGCTTTTTCTGCATGCAGAGACCTGCCATGACCGTGTATTCGGCGACGCTGATCGTATTGGCGCCGGCGGTATTGGCCACGGGAATGCCCGCTTCTGAGCAGGCCTCTATATTGATGTGCTGGTACCCCACGCTCGGCTGCTGGATCAGCTTCACGCTCCGGGCGGCCATGGCGATGTCGCGCGTGATCTTCCTGTTGAAGGTATAGTCGCCGATGATGATCGCCGCGTCCTTAACCAGTTCGATGATCTCCGCATCGTCGAGCCTGTTTGCGTTGATTATCGCTAAGTCAGCGGGCATAGGGCGGCCCGTACCCTTGAGCAACGACATGAGGAGATCGGGATTGAGGGGTGACATTGAAATTATTTTTGTGCTCATATTATTATTCCTTATGTAGTGTCATATCGTGCGATTGTTATCTCAACGGGTAATCCATATTTCACAATGCATGTGAGGCAGCCGGCGGGAAGCTGGACGCCGGTCACGATCCGCGATATGTATGGAATTGATATGCAGACATTTTTTTAATTTGCAAGTTTTTTATCGCAGCGCGCCCGAAAATTCCGTCCCGCGCTCCGGGGATGAGGCGCGCAAAAGGAGACGGCGGCCAGGGAATTATGAGGAAAAATTTTGCTTGTCTTTTATTTAAAACAATCCAATGTAAATCCGGCAGTTTTTCGATGTGCGCCGTATCCTGATTTCGGAAGCCGTTTCCTGCATGGAGTGCCCGTCTGAATCAGGATCTCGTCACGGCCGCGGCATGGCCGGTCGGACATTAATGTCGCATTTTTTTGACGATTTCCAAGAATTCATATATAATGGCGGTATTGCAGCAAGTCAATTGATGGAGGGTGAAGAAGATGGATATCTCCGTACCGGAAGGATATTATTATTCCAACGAGCATGAGTGGGCCAAGGTGGAGGGCGGAACGGCCAGGATGGGGATCACCGACTACGCCCAACAGAAGCTGGGGGACATCACCTATGTGGAGCCCCCCGAAATCGGGAAGGAGGTGGCGCAGTTTGAATTGCTGACCGGCATCGAATCGGTCAAGGCGGCGAGCGACATATACGCGCCCCTTTCGGGCAGGATAACCGCATTCAACGACTCGCTCGAGCAGTCGCCCGAGATCATCAACAAGTCCCCCTACGAGGACGGATGGATCGTCGAAATCGAGCTTTCGGACCCGAAAGAGGTCAAGAACCTCATGAACGCCAAGGGCTACAAAGAATACGCCGACGGTCTGGAATAGGCGTGCCGGAGTTTACGCTTCATACCGACGCGGACGCGGCACACAAGCCCTGCGAATGCTCTCCCAGCCGGACGGCGACGACACCGCGGCGAAGGAGCTGAGACTGACATGCCGTCGATAGAAGCCCTTCTCATTCCCTACGCGCGTCTCTCCGGATACGAAAACATGGCGGTAGACGAGTACCTCATACGCCTGCATGAGTCCGCGGGCGCGCCGCTGTTCAGGGTGTACGGGTGGGGGAAGCCCGCGATATCACTGGGGAGATACCAGAAGCCCGATTGCCTCGACCTGGAGGCATGCGCAAGGGACGGCGTCGAGGTCGTAAGGAGAATCACCGGGGGCGGCGCCATATTCCACGACGATGAGGTGACCTACTCATTCGTCTGCTCGGACGAGTTCGCCGGTTTGAGGAATCTGCCGGTCACCCGGTCTTACGAAAAGCTGAACGGATTTGTCATCGACCTGTACCGGGGATACGGCCTTACTGCGCATTTTGCAAAGGACGCGGCTACGCGGTCAATGCCGGACACATCCGCGCCGTTCTGCTTTTCCGGGAGGCAGGAATACGACATTTTCATTAATGGCATGAAAATCGGAGGCAACGCCCAGAGAAGAGCAAAGGGGGTCGTGTTCCAGCACGGAAGCATACCCCTGACCATACGCATCGATTCGGTCCGAAGATATTTCAGCTTTCCGATCGAACCGGGGGAATTCACCTCGTTGAGCCTGGCCCTCGGCAGGGAGGCGGACGTGCATGAGGTCGTCCGTCGCCTCGAGGATTCGTTTAAAGCCATGCTCGGCGTCGAATTGGCTGCGTTTGACGGGGACCCCTTAAATGATGCGGCGCTGCGCCGCATTCTGGAGCATAAGTATCGCTGCGATAGCTGGAACCTGGAGGCGAGGACCGTACATGATGAAATTGCAGCCTGCTGACGGAAGCAAGAAAAAGATAGATTACCGCGCCATGCACGAAACCGAATCGCTGCTCAGGGGACTCGGACTTCACACCGTGTGCGTCCAGGCCAGGTGCCCCAACATATCCGAGTGCTTCCACCGGAAGACCGCGACGTTCCTCATCCTTGGGGAGATATGCACCAGGGGCTGCGGATTCTGCGGGGTAGGGCGGGGCGCACCCCGTCCGGTCGATCCGGGCGAGCCGGGCAGGGTCGCCGAGGCGGTGATAAGGATGGGCCTGCGGCACGCGGTCATCACCTCGGTCACCCGCGACGACCTCCCGGACGGGGGCGCCGGGATCTTCGCGGACTGCATCCGCGCATTGAGGAAGCGAGACGCCTCGCTGAAGATAGAGGTCCTCGTTCCTGACTTCGGGGGGGACGAGTTATGCGTATGCACGGTCACCTCGGCCGGTCCGGACATATTCGGGCATAATATCGAAACCGTGCCCTCGCTCTACGGGTCCGCAAGGGACGGGGATTACGGCCGCAGCATCAGGGTGCTGTCATACGCGAAAGCCTGCTCACGCGGTCTGCGGACTAAATCGGGCCTTCTTGTCGGCTTGGGGGAGACCGCATCGGAGCTTGAGGCAGTGTTCCGCGATCTGAGGGGGGCGGGGTGCGATTACCTCAGCATCGGCCAGTATCTGCGGCCCGGGAAGGTGAATCTTCCCGTTGCCTCGCGCCTTCCTACTGAAGCGTTCGAGTGCTATAAAATCAGGGCGCTTGAGGCCGGGTTTCTCCATGTGGAGAGCGGACCGTACGTGCGGAGCTCTTACTGTGCCGATCGGTATGAATAGGCTCAGCGGACCAGCCCGCTTGACAAAAATTCTTCGTAAGTTAGCCGCCATGTGCTCCAGTCGTGGCCCCCGGGCGCGCGGAAGACCCTGTTTTCCGGCAGTATGTCCGCAAGGAGCCGGTTCGCCTTTACGTACCGGTCGGAATCCCCGAAGCCGATCGCCAGAACGGGAAGCCGGTCCGGCGCGTTGATGTACCGCTTGAGCCATAGCCACTGCCCGCGCTGGTAGTCGCCTGCGCGGAGCGGAAGGGCCGGACTCCATTTTTTCAGTCCTCCTGCCGCATCGATCTCATCTATCACCGGTTTGTCCCCGAGAAACGGGGAGAGAAGGAGGGCCCCCTGTATCGTGCCCGGATGCTCCTTCGCGTACCAGAGGGCACCGCTCCCCCCCATGGAAATTCCGATGAGCCAAATTTTTTTGTATCCCGCCCTGCGTGCGGGCTCGATCACGTCACTGAGGAGCCGCTCGGGCAGCATCCTTTTTATATAATAGCCGAGCCCCGCATCGACCGCGACCGAGTCTATCCGTGGATGGTATCGCCCCAGCATTTCGATGAAATGCTCCCTTACGAAATCCTGCGGCGAGCTCAGGTGGCCGGGGAGAAACACGAACAGGGTGTCGCGGTCCGCTCGCCTTCCTTCCTGAAAGTAGTCGGCGCGGAGGGGCACGGGGGTTTTATACAAAACGGCGCATGAGATGCAGAAGAGGCAGAATAGCAGAATGGATGAAATTGTTTTCATGATCGCTCCTCAGAAGCCCTCGTACGCATTATTTGTTTTTTTTCTTTTCTCCTCCTCTTTGAGGTTCCTCTCGTGGGTTTCCTTGAGCTTCTTGAGGTGCAGGTCGACATAATTCACATGGATGACGCATGGTATGAATTTCCGGTTTCTGCAGTAGTAGCTCTCCCACAGGGCTATGGAGTATTGCTTTTCGATCAGCCAGCGTCCCATCAGATACAGCTTGTCCCCCTCGTTCCATTCCTCGGTCGTATAATCGTTAGGCTGACCGTATTTATCGACAAGCCGCTTTCTCACCTCGGCGATATCCACGTATTTGAGCTGGACATTTATTTTATACAGCCGTTGATTTTGATCAAATGAAAATCTCGTCCGTATCATGTCCCCTAGATTCATCAAAATGTCACCATTGATGAAATACTTTACCGCGTTCCCCCCGTAGTGTTTCACGATGATATGCTTGATCTCGTCCCTGTCGAGGCCCAGATTAAAATCCCTGTACCCGATCCGCAGCTCGTAGGGACGGATATCCAGTGGAACAAAAAGCAACAGTGCGGCGAGCCCGGCGCAGGTTATGTTCACAATGACCCTCCTTGATAGATACATCGATTATTTTTTTCCTTTTTCCATGGAAGAGATCAGCTTCGCTGTTTTTTTCAATATCAGCTCGGCCGTTTCCGGCGTTCGCCTTCCGAGCCCGCATGAAGAAGACACGTCCGCTTTCCGGCCGAGAAAGCTTTCAAGGACCGATAAAATCTCCGCGTGCTCTTTATCGCCGAGCTCTTCGTGGACGAATCCCGCGATGAACCTCGTTTTTTTTGGAAGATCAAGCTTTCCCATCGGCTTGTAAAAACGCGGAGCCGTGCTGGGTGGTATGTCCGCCATGGCGAGCGGATAGTGGATGAACTCAAGCGCCCGGCCCCGCGGCCATTGCTTTACCAGCTCATTCGAGAACGCGACCAGTGGTGCGGCGCTCCGGATTCTGCTGAAGGGCTTGTTGTTCAGATCGCCGAGACAGAGGTGTACCCCCATCGCCGCGTCCCTGTCTATTTTTTTTACCAGGGATATGATGCTCTTCACCGCCTGCCTTACGGCCAACGGCCTTAGGACCGCCGGCAGCTTGAGTGAAAGGCCGAGCTCGACCGGAACCTCGATCTGAAACAGCACGTCGTCACCGGCTATTTCATGCATGGCATTGACCTCGTAGGCAAGACGGTCTTCAAAAGCCTTGCGCGCCCTGAAGCCGTTGATGAACCCGAGGCTGAACAATGACAAGTCAAGGGCCCCGGGTATGCCGAACTGGAATCTGAGGTTTTTCAGCCTGTGCTTTTTTTTGAGTGATTGGAAGATTTTGTAGTTTTTCTTGAAATATTCAGGATATCCGAAGTCAAGATACCGGTGAAGCTCGGAAATAGGAACGTTCAACCGGTAGCGGAGTCCGGACCGGTAGTCCGCCCACAAACCCAGCCTCCTTTCAAATGCAGGTTTTTTGACCAGGCTGAACGCGGGAGTTTCTCCCAGGCCTTCGACCACCCATTGAATCCAACCCAATCGCTCACCGAGCTTGTGGCGTCGCGATTTTTTGCCGATCTCCCCGTCCGGCAGGGACCTCAAGCCGTTTGAAAGGTACTTTATCGCCTTGGTCATTGCCGTTCTTTCATCTTTAAAAGGAATGCTTCCCACCAGGTGCGCGTTCCGTTGTTTCATTATTTTGTTTCCTCCTGGTAATTAAAATTATGTGGTTGGATCATTTTTCCGCTGATACCTGTCTCGTTTAATGCTTCATTATTTGTTTTAAAACTGATGCTTGTTCATTATAGTTATACTTGAACAAAATTATATTTATATATATTTTTTTCTTTTTGATTTCTGCTCGCTGTGCTTAAACGATACTTTATATAAAATAATTTTTTCTTATCATCATTATTTATTATATTATAATGTTATTTAATAGTAATAAAAAAATTATGTATAATATCGAATGCGTTAAAAAAAATTTTAAAAAGTGCATATGAGTAACATCTCACGGCGTGAATTATGATTTTCAACTGCTTAATTGAACAGCCTGATAAATAATTGACAGCAGCCGAGGCACCTATTTTTTTTCTCTGTATTATAACTTTTTATACGTCTTCAGTATCCAATATTCAATAGGAGGAGGATTAATGGATAGAAAACGAATCGCACTCATCGCGCACGATAACAGAAAAAAGGACCTTATAGAATGGGTGGAGTGGAACTGGAGCATCCTCGTGCTGCATGATCTGATCTGCACCGGAACGACGGGCCAATTGGTCGAGTCCGCACTCAGGGTAAAAGCGAACGATGTCGACGGCACACTGGTAAACGTCACAAAATTGAAATCAGGCCCACTCGGCGGGGATCAGCAGCTTGGCGCGCATATAGCAGATTCGAAAATCGATCTGGTGATTTTTCTCTGGGACCCGATGGAGCCGCAGCCCCATGATGTTGACGTCAAGGCCCTGCTCCGCATCTGCGTGCTTTACAATGTTCCCACCGCATGCAACCGGTCCACCGCTGATTACATAATCTCCTCGCCGCTGATGACCGCGGAATACAACCCGATACAGATAGACTATTCAAGCTACGTTAACAGGCATCTTCCCTGATGGGAGATAAATTCCAATATTATAAAAAAAATTACTTGCAATTCGTCATGTTGAATTCCTGATATTCAAAATTCGTCGGGAGAACCGGCCTTGAGCGCTTAAAGGGAGGAGAGAGATCAGCGTACTGGATGCCATAGGAAACACCCCGCTTGTGGAAATACGCAGGCTGTGGAATGTGGAAAATAACGGCGTGAGAATACTGGCCAAGCTCGAGGGAGCCAATCCCGGGGGTTCGGTCAAGGACAGGCCCGCATATTATATGATAAAGAAGGCCGTCGAAACGGGAGAGCTGACGCAGGACAGGACCATTCTCGAGCCTACATCGGGCAATACCGGAATAGGAATGGCCATGGTTGCATCAGCCATGGGCTACCGCATAAAGCTTACCATGCCCGCGTGCGTGAGCGAGGAGCGACGCTCCATCCTGATCGCCATGGGCGCGGAGCTTGAGCTGACGCCCGGCTGTGACAGGACCGACGGGGCCATCACCCGCGCGCTTCATATCATCGAACATTTTCCCGAGCAGTACTATATGCCGAACCAATTCACCAACACCGCAAACTGGCTCGCCCATTACGAGACCACGGCGCCAGAGATCCTCCGGGACGTCAAGGGACGGATCGACGCATTCGTGGCGGGCATGGGGACCACCGGCACCCTTATGGGATGTGCGCGCTATTTCCGGGAGCACAGCCCCGGCACCAGGGTGGTGGGCGTCGAGCCCTCCCCCAATCACAGGATCCAGGGATTGAAAAACATGCAGGAATCCATCGTTCCCGAAATTTATGAGCCGGCCCTCCTCAGCGACAAGCTCGAATGTTCGGACGATGACGCCTTCGATACGGTGAGGAATCTCGCCCTGACGGAGGGGCTCTTCTGCGGCATATCGAGCGGCGCGGCCATGTGGGGCGCCATGAAGGCAGCCAGAGACCTGCCGCGCGGATCGACCGTGGTGGTGCTTTTCCCGGACCGTGGCGACCGTTATCTTTCAACCGAGGTGTTTCGCTCCGTCTGCGCCATATGCCCTCCATGACCCGGCGCGTGAACAAAAACAGGGGAGGGGCGATGAAATCTGAATTTGAAAAAAACGATAACGACCGTCTGGCCGAAGAGACGCTAAAACAGACCGTTGATTCGCTCTGCAAGCCCGAATCGTACGCGCTGGTGTATCACCGAACCCATCACGATTTCCCCATGCCCTCGATCGACCTGCTCAGGGAGATCGTCGATTTGCTGAAGTCCGTCCTTTTCCCGGGATTTTTCGTAAATTCGGACATCAGGCCTCCGACCATGAAGTATTATATCGGATCGACCATATACAGGGCGTTCAACTTCATGGCGGAACAGATCAAGCGGGGGTTCTGCTTTGTCTGCGCGGAGGAGGGGAAGGATCACCGCTACTGCGTGGACTGCGAAAGCAAGTCCAAGGACATAGCCCAACGCTTCGTTCTTTCACTGCCCCTGCTGCGGCGCCTGCTCACCCTTGACGCACTCGCCGCCTATAACGGCGACCCCGCGGCAAAGAGCGTGGGTGAGACCATCTTCTGCTATCCGAGCCTTTCAGTGCTCGCCAACCATCGTATCGCGCACGAGCTCTACGAGCTCGAGGTTCCGCTCATACCCAGGATCATCTCCGAGATGGCCCATTCCGAAACCGGCATCGACATCCACCCAGGGGCCAGGATCGGCGAATCGTTTTTCATCGACCACGGCACCGGCGTGGTGATCGGCGAAACCTCGGTGATCGGCAACAACGTGCGGATTTACCAGGGCGTCACCCTCGGAGCAAAGAGCTTCCCCCTCGATGAATCAGGGAATCCGATCAAGGGCATTCTGCGTCATCCGGTCGTTGAAGACGGCGTGATCATCTACTCGGGCGCCACCATACTCGGAAGGGTGACCATCGGCGAGGGCGCCGAGATAGGCGGCAATGTCTGGATCACGCGCGACGTTCCTGCAGGCGCCCGGATTATGCAGGGACAGGCCGACGAGTTTCATTTCAGGGACGGAACCGGAATTTAGTCGGGTGTCCCCGCATGAGGAAAGTGCGTGATAATGTATTCCTCTATTGTATTTGACGGTAGATATTTGCTCCCCGCAAGCTGACGAATATTAAATAAAACACTAAAATTCTAAATTTTTATTTGACATTGGGCAGGCGAACCGGTATGTTATAAGTAAACCTTTTTACGATTAAGACAGGGTATTTTCGAGGTTATTACGCTTGTGCAGGGGTGCATATGAATATTAGTATAACAGATATCGCGCATGAAAAACTTACGCGTATATTGTCCGAATCGGAATTAAAACATCCGGCGTTGCGTATACTCTTCGCGGGATTCGGCTGAGGCGGTCCCCGTCTGGGGCTGGCTCTGGATGAGCTGGGAGAAGAAAATAACAACGCGGTTGAGATGAAAGGAATAAAGATAATCACGGACGAACGTGTAAAGGATTATATTTCGGATCTGAGCGGGCTTACGATAAACTATCTGGATACATGGCGCGGCTCAGGATTTGTGGTAGAAGGCCTTCCTTCGTGCTGAGATACAAATATACCGGGGTAAGGATGATGTAGCTGCGTAGCGCGCTACGCAGCTACATTTCGGAAACCCTCTCCTTCCTAATACCTTTCCGAAAACACCTCAAAATATGACTTCGCATGCTGGCATGCGGGGCATGATTCCGGTGCGCCGGTCCCTTCATGGATATACCCGCAGTTGCGGCATTTCCATTTCGTCTTTTCATTTTTTTTGAACACGGTCCCCTCCCGGACGTTTTTTAGCAGGTCGAGGTAGCGCTCCTCATGCCTCATCTCGACATCGGCGATGCGGCGCCACGCGATCGCGATCTCCTTGAACCCTTCTTCCTCAGCTACGCGTGCGAAGCCCGGGTACAGCCTGGTGTGCTCCTCGCGTTCCCCGGCGGCTGCCGCATCGAGATTGTCCGCAGTGCTTCCGATCATCCCGGCGGGATACGCCGCCGTGATCTCCGTCATCCCCCCCTCGAGGAATTTGAAGAAGCGTTTGGCGTGTTCTTTTTCGTTTTCAGCGGTCTCGATGAAAATGGCGGCGATCTGTTCGTATCCTTCCTGTTTTGCCTGTGAGGCGAAATAGGTGTACCGTCCCCGAGCCTGTGACTCGCCGGCGAATGAAGCCAGGAGATTTTTTTCGGTCAAGGTTCCTTTTATACTCTTCATGAAATGCTCCTTGTTTACATTTATTATTTAAACTTTACAAATTCACCTTGCCCCTGAATATCCGGTATGCATAAATGGTGTATCCGATGACGATCGGCATCCCGATCAGCGCAATGACCAGCATTGCCGTAAGGGTCAATTCAGTGGATGAGCTGTTGTATATCGTCAAATGGGCGGCACTTCCGGGCAGGGCCCTCACCAGCTTAGGGAACTGGAGCGATCCTGCAATGCTCCAGAGGCTTACGAGAGAAAGCGTTGACGTGATAAAGGGAAGCGAATCGTTTTTTCGGTCCATCCATATCCGATTGAGGACCAGAAAGACGACGAGCGCTGCAGTGCATATCCAGGCTAACGGATTCTTCATGCCCTCCGGCAGGTATACGGCGGTCAGTATGAGGGACAGGGCCCAGAAGAAAACGAGCGCCGCCCATATCCATTTGCCCGCAGTTCTGAACTTATCTTGAAGAGGTCCTTCTTTTATTTTGAGGATTGCATAGGTGCTCCCCTGTAGCAGTATTGCGGAAAATCCGAGCAGGCCCAGGACGACCGGGTAGGGCCTGAGCAGGGTGAAAAAATTACCGGTAAATTCCATTTTTTCGCTCAGGGGCACGCCGGCGATTACATTCCCCAGGGCCACCCCGAACAGAAGCGCGGCCAGAAAGCTTCCCAGCGAAAAGGTCCATTTCCACAACCCCCTTCGTGCCTCGTCCATGGACCAGAACTCCTGCGACACCGCCCTGAATATCAGCGCGAATAAAAGGAGCATAAGCGCGAGATAAAACCCGCTGAATACGGTTGCGTACACATGCGGAAAAGCAGCAAACAAGGCACCGCCCGCGGTGATGATCCATACCTCGTTTCCGTCCCATACCGGTCCGATGCTGGTCAAAAGCGTCGCTGTTTCCTTTTTGTTCTTCGCGATAAACGGAAGCAGGGTCCCAATTCCGAGGTCGAAGCCGTCAAGCACTGAATATCCGAGAAGAAGAAAGCCGATGAGAAAAAACCAGACTGTCTGTAAAACCTGAAGTGTTGTTGTATCCATGTCATTCCCCCACGTATCCTATGGTAACGTTTTCAGGCCCCTTCCGCACGATTTTTATAAGAAGCATGAGAAATACCGCGAAAATGAGGATGTAGATGACGCTGAACATGATGATCGAGAAAAGGATCTGCCCGGCCGGAACGACCACCGATGCCGCGTCCGCGGTCCTGAGCACCCGGTATACCGCCCACGGCTGCCTGCCGATCTCGGCCGACATCCATCCCATGGTATTGGAGACGATGGGAAGCGGGGTCGTGACGAGTAGCAGCCAGAGGTACCAGCGGGACTCATGGAGCTTTCTTGTCAGCATGAGAACTAATCCGATAAAAGCCATCAGTGCGAACAGCGAGCCGATCAGGATCATACCGTGGTATGTGAGGTAGGTTATGACGATCGGCGGCAGGTCGTCTTTATTGAATTGATCCAGGCCCTGGACCGTGCCGTTGGGATTGAAGTCGATGAGCAGGCTCAACAGCTTGGGCACCGCGATCTCGTAATGGGTTTTTTTCTGATCAGGATCTGGAATCCCGATGATCGACATGGGCGCGCCTGCTTGGGTTTTCCACAGCGCCTCAAAAGATGCCATTTTCGGCGGCTGCATCCTCGCAACCTCGACCGAGTGAAGATGCCCTGCGCCGAACTGAAGCACCGCGGTTGCCATGAATATCACGAGGGATACGGACAACAGTGGCCTGGCCGCCTCCATGTCCCTTTTTTTCAGTATGAACCAGGATGCGACGCCTGCGGTAAACAGGGACCCGGTGATCCAGCCGGCTATCGTGGTGTGCAGGAAGCGGATCAGGACCGAATCGTTGAATATGGCCGCGAAAAAATCGGTGAGGACCGCCCGGCCTCCCTCGATCTTGAACCCGGCAGGCGTCTGCATCCAGGAGTTCGCAATGAGGATCCAGAGTCCGGACAGATGCGATGCGATAAACACCAGGAGCGCGGATGCCCAGTAGGTGCGTTTGGAAACTTTGTTTCTTCCGAAGATCAGCACCCCGAGGAACACCGATTCAAGGAAAAACGAGAAAATTCCCTCGGCTGCAAGAGGAGATCCGAAGATGTCACCCACCATCCTGGAATAATTCGACCAGTTGGTCCCGAACGAAAATTCCAGCACGATGCCGGTGGCGACGCCGACCGCGAAGATCAGGGCGAGTATCTTGATCATGAATGTCGAGATCTTTTTATACAGGAGATCGTCCGAAATCAGATATTTTGTCTCGAGGATCAGAATGATCAGGGTCAGGCCGAACGTAAGGGGCGGATAGATGAAATGGAATCCCGCCACCAGTCCGAATTGTATCCTTGAAAGCATTACCGGATCCATTGAAGTAGCCTCCTTGCGAATTGATGTTTTCAGGTGCGTTTGAATAGAACAAACGATCGGCCGCACGCCGGTAAGGTTGGGCGACTAACTTTTGCTTGTGCCGGCATTGGAAACGGCCCGCATGATTAGCGCCGCATGTGTTGAGGTTAAAAAAACGTTACTGGCAATTTTTGCAGATACCCTTAAAGTACATATGCTTTTCGGTCACCCTGTGTCCATCTATTTTTTTCGCCGAGCTGATTTTATTTTTATGGAGCATATGGTCCGCGCACACGTTATACAGTCCGTCGCAGTTCTGGCACTTGAAGTGTGCGTGAAACGAAATCTCGGCGTCGTAGCGGACCTCCGTGCAGTCGATCGTCAGCGGGCACACGATTCCTTTTTTCACAAAGGTTTTAAGCGTATTGTAGATGGTCGTTTTCGAGAGCGTGGGGATGTATTGTATGATATCGCCGTAAATCATGTCCACGCTCGGATGGATATAGGTATTCACCAGGTATTCATATATCTTCAGCCGGTGGTAGGAAGGGCTTATGCCGTTCCGTTTCAGAAATTCTTTCAACTCCTCCACCGTATGATTCATCTCATGCGATGTACCGGCCACGTCCTGGTACGTGGAGTCTCTCATTTTGACTTCTTTCAAGCGTCCTCCACAACTAAAATAATCACTTGTATCATGAGAATCAGGCCGAATCGATGATCCTGTTCAATGAACCTTGTGTCAATCATAAGCTATACCAATGAACCTATTTGTCAACAATTCTTTTCTTGTATTTTATACTATCCACGGTCAAGAAAATATCATGAATCAGTATAAGGAAACTTCTAAAAACATTTTATGGATGTTTCCTTTTGGGCACATTCAAGGATAAAACTGCTTTTTTTCATTGTTTTAATATTGGGGAAAGCAGTTTTTAATTGTGCCCATAAAAAATTGGTTGATAAAAATTTAATAGGTCATTACCTATAAGCAATAGGAGCAATCATGGAAGACAAACGGGTGTCGTTTTTCAACAGCATCTCCTTTAAGGTGCCGATGATCATTGTGAGCATTATTCTGGTTGGCATAGGCCTGACGATTGCCTACTACCTGCGCTCGCAGAACGCGACGATCATAGGGACGAAGGAGGATGAGATCCGCCAGGAGGCGAATATCATCTACCGGGCCATAAAGAACAATATGCTTCCGGGCGAAGCTCCCATCGCGGTCGAGCTGTTCTTGGATTTTACCAGGGCCAATTTCGCATCGGAGATCAAGCTTTTCCGCGCTAACGGGGTGACCGCCTTTTCGGACAACACCACCCTGGAGCATGTGAATGACAATCTCGGGAAAGAAAAGTTCAAGCCAAAAACCGAATTCATTCCCCGTGAGAAAATCACAAACCCGGATTTCAAGACCGCGGTATCGACGATTAACGATATCTTCGTTCGCCATGTCACCGGAGCGGACAAGCGCCTGGTGATCTACAAGGTTCTGTTCAATCAGCCGAAATGCTCGAGGTGCCACGGCCTCGATCACGTCATCAGGGGGGTGTTGAGGATATCGACGCCGGTCAACGCGGTGTACCAAAGGGCGCGGGATAACATCCTCATATCGATCGCCATTTATGGCATCGTGGTTTTCATCCTCACCTCCGTGATCGTCATATTCATCAGGCAGGTGATCATATCGAGGGTTTTCAAGATCGCGAATGTTGTCGAAAGGGTGGGGGACGGCGATTTTAAGGTCAAGGCGGTGCTCCAGTACACTGATGAGATCGGCCTGCTGGCGGGAAGAATAAATGCGATGATCGACGGCCTGAACGAGCGTTTCAAGCTGACCAAGTTCGTTTCAAAGTCGACCCTGGCGCACATCCAAACCGACGAGGAGATCAGGCTCGGCGGGGAGAAAAAGAACCTGACCGTACTTTTCACCGATATCAGGAACTTTACGAGCTTTTCAGAGACCAGGGACCCGCAGGAGGTGATGACGATGCTGAACGACGTCATGAATATGCAGGCGGCCGTTGTTCAGAAGTACGGCGGCGACATCGACAAGTTCGTCGGCGACGAGCTGATGGCGGTGTATGATGGTGAGGACATGGTGTACCGCGCCGTGAAAACGGCTGAGGAGATCAGGAATAGCATGATCCGTATATACGGTGGCGGCGACGATTCCATGGCGGTCGGCATAGGGATCAATACCGGCGATATGATATCCGGAAACATGGGCTCACTCGACAGGATCGACAGGACGGTGATCGGCGATGCGGTCAACCTGGGAGCAAGGCTCGTATCGGTCGCCGGCAGGAACACGATCATACTGTCGGAATACAGCTACGATCACGTTAAAGATGTGGTTGAAGTCAAGGAGCATGATCCGATACGGGTCAAGGGGAAAAGCAGGCCGGTTAAAATATTTACTCTGAGGAGGACGATATGAGAAGATATCTGCCTGTCCTTTTGATACTCGCGCTGCTTCCCGGCTGTTCGACAAAACACGAGGAAAAGTTTTCGGTTCCCGCGGACTACCGCTCATGGAAAAAACCGGTTAAAAAGCTTCTCGACTACCCGGTCCCCGGTCACGGAGACACTGTCCGCGTGATATATGCGAATAAAACCGCCTTCTCGGCGGTCATGACCAAGGACAAGACCGGGACTGACATGATCGATATGCCTGACGGATCCATTATAATAAAAGAGGTTTATAAGAAAAAACGGGACGTAAACAGGAAAGAGCCTGAGCTTACCATAATGGTTAAAAACTCAAAAAGCAGCCAAGCGCTTCGCGGCTGGTTTTACTATGTGAAAAAGCCTAAAAAGCCCCTCAGGCGCATCGACGGCAGGCTCTGCATCGGCTGCCATGAAGCCGCAAACGAACCCCATCCCTACTTCGATAAGAACAAAAAGGGCATCTTCAGGGATTACCTGTTTACCTCATATATAAAATAGGCCTGTTCATGGTGCTATCCGGCCCGCCTGGACTGCTGCTCGACGAGAGTGGATAGGATTTCCTCCGCATGTCCCTTGACATCCACCTTCCTCCATATGCGCCGGATGACGCCGTCCGGATCGATAAGGAAGGTCGACCTCACCACTCCGTAGGAATCCTTCCCGTAGGTCTTCTTAAGACGCCACACGCCGTATTGCTCCAGCACGCTCCTGTCTGTGTCGCTCAGGAGGAGTATGCCGAGGCCGTGGTTCAGGATGAATTTCCGGTGGCTTTCGCACGAGTCGGGGCTTATCCCGATCACCTGGGCGTTCAGATCTTTGAAATCACGCGCGTGCGCGGTGAAGTTGACCGCCTCGACGGTGCAACCCGGGGTGTCGTCTTTCGGATAAAAATAGAGCACCACCCATGAGCCCATTCTGGAATGGAGCGTCACCTCCGCTCCCTCCGCGTCCGGCAGGGTGAAGCCCGGTGCGGCATCTCCTATGTGTAATTCATTCCGGTCCATAACAGCTCCCTTGTATCCCCGTTTTCTTTTTTTTAAAAATAATCTGCTTGTTTCATTTCCAGCAATGATTATTCATGAGCCAGTTGCGGTAAATATAATGAAATGATCGCGGGGTTTCAATGCGCGTTTCAAAAAAAATCACTCATGAAATCACTGCTGTTCACCGGGAAATCAGCGAATCGGTCGAGGCCCGGATGCGGGCGTTCAGCTCCATCTGGGAGAAGGGGGACAACAGGGATCTGTTCATAGAGCTTGTTTTCTGCCTGCTCACGCCCCAGTCAGGCGCCAGAAGGTGCTGGTGCGCGGTGGAAAACCTGGTTCAAAAAGGGTTTCTTTTCAATGGGGGCTTTGAGGAAATATGCCGTGAGTTGAACATCGTCCGGTTTAAAAACAATAAAACCAGATACATCCTTGAAGCACGCACAAAATTCTTGGACCGGGGAGCATATACAATACGGGACGTTTTGAGACTGGCCGGCAATACTGTGGGCATGAGGGATTGTCTTTTCAAAAACGTGAGGGGGTTTGGTTATAAGGAGGCGAGCCACTATCTGAGGAACATCGGGCTGGGGGAGGACATCGCCATACTCGATCGCCATGTCTTGAAGAACATGCGCCTGATCGGCCTGATCGATACGATACCGCAGTCAATGCCCCGCCGGATCTATCTGGATATTGAAAACAGGCTGCGCGCATACGCACAGCGCACGGCCATACCCCTCAGCCATCTTGATTTTGTCCTCTGGTTCAGGGAAACAGGCGATATATTCAAATGACTTTGATTTTCTGTGAGAGGTCATACAGGGTCGCGACATGCTTCCTTTCCTCGGCGATGATCGAATTGATGAGCCTGGCCGGTTTCTTTTCGCCGCGGTATAGCTCCTTCATCTCCGTGTAAAAAAGTATCGATTCCTTTTCCAGGACGAGGGCGTCCTTGATAGCATCCATCGGCATGGCCGTTTCCGAAATCATCCTTCCGGCGTTTTTTTCCCTCTCTTCAAAAAGCCTCGAGCCACCGATCGCCTTCAGGTACAGATAATATTCTTCGTTCAATACACCTTTTTTGCCGTAGTTTTCTTCCCTGAATGATTGGAAGGTCCGCTTGTGCGCCAGCTCCTCCTTGGCGAGAAACTCAAAAACATCCTTGATCAGGGGATCTTTGAATCCACTGATGCATTCCATATAAAATCGGTATCCGGTCTCCTCAATGCCGATCGCGATGTCGATAATTTCATTCAATGAATAGGTCATTTTCATTTCCCCCGAAATATTTTTTTCAGCATATCAGTTGCTTGTCAAGATATAATAGTGCCTCATGCCGGGAACCGGACAGCCGGTTGCATTCTTGATCATAAAATAAATCTGGATTATTTGCCGCCGGCAGACCGATAATTTAATCGAGTATTAAATCGTTAACATTAAGCACACCGGAACGCGGTGACGGTCCGGTTTTCATTGGGCAAAATCACCCGTCCACGTGCATGGAAGGTACGCAGTCGCTTATATGCAAATTTTAATAATTATGTGGTAAGGCTGCGGGGTTTGTTCTCTGAATATCATCCCCGCATGGACGACGAAAATAATTCTTCGCGAGGTGTCATCTTCCTTATGAATGATCTGGTTAATTTAAAGAAAAGCGACCTGGTGGAACGGGTAATGGAGCTTGAAAGCAAGGTACGGCGTCTGGAGGAGGGCACACAGCTCGGTTCACTTCTCAATAGCATCCGGACCATCGTGGTTCTCACCGATTCCCACGGCGAGATCGGCTACATTACCCCCTCGTTTGAATGGTTCATAGGATACAGGAGGGAGGATCTGACCGGGAAAAAATTCATGCAGTACGTGCATCCCGATGACATCGATAAAATCGAAGGCATATTTCGCATGGCGCTTAACCTCGAGGGATCCTCGCTCAATTTTCCCGAGTTCCGATATCAGCACAAACGGGGGGCGTGGATTTACCTTGAGGGAGATATAAACAACCGGCTTCACGACCCCATGATCAGGGGCCTGGTCCTGAACTTGTATGACGTGACCCAGAAGAAGCTTTTCGAGCTGGATTACGCGCGCCTTCTCGGCTCCATACGCATCTCCTCCGACAGCTTCATGCTGTGCGACAACGATGGGAATATCGTATTCGTCAATGACGCGTCGATGAAGGTCCTGGGGAAAAGCAGGAGCGAGCTGATCGGCACGAATATCTCGTCATATCTGCACGAGGAGGATCTGCTCGAGATGTTCGAGCAGGTGGGATTCAATAACGGGCATATCAAGAGGGTGGAGCACCGCTTCATCTCCTCGGAGGGTGAGGAGATTCCGGTCGAGTCGAGCGTCGCGGTGATGAAGGACGGCGAGAAAAAAAGCATCGGCTTCGTCTATATCACCAGGGAGATAGGGGACCGCAAAATCGTCGAGGAAGAGATACAAAAATACCGCAATCATCTCGAGGAACTCGTCGAGGCGCGCACGGACGAGCTGAACCAGAGCGTAAACAAGCTCCGCAAGACCCTCGAGGGTATCATCCAATCCATGGGGTATGTGCTGGAGTCGAGGGACCAGTACACGGCCGGGCATCAGAGAAGGGTCACCGAGGTCGCCTGCGGGATCGCGAAGATCATGGGGCTGCCGGAAGACGTCATCGAGGGCATCCGCATGGCGAGCATGATCCATGACGTGGGAAAGATATACGTGCCGTCGGAGATATTGAACAAGCACGGAAAGCTGGACGACGCGGAGTTCATGCTCATCAAAAAGCACCCGCAGGTCGGCTACGATATTCTGAAATCGATTGATTTTCCCTGGCCGATCGCCGAGATCGTGTACCAGCATCACGAAAAGCTGAACCGCTCAGGTTATCCCCGCGGCCTGCAGGGGGACCAGATTCTGCTGGAGGCGAAGATACTCTGCGTCGCTGACGTGGTCGAGGCCATGACCATCGACCGGCCCTACAAGGCCGGGCTCGGGCTCGACTCCGCCCTCAAGGAGCTGGAGATGAACCAGGGCCTCCTCTACGATCCGCAGGTCGTCACCGCATGCATCACCCTTTTTCGATGCCAGGGATACCGGTTCAATTAGCCCGCCCATCTTGAAATGAGCTCCACCAGGAGCCGCACGCCGTACCCGGTCGCGTTTTTGGGCCGGTAGCCGCGCGGTTTGGTGTAGCGCGCCGTTCCCGCAATGTCGATGTGCGCCCAACGGGCCGTTGATACGAAACTTTTCAGGAATACCGCACCGATGATGGTCCCCGCGTTTTTTTCCGAAGAGATGTTGGTGATGTCGGCGATGTCCGATTTGAGGTTATCTTCATAATCCTTGAGAAGGGGGAGGCGCCATACGCGGTCGCCGGTCGCGGTTCCTGAGTCCTCCAGGAGCCGGGCAAGGTCGTCGTCAGGGGTTAGGTATCCGGCGATGTATTCCCCGAACGTCGCCACGCACGCTCCGGTGAGGGTGGCGATGTCAACGATGCTGTCGGGCTTGAGCTTTTTTTCGGCAAACGCCAGCGCGTCAGCGAGCACCAGGCGGCCCTCGGCGTCGGTGTTTCCTATCTCCACGTTCATCCCGTTGTAGGCCCTGAACACGTCACCCGGGCGGTATGAATCGTTCGAGAGCATGTTATCCGTGAGCGGGAGAAGCGCGTAAATGTTTTTTTTCAGCCGGAGCTCGGCCGCCGACTTGAACGCGAAGAGCACGGCGGCGGCCCCCGCCATGTCGACCCTCATGTCCTCGATATGGCCGGTGGGCTTAAGGTTCATGCCTCCGGAATCGAAGGTGATGCCCTTGCCCACCAGGGCGAGAAATTTTTTGCTTTTTTTGTCGCCCCGGTACGTCAGTACGGCGAACTGGGGCGGCCTTGTGCTCCCCTTGTTCACCGCGAGGAGGAGCCCCATCTTCATCTTCTCGATCTCCTTTCTGCCGTACACCGTGCAGGAGACGCCCGGGAGCTTCGCCAGGGCCTTGGCTTGGAGCGCTATCCAGCGGGAATCGCTCTTGTCGCTCGTCTCATTCACGAGATCGCGGCAGAGTAGGGTGTTGCCGCACACGATTTTGATTTTTGCAAGAAGCGGATCAGCGTCTTTTGCATCGGTGTAAAACAGGGCTCTTTTGAGAACGGCCTCGCCGTCCTCGGTTTTTTTTGTTTTGTATTTATCGAAGCTGTAGTTCGCGAGATAGGCACCCTCCGCAAGTGAGGAGAGGACATGGCCGGGCTCCATTGATGCGATATCCGGCGGGATGATGTGTATCTCGGCGATGGATTTATCCCTGCACAGCCCGATGACCTTGGCTGCGCCTTTCCGCAGCGTTTCGCCGTCGATCTCTTCATCTTTGCCCAGACCGCACACTATCACCGCCGGGTTTTCCGCAAAAGGGAGGAACAAAACTTCTGCCTGCTTTCCCTTGAAAAGAGCGCGGTCCATATGCGCGCGTATGAAGTGAAATTCCGGTGGTAATGCTTTTTTATAATCCTTTGCCCCCTGTTCGCTTAAAAACAGGGCCACCGTATCGGTATTTTTGAATTTAAATATCCTTTTCCGTGCGTACAGGTTCATGTTTGTTTTCCTTATTGATTGGTAATTATCCTTTCACTCCCCCTCTCCTTTTTTCATTGCTTAATGGAAGAGACTTGCGCTGAGCTTTCCGAAGCGGGGCGGGGGGGTGAGGTCAGTTTTTACAAGAAATAACCGAGCATTTACATTAATTGAATATAACACGCATTATGTTGAGATGCAAGTCAATTTTTGAATTTCCGTGCGCTCCGATCTTAACGCCCTTCACGCCAGATCGAAGTCTATGATCATCCGCTCGATCTCGACGTTCGTGAGGCGGACCGCTATCTTGTCGCCGATCCTGAAGCGCCTGCCGTATCGCCTTCCCACGACCGTGTACTCGTCCTCTTTGACCAGATAGAAATCGTCGGTCAGGGCCCAGAGAGGGACCATGCCGTCGATGGGGGTTTCTGCGAGCGTGACGTAAAAGCCGTATCTTGAGACGCCGGTCACCATTGCCTGAAACACCTCGCCCACACGCTCCTCCATCAGCCTGCACGACTTTATTTTTTTGAAGTCCCGCTCAGCCGATTGCGCCACCCGCTCCATTTCCGAGCTTTTGTCGCCGATGAGAATCAGCTCGTTTTGGGAGTAGGGCGGCCGCGATCCGTCCATGAGGCTTTTCAGGCACCGGTGCACCACCAGATCAGGGTAGCGCCTTATGGGGGAGGTGAAGTGGGTGTAATCCGCGAACCCGAGCCCGAAGTGGCCCTCGGGGATCGCGCCGTAGTAAGCCTGCATGAGCGACTTCAGAATGACCAGGTTCACCACATGCTCGATCTCGGTGCCCGCAATGGCGCCGAGCACCCTCTGGATATTCATACCGGCGTTGCCCGAGGTCTTGAAGGGGATATGCATCTGCCGCAGAAATTGCTTCAGGCTCTGGAGCGATTCCGGGCTTACCGGTTCATGGTTGCGGTACAGTGAGGGGGCGCCCGCCTGCCGCAGAGAGCGGGAAACCACCACGTTGGTGTAAAGCATGAACTCTTCGATGATCTGATGGCTTTTAAGCCGCGTGGAGTAGCGGATATCGGTGACGACGTTGTTTTCATAGATGAGGGCCTCTTCGGTCAGATTGAGCTCCAGGCTTCCCTCCGCGATCCTTTTGGCGTGAAGAACAGACGTGAGCTCGTACATGACGGAAAGCGCGTCATGCAGGCGGCTCTTTTCCGCCGACGCGAGTATCTCGTCTGCGAGATCGTAGGTGAGCCGCTTGGCGACCCGAATGATTCCCCGGTGGAATGAATGATCGAGTATCTTCCCCCCGCGGTCGATCCGCATCTCGACCGACATTGTAAGCCGGTCTACCCCCTCCCTCAAAGAACAGAGGTCGTTGGAGAGGATCTCGGGGAGCATGGGGATTACACTGTTCCCCAGATAATGGCTGGTGCCCCGGTTCAGGGCCTCACGATCAAGGCCCGAGTCCTTGCGCACATAGGCCGACACGTCTGCGATATGGACCGCAAGGAGATAGACGTCGCCTTTTTTTTCAATTGATACGGCGTCGTCGAAGTCTTTGGCGCTCTCTCCGTCAATGGTAACGGTGAACCAGGAGGTATAGTCCTTTCGCGTTCCGCTGTCGTGCACCAGATTTCGCTCATCCGAAAGCTCCGGGTACCGGACGTGGGGCCCTGGAAGCGCGTGCTTCATCACGATCCTGTCCAGATCGTACCGGTCGTCGTCCGGTGAAAAGACTTTTATCACGCTGCAGCGCTGCCGGTCCCTGATAAAGCCCTGCTCGAGCCTTACGAGCGCCATGTCTCCAGGCGATGGTCCCTCTTCGGCGGGGATGGAGCAGACCTCCTGGTTTCCGGGAACGTCGAGCAGATTAAAAATTACGAGATCGCGCGTGCGGTTGACGGCCTTCGCGAAAAAGAGGTCCCGGTCGCGCCGTATGATTTTCTTGACCTCTCCGTAGAAAGCGCCCTTTCGTACGTCGACGATCTCGGCTGACACCAGATCATTGTTGCGCGCGCCCGCCGAATCATCCTTCCGTATGATGATTTCGCCGTCGCCGCTCTGAAGAATCCCGTCGCCGGAGGGTTTGATCCGTATCCTTCCCTCAACGATGAATGAATGGATTCTCGTGAATCGGTTCTTATTCCGCTTGACCAGGCCTGCGGCCACGGTCTCTTCAAGCGTTTTCTCCAGGAGTGAAAGGTTGCGTTCAGGAGCGCGCGGCTTAGCCTTTTTTCCTTTCCCCTTTTTTGTCTTTTTTTCATGTCCGCGGGGTATCAGTCTGACCGCGAGCTCTTTGCCGGTGAAATCGCCGGTTGCGGATTTTATGGCGGCTATGATTTTTTTTGAGAATGCCGGCATTATTGAGCGGCGCCCTGATCTTTGGAAGATCCGGACTCGGACTTGATTTTTTCTATCTCCTCCCTCTTCGTCTGGATCTGCTTTTTTAAATCGCTGATTTTATCTTTCAATTCCTTGAGCCTGGGCTCGTTAAGATCAACGGAAGCCTCGCCCTTTTCGATCTTTTCTATCACGAACCTGCCCGTTTCTTTTTCCGCGATCCCGATGTCGAGCTCAATCCTCTTGATGTCGATTTTAAGCTTCGCGATCTTCGACAGCCTCTCTGTTTTGCTGATCAGAAGCTCCCCGTATCTTACGATGGTCTCGCCCGCTTCCTTGAATATGCCCATGTTGTTCTCCTGTTGGATCTTATTTAATGGTGGTCAATGTAAGTTTAACATATTATGAAGCTTTTATGACAAAGAAGTTATACTTTATCAAAGAAACATTATAGCAACTATAAGCTGCATCGGGATGTATATACAAAAAATCGCGATCTGTGTCAATATAAAA